>JBKJUQ010000284.1:0-12498 GCA_046590685.1 Hymenobacteraceae bacterium
ATCCCGAGCCCGCCCCGACGGCCGCACCCGTCGCCGCGAAGCCTAAGCCCAAACCCAAGGCGAAGCCCAAGCCCAAACCCGCCAACGATGGCTGGGGAGATTGGGGCGACCCTGAGCCCGCTACCGCCAGCGGGGGCGATGACGGCTGGGGCGCGCCGGCCAAGCCCAAAGCCAAGCCAAAGCCCAAAGCAGCGGCTCCGAAGCCCGAGCCAGCCAAGCCAAAAGCACCCGAAGGCTGGGGCGAGGAGCCCGTCATCACGGATGCGCCCGTAAGTGGCGGCGGCTGGGGCGATGAGACCGCCGCGGGCGGCGCGATGGGCGCGATGCTCGCCTACTCGCCCGAGCCGATGCCGCCCGTGACGGGCGCCGTGCTGGTACTCAAAGACGTGGATCTGCAGATTGACCTGACGACCAAAACGGCCGCCACGCTCGACTCTACCGGCACGCCCGTGGCGGCTATCAATGGTACCGTGATCAAAGGCACCACCGGGGCGTTGCTGCTCACGAAGGGGCAGTTTGTCGGTAACGGCGGCACGTTGCAGTGGGAGCCAAAGCCCGGCGACGTCGCCACCGCGAAGCTCAAGCAGTTCACCTTCGACGTGAGCAAGCCCGGTTTCAAGGCTGAAGGCGCGACGCTGGAATACCCGGCGGTGCTCGAAAAGCCGATCGACGGGGTGCTTGATTTCCGCGCGCTGCGGGTTGGCACCAAGGGCCGCGCCAGCTACCCACGCTTCGCCTCGTTCACGAACGACGCGCGCCTGATGAAGCTCGGCGACGGTATTACTTACCACGGCGGGTTCTCGCTGGCCGGAGCCCGGATCTCGACTAATGCCCTCGACAACTCACTCTCGACCATCGCCCTCTCCAAGGATGACACGCTGCGGCTGCGCGCGCTTTCGGACGCGTTTCAGCTCGGCGATTCGCTCATCACGGCAAACCGCGCGGCGGTGGTGCTGCGAACGCGCGGCACCGATTCGCTCACGCACCCCGGCGTCAAGTTCAAGTACGCCGTGGGGCGGCACATGGCCACGCTGGTGCGCAACCAAGGGGGGTTCCGCACTACGCCCTACACCGATTCGTACCATAAGCTCGAAATCGGCGCCGAGCTGGTGACGTGGGACGTGCGCTCGCCGTACATCAACTTCGCGATGATCACGGCCAAGAACCAGGTGTTCTCCTCGTTTACCTCGAAGGACCGGTTCAGCAACGAATACTACCAGCAGCAGAAGACGACCTCCCGCTTTCACCCCCTCCAGCTCGTGTGGGCGTACGCGAAGGAGAAAAAGACCGAGTCGTTCTACCTCACCGAGCTGGCCGAGGCGCGGAAGCTCTCGCCGGCCTCGCTCGGGAAGGCGATGGCCGGGCTCGCCCGCGACGGCTTCGTATCGTACAACGGAACGACGGGTCTGATCACCACGAAGCCGAAGCTCGACCACTACGTGCTTTCCGCGAAGGGCAAGAAGGATTACGATCACCTCAACATCAACTCGCTCTCGTCGGCGGGCAAGAACGCCACCCTCGACCTGCAAACCAACGAGCTGCTGGTGCGTGGCGTCGACCGCTTCAACTTCCTCGCCGACTCGGTCGGGGTGTATATGGAGCCCGACTCGGGCATCGTCCGCATCCAGCAGAACCGCAACATGAAATTCAACGGCCGCCTCACGGCGACTGATCTGGCGTTCGTGGGGTCCGATTTTATCTTCGATTACGAAGGATTCTACGTCGATATGACGAAGATCGACTCGACGATCGTGCGCGACAAGAAGAAGAAGCTGGAGGGGGGCAAGACGGCGACGATGACGCTTAGCTCGCCGGGTAAGAAAAGCTCGGGACGCCTCTACCTCAACCGGCCCGACAACAAAAGCGGCCGCCGCAAGCTCGGGAAGTTTCCGTCGTTTGAGTCGCAATCCGGCGCGTACGTCTACTTCAACGACCCCGCGATTCAGGGCGGGGTGTACGACACGACGATCTACTTCGAAGTGCCCCCGTTCCGGCTCGACTCGCTCAACGGGACGGCCAAGGTGCCCGTCGGCCTCAAAGGCGTATTTCACTCGGGTGGCATCTTCCCCGACATCACCACCGACCTGAGCTTGCAGGCCGACGGGTCGTCGGGCTTTACCTACAAGGTGCCGGCCGAGGGCATCGCCGCATACGGCGGCAAGGGCACGCTCTTCAACATCGTTCGCATGGACCAGGGCGGCCTGCAAGGCGCCGGCTCGCTGAAGGTGAAGGAAGCGACGCTCAAATCCGATCAGTTCGTGTTCTACCGCGACTCGGCCCTCGCCGTCGGGCAGTCGGTGATCATTCCGGGGTCGGCGACTTCGCCCAAGCTCGACGGCCAGGATTTCGTGATGAAGTGGTTCGCCGCCCGCGACTCCCTCACCATGACCACCCAGCAGGACCCGTTCAAGCTCTACGCCAACGGCGACTATGCCTTTACGGGCACCGCCGTGGTGACGCCCGCCGGTCTGGGCGGCTCGGGCACGCTCGACGGCGCGACGGCGAGCGTAACCTCGACGACTCTGAAGCTCGGCAGCGACGCGTTCGATGCGCACCACGCGGCGCTCCTGATCAAGGGACCCGACGACAAGGTGCCCGCCCTGAAAGCTGACGACGCCACGGTGCACTACGACATCAAGGGCGGCTTCGCGGAGTTCAGTCCGGAAAAGGCCGGTGCCGCTACCACCGAGCTCACGGGCATCCAGTTCCGGACGTCGCTGCCCGGCGGGCGCTGGGACTTCAAGAAAAAACGCGTCACGATGAAGGTGCCCGAGGGATCGGGGACGTCCAACTCGTATTTCGTTTCCACCAAAGCCGACCAGCAGGGGCTGCGCTTTCCGGCCGCGGGCGGCTCTTATGACCTTGAGCGGCTCCAGCTGCGCGCGACCGGCGTGCCGTACATCACCGTCGGCGACGCGCGCTTGCAGCCCGACTCCTCGCGCGTGGTCGTCAACGAGGGCGCGCAGCTGGAGCCCTTTCAGCACGCCATCATCACGATGGACACGCTCACCAAGTTCCACCGCCTCTACGACGGCGAGATCCAGATTCACTCGCGGACGCGGTTTACCGGCTCGGCTACGTACCGCTACTCCAACCGCGGCGACACGGTGACGATCCGCTTCAACGACTTCCGCATCGACTCGGCCTCCGTGCTGCTGCGCGAGCGGGCCGTGGCGGCCGTAGCCGATGGCGCCGACGCCCTCGCCGACCCGGGGCTCGACAAGAAAGCCCAGAAAGCGGCCGACAAAATCGCCAAGGAAGCCAAAAAGCGTCGCGAGCAGCAAATGGCCAATGCCGCCAAGACCGGCACGACTCTGCGGCCGATTGCCAACGGCCTCGTGACCCGCGCCCGCGCGCTGGTGGGCGAGAAGGAACAGGTATTCGTGGCGCCGCGCATCCAGTACCGCGGCGGAATGGCGATCGTGTCGCGCCGGCGGGGCTTCTCCAACGAGGGCGAAGGGCGCCTGCGGCTCAGCAAGGAGCTCAACGCGAGTGACTGGTTCGCGATCACCGACTCGATCGACCCGGCGAACGTGCGCATCCCGATTGCCGGGCTGCACGCCGCCGATGGCTCGACGCTCGTGACGGGCATCGCGCGCTCCGACGCTACCTCCAAGCTCTACCCGTTGTACATGGGGGTGAAGCAGGATGCCACCGACCTGATGGTCTTTGAGGTAGCCGACGTGCTGACCTACAACAAGAGCAAGGACATGTTCACGATGGGGTCCGACAAGCGCGATGGCTTCGAAGTCAACGAGGGCAACGTGCTGACGTGGGACGGCCGCAACGGCGCTACCACGATGCGCGGCAAGCTCAACCTGATCAACAACAACGCAAACTTCCGGGTCGAAGCGGCGGGCTACGGCACGGGTATCCCCGACTCGGGGGTGTACGAGCTATCGACAATGATCCTGATCGACACGAAGCTGCCCGGCAAGAGCACCGCCACGATGGGCGCCAACCTGGCCAAGTCGAGCGAGGGCGGCGCGCGGGCGCTGGAAATCGGGGAGGACATGAACTCGAAGCTCGGCGATCTGATCGGCTCCAAGCCGGCCAAAGCGTTCAATCAGGTGAAGCCCGGCGGCGCGCCCGAGCCGCTCTACAAGCTCAACCCCAAGTTCGACAAAACCCTTGTCCTGAGCGACGTGAAGCTCAAGTGGAGCCGCAAGAACCGCTCGTGGTACAGCATCGGGCTCATCAGCGTGGCCAATGCCGGCCAGACCAACGTGAACGCGCAGATGGAAGGCTACCTCGAAATCAAGCGCGCCCCCGAGGGCGATTACGTCGAGCTGCTCCTGGAGCCCGATCCCTCCACGAGCTACCACTTCAAGTACGCCAACGGCACGCTGCTCGCGTTTTCGTCGTGGGAAAACTTCGCCAACGAGATCATCGAGAAGCAGCCGAAGGAAGACTACCTGACGGCCTCCGAGTTCGGCGTGTGGCCGGGCGATGAGTTCCAGAAAGACCAGTTCCGCGGGTGGTTCCTCAAGCAGTACCGCTCGGAAGAAGACCGCCGCCGCCTCAAGCGCAAAAGCTCCGCCGCCCCGCGCCCCACTCCCGACAACACCGCCCCGAGCGACGGCGCTACCCCCGCCGACGGCGCCAGCACCGAGCCCGCGCCGCGCAAGCGCCGCCAGGAAGGCGAGCGCCTGCCCACCCCCACGCCGCCGCCCGCCGACGGCAACTTCAGCCCTTCCACCGGCGATACCGCCCCGACCGAGCCGGCCGCCGAGCCGGAGAAAAAGAAGAAAAAGAAGAAAGACGAAGAAGCCGCCCCCGAGCCCGCCCCGGACGCCGGTAACGGCAACTTCGCCCCGTCCGAAGGCGATCAGCCCGCCGACGGCGGCAAGAAGAAGAAAAAGAAGAAGAAAGACGAGAACGCCACTGACGGCGCCTTCGGCGAGCCTACCAACCCGTAAGGGGAGGCAAGGCTCGGCGACTGCCCGCTGTGGCTGCGGCCTGAATTTGTGTTGCCTCTGATAAATCAGTTACAGAGGTACTGGCCCCTCTCACTTCACCTTTGTTGCCACCTCAGTTAACCAAGCCCGTGATGAATCCTCCTCCTCCCCCCGCAGCGGCAATTGTTGCCCCAGAGCCCCTGCTGCTTCAGCTCAGTCGCTTGGTTGAAGGCCTGCTCTTCATCAGCGAGTCGGAAGCCCCGCTTAGCGTCGTACAGCTGCCCGCCGCGAGTGATTTGCCGACAGCGATTCGCACCGCCTTCCACTTACCGGTAAATGTCTCCCTCCGCGAACAGCCTTTAGAGGCCATTTTCGCCGAACGGGTTGCGCCCCCCGAAGGTGCCGGGGCAATTGATCTTCAGCAAGCCCCCGCGTACGGTGCGTTGCTGAGGCTCCTGCGCACCGCCCTGCGCGATGCTCGCGCCGTGCGCGTGGGAGCTGAGGCTCCGCAGGATTTGTACTTGGTCGGCCAACTGCCCGATGGCCGCTGGCTGGGCGTGCGCACCACGACCGTTGATACCTGATGGTGAACAAGCCAAACGCCCCCGCCCTATGCAGTTAGGACGGGGGCGCTGAATCGGGCCGATGAACGGTTCGCTTATTGGGTCGGGCCGGCGTCTACCCCGCTCTCGATAGTGCTCTGAACCGTAGTCGAAACGCTGGAGAGAAAGTCGTAGCCCAGCAGGCTTTCAAGCTGGTCGACGCTGACGCGGTAGGTCCCCCAGGGCGTGGAACCGATGGCCTGCGAGTTAGGCATCTTGACAGCGATGACGCGGGTCGCGCTCGTCACGCGGCTTACGTCGGACGAACCGTTCGGCAGCACCAGAATCACCTTCCAGGTCCAGTTCGGCACTGCGATGCCCGGGCCGACGGTGGTAGTAGTACCACCCAGGGAGCCGGAGCCGCCCGAACCGCCCGGACCGGAGATGATGTACATCTCGTTGCCAGCGGTGGCGAGGGTACGGCAGTAGGCTTCCAGGCTAGCCCAAGCGCGCTGGTTATTGTAAGGCGCTTGGGGGATGATGTTAGTCATCTGGAAGGTCACCTTGTTCTCGGTCGAAGAGTAATCGCGGTCATCTGAGGGACACATATGCCCGCGATCAAAGCCCGAGTTGGTATAGTCGCCCGTGACAACGCGATACCAGCCGGCTGGCAAAGTCAGGTCGCTGGTGAAAGAAGTGGAACGCGTGGCGGCACCCTTCCAAGCGGTGCTCAGATGCCAGCTCACCCAGTTAGGGCGGAGCAAGACGTTGTTATAGGAAATGGTATACATCCCCTTATCCATTAGATAATTTGTTGGGTAGCTGGTGCTGGCCACTGCGCCGCTCGGGTTGCCCATCCCGAGGTTGTTATCGCGCGTGGCGGTGGCCGTGATGCGGGCGACGACCTCAGGACCACTCTCCTCACCCCCAGGGGCGACGGTGATTTTTTCGCAGGAGGTGGTGAGGAGGCCCAAGGCCACCAACAGGCCGAGGGCTCGCAGGGAAAGCTTCATCTGGTAATGCTTCAGCATAACAACACGATTAAAAGGCGAAAATCCAATGAGCACCATGCTCTTTGGCGCAGTAAAGCTAGTCTCTTTTTTTCAAATTGATAATATGGGGTCGGTATTAATAATAAAAAAATAATTTTAACGCAGCTTTAGGTTGAATATTTCAAAAAATTTAAAAATTGTCATTAGCACTTATTTAACGTGCCATCGCTAAAATCTGTGTATCGACACAATAAATATTTTTTAAGCTGAAGCCCAGCAATTATGATTGTGCGAGCATTAGGTTGTGGTCGTCTGTCAAGCGCTTACTGCGCAGCCGAGGTAATGGGGCTGTCATACTACTTTCGTCCCCGATGCCTGCATTCCTTCTGCTGCCCGCCGCCTTCGTTTTCGCTTACTTCCTCGGCGCCATCCCCACAGCGCTGTGGGTGGGGCGCTGGTTTTACCACCTCGACATCCGCCAGCACGGGTCGGGCAATTCGGGCGCGACCAACACGTTCCGGGTGCTCGGCAAGCGGGCGGGCACGGCGGTGCTCGCGTTCGATATCCTGAAGGGCTTTCTGGCGGCGTTTCTGGCCCACGGGCTGCTGAGCGCGGGCGCCATCGGGGCGGACGATCTGGTGAAGACCGAGCTGGCCCTGGGGCTGACGGCGGTGCTGGGGCACATTTACTCGGCGTTCGCGGGGTTCAAGGGGGGCAAGGGGGTGGCGTCGCTGCTGGGGGTGGTGCTCGGGGTGGCGCCGCTACCGGCCATCGGGTGCGTGCTGATTTTCCTGGCCGTGCTCTGGCTCACGAGCTACGTGAGCGTGAGCTCGATGACAAGCGCGGCGTCGTTCGTGATCTTGGTGGCGCTGCTCGGGCCGCGCGATCCGTGGCTGCTCGGCTTCGGGGCGCTGGTGGCGGGGCTGGTGGTGTACACGCACCGCGTCAACATCGGCCGGCTGCGCGCGGGGACCGAGAGCAAGGTGAATCCGTTCGGGCGGAAGCAGGGGTAGGGGGGAGAGGTACGGCTAGGGCTGATCGGGGGCGGGGGGCAGGTTTTCGAGGTCCAGCAAGTCCTGCGGCCGGCCGGCGGCCGCCTTAGCCAGGCGAAGCGCACCGAGCCCGATGTAGCGAACCGTGACGTCGCCGAACGTGACACTCAGCGCGTGCGCCCGGCAATCGGCGAAGCTGACGCCCCGGATTTCAGTCAGCAGATCGACGTAGCGACCGTTCAATACGAAGTTCACGAAGCTGGGCGCCACTGCGAAATCAGCTTCTTCGAACTCTCCGTAAATAAACCCCAGGCGTTCGAGGGCTCGCACGACCCGCCGCGCGTTGTCGGGCGTCGGGTTAACGAGCACGTCGAGGTCGCTGGTGGTGCGGGGGTGTCCGTGCGCCGCTACGGCGTAGCCCCCGACCACCACGTACTCAACGTCCTCCGCGTGGAATTGGCGTAGCAGATTTACGTATTCTGGTTCCATCCGGAATGGGCCAAGGTGGATTGGTTGGGTTGCTTTCGTGGAGAATGCGCGCCGTCCGATTAAGCCGTACGACGATCGCTAGCCGCACTTCGGGCGTCAGGTTCCAGTGATACTGGCGCTGATAGGCGTCGGCGGCGGCTTTGTCCTGGGTTTTGAAAACGGGTTGCATCGGGTAAGCACGGCTGAAGCGAGCAAAACGAAGGTACGATGCTGCCCCGGCGCGCGGTTGCGCGCGCTTCGTTGCGTTATTTTGTCGGACGAACCTCACGCGTTACTCCGCCCGTCCATGTCCTCACCCACTACCGCCTACCTCGAAGCCAACCAGCAGCGCTTTATCGACGAGCTGCTGGAGCTGCTCCGCATCCCGTCCGTTTCCGCTGACGCCAAGTACAAGCCCGACGTGCTGCGGTGCGCCGACGCCGTAGCGCAGCGGCTGCGCGAGGCCGGGGCCGATACGGTCGAGATCTGCCCGACCGCCGGCAACCCCATCGTCTACGCCGAGAAGCTGGTGGGAGCCGACAAGCCTACGGTGCTCGTCTACGGCCACTACGATGTGCAGCCCGCCGACCCCGAAAGCCTCTGGACGTCGCCGCCCTTCGAGCCGGTGATCAAAGACGGGAAGATCTACGCCCGCGGCGCCTGCGACGATAAAGGCCAGGTGTACATGCACGTCAAGGCCCTCGAAGCGATGGTGAAAACCGGCGCGCTGCCCTGCAACGTGAAGGTGATGATCGAGGGCGAAGAGGAGATCGGCTCCAACAACCTTGGCCTGTTCGTGAAAGCTAACAAAGCCAAGCTCGCCGCCGACGTCATCCTGATCTCCGACACGTCGATGCTCGCCAACGACGTGCCTTCCATCGAAACCGGTCTGCGGGGTCTGAGCTACCACGAGGTGGAAGTCACCGGTCCGAACCGCGACCTGCACTCGGGCGTGTACGGCGGCGCCGTGGTGAACCCGATCAACGCGCTCTGCCAGATGATCGCCTCCCTCCACGACGCGCAGGGGCGCCTCACCGTCCCCGGCTTCTACGACGAAGTAGTAGAGCTGACGGCCCACGAGCGCGCCGAGCTGGCCCGCGCGCCGTTCAACGAGCCCGAATACTGCGCCGACCTCGGCGTGAAAGCCACCAACGGCGAAGCGGGCTACACCTCGCCCGAGCGCGCCTCCATCCGGCCGACGCTCGACGTCAACGGCATCTGGGGCGGGTACACCGGCGAGGGAGCCAAGACGGTGCTGCCGTCGAAGGCGTACGCCAAGATCTCGATGCGCCTGGTGCCCGACCAGCGGTCCGAAGACATCACCGCCAAGTTCCAGAAGCACTTTTCGAGCATCGCCCCGGCGGGCGTGACGGTGGTCGTGAAGCCCCACCACGGCGGCGAGCCCGTCGTAACGCCGACCGATTCCGTCGCCTACCGCGCCGCGGCCCGCGCGATGGAAACCACTTTCGGTAAGACCCCCATCCCGACGCGCGGCGGGGGCTCGATTCCGATCGTGGCGATGTTCAAGAGCGAGCTCGGGATCGATTCTGTGCTGCTCGGTTTCGGCCTCGATTCAGACAACATTCACTCGCCGGATGAGAAATTCGGCGTCTTCAACTTCCTGAAGGGCATCGAGACGCTGCCGTACTTCTACCAGTACTACGCCGAGGCGGTGGCGGGGAAGTAAACCGCGCTGTGGCCTTTTTTCAACTCAAACGGTTTGTCATTGCGAGGAGGAACGACGAAGCAATCTTCGTTTGCCAGGCAATGTGGCAGCGCATTCGTGCCGAGCAAACGAGGATTGCTTCGTGCCTCGCAATGACAAAGCGGTTGGCGCCAGTAGCGGCGCTTAGTGGCTTGCTCGCCCTCCCAGTCGTCGCCCAAACTCCCCCCGCCGACACCACCGTCCGCGCCCCGTTCGCCATCGGCGCGGCGTGGCACGGGGCGTTCATCGTCGCGCACACCCCGAAAGTCGATCATCTCACGCGCACCCATCCCACGGGCGGCGAGGTGCACCTGGAATGGCAGGCGACGGGTCGCCAGCCGTGGCACGCGGCGTGGCGTTACCCCAAAACCGGTATTTCGGTGGCGTACTACGACTTCCACAACCCGATCCTGGGGTCGTGCTTCAGCGTGAGTCCGTACGCGACGAAGTACATCTACCGCTCGGCGCGCCAACAGGTGCATTTTCGGCTAGGCGTAGGAATGGGGTATTTCACGAACCCGTTTTCGCTGCGCGACAACCGCAAGAACACGATCGTGAGCACGGCCCTCAACGCCGCGATTCATTTCCGCTTCGAGTACGCCGCGCGCCTCACCGAGCACCTCGACGCGGAAGCAGCCCTCAGTCTGCAACACTACTCCAACGGCGCCACCGCGAAGCCCAACTTCGGCGTCAACCTGCCAACCGCGACTGTGGGTTTCAGCTGGCACCACACCCGCTGGGTGCCCGCGCCGGCGCCGCGCCGGCTCCTGCCGCTCCCCGCCACGCAACGCCGCTGGTTCGTGGATATCGCCACGAGCGTCGGCTGGCGCCAGTGGAGCGTGTACGACCGGCAGCGCTACATGGTCACGGGGGTACACGCCCAGGCGGGCCGCCGAATGAACCAGAAAAATAACCTCACCGCCGGCGTTGATTATTTTTACGATCGCTCGCTGCTGGTGCAGCGCGTGGCCGATACCATCGACGTGGCCCGTCCCTCGCCTACTGTGGATGTGCAGAAGGTCGGCGTGGTGGTCGGGCACGAGCTGCTGCTCGGGCGCCTGGCGTTCGACTGGCACATCGGCTATTACGTCTACGAGCCGTATCATTCAGCCACGTCGTACTACGAGCGCATCGGCCTCAAGTACTTCTTCACCGAGCGCGTTTTTGGCTGCGTCGACCTCAAAGCCCACCGCGGTTCGGCTGATGTGGTAGAGTGGAAGCTGGGGGTTCGGTTATAAGTGTGACCTCACCCCCGGCTCTTCTTCGGAAGGAGAGGGGGATGAGGCTTCACAGCTCCAGCTCGCGCAGCGCCTTGGCTTTCCACGCCGTGACGGCCACCACCAACAGGGTCATCAGGCCCCCGAAGGCGACGCTGGCTTGAGTGCCGAGCAGCTTTGCCGCTACCCCGCTCTCAAAGGCCCCGATCTCATTCGAGGAGCCGATGAAGATCGAGTTCACCGACGAAACCCGGCCTTTGATGTGCTCCGGGGTGTAGAGGTGCAGCAGGTTGGAGCGCAGAATGACCGAAACGGCATCGAACGCGCCGGTGGCGAAGAGTAAGCCGAGCGAAAGCAGGAAGTGGGTGGAATAAGCAAAGCCAATGGTGGCCAGCCCGAAGCCCGCCACCGACGCCAGCAGCTTCCGGCCGGCACTACGCCGCACGGGCGCATAGTTGAGCAGCGCGAGCATCAGCACCGAGCCCACGCCCGGCGCGGCGCGCAGAAACCCTAGCCCCTGCGGCCCCACGTGCAGGATATCCTGCGCGTACACGGGCAGCAAGGCGACGGCCCCGCCGAAAAGCACGGCGAACAGATCAAGAGAGATAGATCCGAGAATCAGCTGATTGCCGAATACGAACCGTAGCCCCGTCGTCAGGCTTTCGGCCAGCGCCGGCCGGGCTTCACCGGCCGCGCGGGGCGGTAGCGGCCGCGGGCGGACGGCCACGCTCAGCACGACGAGCGACGTGACAGTGAGCGCTAAGTCGACCCCGTAAGCGGCCGGCATTCCCACGAATCCTAAGAGCAAGCCCCCAAGCGCTGGGCCTACTACCGAGGCAGTCTGCCACGAAGTAGACGCCCACGTAATGGCGTTCGGCAGCACCGCGCGGTCGGGGATGAGCTGCGGCATAAACGAAAACAGCGCCGGCGAGATAAACCCGCGCGCCAGGCCGCTCAGGAAAATGACCACGTAGATCGGCGCCGCGCCGTAGCGCACCAGCACCGTGCCCAGGGGGTTATACACGTTGAGCGACTCCGCTCCCGCCCCCGGCAGTACGAAACTCCAGAGCAACGCCGTGCAGAGGGCAAACGCGAGCGTCGCGATTCGCACGATGCGCCGCCGTGGCACCGAATCGGCCACGTGCCCGGCCACGAGGGAAACGGTGATGCTCGGAATCGCCTCGGCCAAGCCGATGAGGCCGAGCGAGAGCTTGTCGTGGGTGAGCTGGTAAACTTGCCAGCCCACTACGGTACTCTGCATTTGCAGCGCAAGCGTCAGACTGAAGCGAGCGAAGATATAGGCCCGGAATTCGGGCAGCCGAAGCGCGGCGTACGGGTCGTGCGGACGGACGTCTGGGGTAGGTGGGGTGGTCGGGGTATCGGGCATCAGACAGCGGGCGGGCGGCAAGGGCAACGAGCCACTGGCGCAAAGGTTATGCGGGGAGGTGCGTGCGTGGACGGAGAGGTCCAGGCGCGAAGGCAATAGAAGGGTTTTCGCCGTAGCTTTATCGGCCGCCGCCAACGACGATTCTTTAGGCTGCTGCCTCCCTGATCTGCTTGGTTCGCTACCGACCGGCGGGATGCGAAAAAAAAGTTTCCATTTTTTTCGTTGGCGCGCAATAAAAAACGATTTCGTTCGTTAGTGCTAAACTCTGCTTCCCTATCGCGGCGCGCTTGTTGCGCC
>JBKJUQ010000148.1:0-1734 GCA_046590685.1 Hymenobacteraceae bacterium
GTAAAGGAGTTCTACATCTCCATTCTGCTCGACCGCACCTCCGGGCGCGACGTGATCGTGAGCTCCACCGAGGGCGGAATGGACATCGAGGAGGTAGCCGAAAACCACCCCGATAAGATCAGCCGCGAGTTCATCGACCCAGCCGTGGGTCTGCGGCCGTTTCAGGCGCGCAAAATTGCCTTCGGCCTCGGCCTCGAAGGCGCGGCGCACAAGGAAATGGTGCAATTCATCACGAACCTCTACAAAGCGTACGTCGAGACCGACGCGGCGATGTTCGAGATCAACCCGGCGCTGAAAACGTCGGACGACAAGATTCTGGCGGTTGATGCCAAAGTCAATATCGACGACAACGCCCTCTACCGCCACAAGGACCTGGCCGACTTCCGCGATCTCAACGAGGAAGATCCGCTTGAAGTGGAGGCCTCCAACTCGAACCTCAACTACGTTAAGCTCGACGGCAACGTGGGCTGCATGGTAAACGGCGCGGGCCTCGCGATGGCGACGATGGACATCATCAAGCTCTCGGGCGGCGAACCGGCCAACTTCCTCGACGTGGGCGGTGGAGCCAACGCGCAGACCGTGGAAGCCGGTTTCCGCATCATCCTCAAGGACCCGAACGTCAAGGCAATCCTGATCAATATCTTTGGCGGCATCGTGCGCTGCGACCGCGTTGCGAACGGCGTGGTAGAGGCCTACAAAAACATCGGCACGATTAACGTACCGATTATCGTCCGCCTGCAAGGCACCAACGCCGAGGAAGGCGCGCGCATCATCAACGAGTCGGGCCTGAAAGTGCGCTCGGCAGTGGTACTCAAAGACGCCGCGGAGCTGGTGCGCCAGGCAGTAGCCGAAATCAAGTAATCTTTGTCGGGGCCAGTGCCCGCAAAACCCGAAGCGCCGCCCCAGAATGTAGTCCGGGACGGCGCTTCGGTTTACGGCTCATCTGTCTTTTACTTGTGGTCGACGAAGTCGGCAAGATCGGTTCGGTGACCGTTTTCCTCTTCCAGGATCAGCTTGACCTCCATATTGCCCCGCGTCCCGATCGAGTACGGACAGACTTCGTGAGCGCGCTCCACGAGCGATACCGCCTGTTTGCGCTCAACGCCGGGTACCTTAACGATTAGGGTAGCGGCGAGGCCGTAGACACCGTCTTCCGCCTGCTGAAGCGCAACCTCGCAGTTGACGGTGAAGGCCGCATCCAAGGTCATCTTTTCTTTGCCCGACACCACCAGCAGCGCTTGCTGGAAGCACGAGGCGTATCCGGCCGCGAATAGTTGCTCAGGGTTGGTCGCGCCGTCGCGCCCGCCGAGGCCGCGCGGGGCCGACATCTGCAGATTGAGTACGCCGTCGGATGACCGAACGGACCCGTGCCGCCCGCCCGTGGCGGTGGCTTGGGCGGTATAAAGGGTTTTTTTGGCCATTGTGGGTAAGCTGCTTAACTCAATTACCTCAATCGGCTCACCCGAGCCGATTGCCTTTTGCCAACGGCCAAACTTGACGCGGGGTTTGGCCCGTCGATGCCCGGGGCGTACTTTTGCCCCACGAACGGCGGCTTCAGCCGCCGTTTCAGCCTCGGTGGCGTCGTACAACGGATAGTATTGGAGTCTCCGAAGCTCTAGATCTAGGTTCGATTCCTAGCGCCACCACCACTATTAGTACCCGGAAACCCCGGAAAGCCGCTTATCTGGTCACAGATGCGGTTTTCCGGGGTTTTTGCGTTGGTCCTGATTCGGA
>JBKJUQ010000211.1:0-13526 GCA_046590685.1 Hymenobacteraceae bacterium
GTCGGGAGCTTCCCCCACCAGGCACTGATAGATGGCAGAGTGCTCGGAGTCTACGGGTAGCAGGCGCGTGCCGTGGCGCCGGACTTCGGCCATCACCAGCTCGCCGGCCACCACCAGCGTCTCTTTGTTGGCCAAGGCGATGGTTTTGCCCGCTCGGATAGCAGCAAGGGTCGGCAGCAGGCCCGCGTACCCAACCAGGGCCGTCAGTACCGTATCGACGTCGGCGCGGGCTGCGGCGGCACTCACGGCTTCGGGGCCCGCGCTCACCGCGATGCCGAGCGGTGCCAGTGCTGCCACCACGTCGGCATACCGGGTGGCATCCGCGATCACTACTTCGGCCGGGCGCCAGCGGCAGGCTTGCTCGATGAGCAAAGTCGCGTTGGCGTGCGCCGTGAGCACTTGTACCTGAAACCGGCCGGGGTGCGCCGCTACTACGTCGAGCGCCTGCGTGCCGATGGAACCGGTGGAACCGAGAATGGCAAGACGCGTGAGCGGGACGGACGGCGACAAAACGACGGGACTAGCGGGTAAGCGGTAGACAAAACTACGCCACACGACCCGGGTCGGGCGATATTTGTGGGGCCGCGCCGCGTGGCGCGCTGTCCGGAAACTCATCCGGGCGTTGCTGGCTCCTTACCACTCCTTAGTCAATGCGCTTCGCTTTTCCCTTCACCGTGGCCCTGCTGGGCTTCGCTACGTTCCCCGCGCTGGCCCAGACGGTCACGCCCCTCACGACGCCTGAGCAGAAAACGGCCTACGCCATCGGGCAGGAAATCGGCAAAAACCTCAAAAGCACCGGGATGCCCGTCGATGTGAGCTTGCTGACGCAGGGGCTTACGGAAGCGCTCGCGGGTGCCCCCGCGCGCTTAACGCCGGAGGAAACGCAGCAGCTGATGATGGCCTTCCAACAGGCCGCGCAGACGAAACATCAGGAAGCCAAGCAGCAGCTTGAAGCCGCCGGGATCGCCGAAGGCAAGAAGTTTTTGGAGGATAACGCCAAGAAGAAAGACGTAAAGACGCTGCCGTCGGGCTTGCAGTACAAAGTCGAAAAGCTCGGCAACGGCCCCTCGCCGATGGCGACGGACATGGTGAAGGTGCACTATCGCGGCACGCTCATCAATGGAAAGGAGTTCGACTCGTCGTACAAGCGCGGCGAGCCGGCCCAGTTTGGCGTCAATCAGGTCATCAAAGGCTGGACCGAGGCGCTGCAGAAAATGCGCGTGGGGGCCAAGTGGAAGCTGTTCATTCCCGCCGAGCTGGCCTACGGTGCCCAGGGTGCGGGCGACGACATCGGCCCGAACTCGACGCTGATCTTTGACGTGGAGCTGATCGAAATCGTGGGTAAGCCGAAGGCGGAGTAGCCCGGGTTGCCCCAGCAAGCCCCCAGGCACCACCAGATTGGTGGCGCCTGGGGGCTTGCTGGTTATCGGTCGGCGAGCAAGGCATCGGCTACGCCCCGGTCGTTGGCCAGCCGGGGCGTCTTGTTCTGGCCACCGAGCTTGCCGATACTGGCCATATACCGCTGGAATGCGCCAACGGGCAGGGGCGTAAGCCGCAGCGGCGCGAGGATGCGGCCAGCGAGCAGATCGTCGTAGTAATGATTGCGGTGGCGCAGGGCGTGATCGAGGGCGGCCGCGAAGGCCGCGGGGTCGGCTGGCGGCGTGGCGAACTCCACGAGCCATTCGTGGCGGGAGGGTTCGTGAGCGGCCGCACTCACCCGCGGCGCGACGTGAAACTCGGTGACGCGCGTTTCCGGATGAGCCGCCAGCGCGGCGCTCAGGGCTGCTTCCACCTCCTCGCCAATGACGTGCTCGCCGAAAGCGCTCAGGAAGTGCTTCAGGCGCCCCGTGACGACGATGCGCGGCGGCGTGAGGCTCGTAAATCGCACCGTGTCCCCAACGGAGTAGGCCCACAGGCCGGCGTTGGTGCTCACCACGAGGGCGTAGTTCTCGCCGAGCGCGACGTCGCCAATGGTGAGGCGGCGAGCGGCAGCGGTGCCAAATTCCGCAGCGGGCACAAACTCGTAGAAGATGCCCGCGTCGAGCTGCAACAGCAGGCCATCAGCGGGCGAATCGGTGTCCTGAAAGGCAAAAAAACCTTCGGAGGCGGGGAATAGCTCAATCGAATCAACCGGCCGGCCGATGCTCTCGAAGAGCTTGGCGCGGTAGGGCGCGAAGCTCACCCCGCCGTACACAAATAGCTGGAAGTCGGGGAAAATATCGCCTACCGGCCGGCCGGCCGCACGCGCTTGCAAACGGTCGAAATACATCTGCGCCCACGGGGGAATGCCCGAAATGAGGCTCATCGGCTGGCCTATCGTCTCGTCGACGATGCGGTCGAGCTTGGTCTCCCAATCATCGATCCGGTTAGTCGTATCCGAAGGAAGCTGGTTGGCCCGCAAAATAGCGGGAATGTGATGATTGACGATCCCCGATAGGCGGCCGCTCGGTAAGTCGTGATGTTGCGCGAGGGCGGGCGAACCGGACAGGAAAATGAGCCGACCATCGAAGAACTGCGCCCGGCCGGTGCGGTGCACGTAGGTCAAGAGCGCGTCGCGGGCGGCGTTGATATGGTTCGGGATCGACTCCTTCGTCAGCGGCAGCAGCTTAGTGCCCGCCGTGGTACCCGACGTCTGCGCCAGGTACGCCGGCCGGCCGGGCCAGAGCACGTCGGGTTCGCCGCGCTGGGTGCGGGCGAGCCAATCGGGCAGCAGCTCTTCGTAGCTCCGCACGGGAACAGCGGCGGCAAAATCAGCCGCGCTTCGCAGCTTTTCGAAGCCGTGCGCCCGTCCGAAGGCGGTATCGCGCGCGCGCCGCAACAGCGCCGTGAGTACCCGCCGCTGGGCGGCGGCGGGGTCGGCGAGCCAGCGGCGCTGAGCGTGGTGTAGTAGCGCGGCGAGCGGCCGGGCCAACGTGGATTTGACGCCCATACCGCGACAGAATTACGCCTTGCGCAGACGCTGAAGCTCACGCTCCAGCTCCAGCGTCCGGAAAGTAATCTTCGTTTCCAGATCGGCGTACGACGACCGAAGCTGCTCCTCCAGCCGCCGTTGCTGCGTGACGTCGGTGTTGGAGCCAAACCAACGCACGATATTCCCGGCGGCATCGTGGATGGGTTCGGCGCGACTCAGAAACCACCGAAACTGGCCATCGACGCCGCGAAGCGGGAATGTATCCTCCCAGGGGGTACCACCCCGGAGGGCGGCCGACCACGTTTCTACCACTTGGGCGAGATGGTCGGGGTGGTGTACCTTCTCCCATCCCCAGCCTTCCATCTCCGCGAACGTGGTACCGGTATAGGCGTACCAGCGACGGTTGTACCAGAAGATGTGGCCCGTAGGATCAGCCATCCACGCTAATTGCGGGATGTTGTTGGCGAGCGTATCGAGCTCTTGCTCGCGTTCGCGCAGGGCGGTTTCGGCGCGTTTCTGCCCGTCAATATCGGTGCAGGTGCCAAACCAGTTGATGAGGGTGCCGACGGCATCGTGCACGGGTTGCGCCTGCGCCAGAAACCAGCGGTACGCGCCGTCGTGGCGGCGGAAACGGTACTCGATCTCGTAGAACTCGCCCGAGCGGAGCGAGTGCTCCCAGCGTTCGCGCGCGCGCGCCTGGTCGTCGGGGTGCAGGGTGAGGTTCCACACATCGGGCCCGAGGCTTTGCGCCATCGTCAGGCCCGTAAACTCGGTCCAGCGCTGATTGAAGTACGTGTGGTTACCGGCGGGATCAGTGGTCCAGACCAACTGCGGAAGCTGGTCGACGAGGCGCAGCAGCGCGGGGGCGGAAGGGCGGGAGAACGATTGGTCGGCGGCCATCGGCGCGAGAGATAGAGGAGGCAGCAGGAGCGAAAAGGCGCTTGAGTTGGTGAGTAGACGGCCGGAGCCCGGCGCGAGTTGGCCTTAGCCGGGGAGCAGTTCGGGCAGGACCTCGGTGGACAGCACCACTTCCATCCCCGACAGAAAGTAAAGCGTGAGTTGGGCGGCCCGGCCGTCGGGGGCACGGCGCAGCCGCGTGACGAGCGCCCGGGTGGGCTCGGCACCCGCCAGTACCAAGGCGAGGTACGGGCGATTGAGCAGATCGTCGCGCAGCACTTGCCAGGTGCCGGGCTGCTGCTCGTCGGGCGCGGTGACGAACACGGTCAGGCGGTCGGGGGAAGCCAGATCGAAATCTGTCATCCGCGCGAGCAGGCTGGACGCATCGGTTTGCGATAACACCCGGCTCACCACGCGCCAGTGTCCGACTACATGCTCGTCGGCGAGGAGCTGCAGGTTGAGGTCGTAGAGTAAATCCAACGGAGAAGTCGACGCGAAACCGGGAAAGGGAAACCGCTAAAGGAGCGCATTGTTGCCACGAATCTACCGCCGCGCCGGAAGGTTCCGCCAGTTATTCCCTGCCGCCCGCGCCGCGAGGCGGCGGAGCACGGTTAATTTCGCGACTTCATTGTCCGTCAGGCCCAACTACCATGGGACGGGCGCGTTTTCTCGTCCGCTTATTTTTTCTACTTCTATGGCCGCTCCGTCAACCTTCGTGCGCGTGCGCCTAAATCCAATCGCCGATGCCCGCCTGCCATTTCCGGCACAGGTGATGCTCGGGGTGGTAATGGTGGCGTACGCGGGCGCGGCGCTGTTCGCCGGCACCAACCCTGACGTCGCCGAGGCCCGTCCACTGTTACACGCCGTGTTCATGGGGTTCGCGCTGGCGTACCTGGCGTACGTCGTCAGCCGCTCGGCCCCTCTGTTCGGCACGCAGAGCTACCTTGAATTCACGCCCGACTACCTCGTCCACAAGCACGGCCTGTTCCGGCCCAAGGCGGCGTTTCAGGCCGAAGAAATCGCCCGCTTCGAGCTCACCGACCGGCAGCTGCGCATCGTGCCCAAAACGGGCGAGCCGCATCTCGTCTCGCTGCGGCAGGTGCGCGGCCCACGCAAGCGCGCCCGCCTGCGCGCCGGCCTGGAAGACTTTGCCCAGCGGCACAGCCTGGCGGTAAAAGAAGGGTGAGGGCTTAGAAGTGAGAGGTCAGAAGTACAACACTTCTGACCTCTCACTTTTCACTTCTGCCCTCTACCGGAATTTCGCCCGCAGCTCGTCGAGCGTGGCGCGGTAGGGCGCTTCCAGCTCGGCGCGCTTGCTCACTTCCTTGATCGAGTGAATGACGGTGGTGTGGTCGCGCCCGCCGAAGCCGTAGCCGATGACCTTGAGCGAGAGTGGCGTGAGCTCTTTGGCGAAGTACATCGCCAGCTGGCGCGCCTCCACGATCTCCTTCTTGCGCGTCTTATCCTTGAGCAGGTCAACGGTGATGCTGAAGTGCTCGGCCACCGTTTTCTGAATGTAGTCGAGATTGACTTCCGTGTCGATGTCCGAAATGACGTGGCGGAGCGCCTGCTTGGCCATCTCCAGATCCACCTCGCGGCGCAGGAGCGACGATTGCGCG
This sequence comes from Hymenobacteraceae bacterium, assembly GCA_046590685.1. GTDB lineage: Bacteria > Bacteroidota > Bacteroidia > Cytophagales > Hymenobacteraceae > JANNMJ01. The sequence goes on from JBKJUQ010000211.1 coordinate 5,428, forward strand.
ATGAGTCCCACCAGCACGCCTTCCAGCTCGCGCACGTTCGTGTCGACGGAGTAGGCAAGGTACTCGACCACGTGCGGCGGGATGTCGATGCCGTCGCTCGCCATCTTGCTCTGGATGATCGCCATCCGCGTCTCCAGGTCGGGGCTCTGCACGTCGGTGGTCAGGCCCCACTTAAAGCGCGAGAGCAGGCGGTCTTCGAGCCCGGCCAGCTCACGCGGGGGCCGGTCGGAGGTCATCACGATCTGCTTCCCTGACTGGTGCAGGTGGTTGAAGATGTGGAAGAAAATGTCCTGCGTGCGGTCCTTCTTGGCGAAGAACTGTACATCATCGATGATGAGAGTATCGACCTGGAGGTAGTAGTTCGCGAAGTCGTCGATGGCCGTATTGCGCGCCATCTCGATAAACTGGTTGACGAACTTCTCCGACGAGATGTAGAGCACGAATTTCTCCGGCCACTGCTGCTTGATCTGGTTGCCGATCGCCTGGATCAGGTGCGTCTTGCCGAGCCCCACGCCGCCGTAAATCATGAGCGGATTGAAGGCGTTGATGCCGGGCTTGTCGGCCACGGCCTGGCCGGCGGCGCGCGCCAGACGGTTGCACGAGCCCTCGATGTAGGTATCGAAGGTGTAGCTCGGGTTGAGCTGCGACTCCTGAAAATCGCGGTTAAGCGCCCGCTGGGCGAACGGGTTGCGCGCCGGCTCGGCCGGGCCGGTGGCGCGGCCTTTCGGCGCCGCGGTGCCGCCGCCACCGGTGGGCAGGTGCACGGCCTGCGGCTTGTTGCGCGCGTCGCCCTGGTCGATGATGATGGAATACTCCAAACGCCCGCCCGGTCCGAGCTCCTGGTTGAGGGCGGTGCGGAGCACCTCGACGTAGTGCTCTTCGAGGACTTCGTAGAAATACTGCGACGGCACCTGGATCGTGAGCACCGCGTCGGCCGACAGACTGACGGGTTTAATCGGCTCGAACCACGTGCGGAAGCTCTGCTCCTCCACCCGCTCGCGGATCACGCGCAGGCAGTTGGTCCAGACAGTGACGTGGGGGGCAGAACGCACGAGCAGAGAACGACGGAAGCGGCAGGAATGAGGAGCGAAGCGCGGAAAGCCAACGCCGGGCGCTCCGCCGAAGCCGACGATCGCGGGGCCGAAAAAACCGGCGCGCCGCGGGGCAGGCCGGTTGAGGAGGGAACGAGGTTGGGGAGAGCAAAAGTGGTGAAAAATCCGCGCCCCGGCAACCCCCCTACCCTACCCGCGGCCCCACGGGCAGCACCATAGCCGTGGTTTTCAGCAGCTTACCCCGCCGAAATGTTACGTCGAAGCGTCCCAGGTTCAGCCCCGCCCACCCGACTTGGTTGATCGTCGAGCGCCAGCCGCCCGGGCCTTCCACCGTTTGCGGCGCTTCGAGGAACGTGTGGGTATGGCCACCGAGAATCAGGTCGATGCCCGCCACCTGGGCGGCGAGGCGCAGGTCAGATATCTTGTCCGTTTCGTAAGAGTAGCCCAAGTGGCTGAGGCAGATCACAAAGTCGACTTTCTCGCGCTCGCGCAGGTGCGCTACCTGCTCAGCGGCGACCACCACGGGGTTGAGGTACTTCGTCGCGCCGAACTTGCTGTCCGGCACGAGCCCTGCCAACTGGAGGCCGAGCCCGAAAACCCCCACCCGCACCCCGCCCCGCTCGAACACCCGCGCGGCCCGGAACCGTCCGGCGAGCGGCGTCCCGGCGAAGTCGTAGTTGGCGATCAGAAACTCAAAGCCCGCGTGCGGCAGCTGCCGGACAATGCCTTCGAGCCCGTTATCAAAATCGTGGTTGCCGAACGTGGCCGCGTCGTAGCCCATCGCGCTCATCAGCTTGTACTCCAGCTCACCGCCGTAAAAGTTGAAATACGGCGTGCCCTGCCAGATGTCGCCGCAATCGAGTAGCAACACGTGGGCATTCTCGGCGCGAATCTGCTTGATGAGCGCCGCCCGCCGGGCCATCCCGCCCAGCCCCGCCGTCGGGAGCCCATCCTGCGGAAATGGGTCGACGCGCGAATGCATATCGTTGGTGTGCAGGATGGTCAGGCGTACGTCCTGCGCGCTGTGAGCAAAGGCATCCGGTACCAGCCCGGGCGCGAGTAGCAGCGGCGCGGCCGTGGCGGCGGAGCGGAGAAAATCGCGACGGTTCATCGGCTGAGCGTAGAGGATGCGGTAAAAGGTGTGATGAGGTGCTCGCGCCGCACGAAGTCGAGCAGCGCCTGCCGGATCGTGCGGCGCGCGGGCGTCTGGGGCAGCAGGCGCAGAAAATCCATCCCGTCGCCGCCGTTGGCGAGGTAGTCGTTAATAGCGAGCGAGTAGGTCCGCGTGGTATCGAGTGGCTGCCCGCCGAGACGGATGTTGCGGGCGTGGGTGGTGAGCGGGTCGGTCTCCCATGTCAGGTTGACGGCCGCCACGTTGTTGTACTTGCCGGCGTAGTCGCACAGTCGGCGCACGACGGTGCCCGGCACGGGCAGTACGGTCAGCTCATTCTCAAACGGCATTAGCTCGAAGATATTGCCCAGCGTCACGTTGCCCAGCGGCAGCCCGGCGCGGATAGACCCATTGGTGATTACGGCAAAATCGGGGGTTTGGCCCAGTGCCCGGCCCGCTTCCACGCGCGAGACGCTCGCTACCCACACGGTAAGGGGCGCGTTAGTTCCGAGCTTGCTGGGTTTGAGCCACGCCTGACTCGACGTGCCCACCACCTCGCTCATCTCGCGCGCCACGCGCTGACGGTACGGCCGGATAAACTGCTCGGCGGCCGAGTCGGTCGGAGCGGCAGCCGAGACGGGTTGCGACGCGGTGGCCGGGCCGGGCGCGAGCGTAGCGACGTGGTATGAGTGCGGCGTGCAGGCGGTGAAGGCCACAAGGACCAGCAGAACGGCAAGCGAAGGTAAATGGCGCGGCGGCGGAATATTAGTCTTCTTCACCTAAATGTTCAATATCGTTGAGATCGCGCCCGGCGGCGCGCTTGGCAATAAGCAAATCCGCGCGGCTGAGTAAGCGAATCAGCAACCCGTCCACTTCGGACAGCAACGAGTGGGTGAACGCACTGCCGAAATCGAGTCCTTTCACGGTCGTCATGACATCAATAGCAACAGGCGGTCTCCCGAAGGTAAAGACCTCATGGCCCAGACTACCCAAAAAATTATCTTCCGTCATATCGAACAGGGGCAGGCCGAATAACCGGAATGCTTGCGCCAACCGCGCATAGTTCTCCGAAGTTGGCTCAACCCATATGTCCAGGTCGCCGGTGGTGCGGGCGTAGCCGTGCAACACGACCGAATACCCACCGACCAACATGTACCGGACATTAGCGTGAGTCAGCGCCCGCAGAAAATTCTGAAAATCGACATTGAATAGATCCGCCATCAGTTCGTACGTAGTCGAATTCGGAACACCGTCCGGTCCAACCGGGGGGGGGCCTGAAGGTCGAACCCATAGGCAATGCTGATGAGATAGTGCGCCGCCCGCAGACGCTCAGTCGGCGTGGCGGCGTGCCAGTAAGTGCGGTAATAGGCTTCGGCTTCGGCAAAGGAGCCAGCGCGGAAGGCGGTACGGTCGAGGCGGGGAGCTTCCACTCTGGAATAGTTTGACGCTTTATGGTAGAAAGTAGCCTATGCGCCAGTTAAAATCACGGGTCGGAGAAAGGACCGGAACGTGGGAAAGGCATCCGGCAGGGCCGCTTCAGCCACCGCTTCGAGCGGGGTGAATCGGCAGTCTATTGCTTGAGAGCAAATCCGGCCACCACGCTCAGGCTCAACGTCCGGGAGCCCATCACATAGGGGCTCAGCTGATAGCCGCGCGAGAGCCGCAGGCCTAGTGAGCCGCGGCCGCGCTCGGCCCCGACCCCGAGCAGGAAGTTAAAGCCGGTCTTGTAATAATCAGCCAATAACGGCTCGTCCTGGTTTTCGAAGACCGCCAGATTCGATGAATCCAAGTAGTTAATGCGAAAGCGGTTCGTACTGACGCCCAGCACCCGAAAATAGGCGAGTCCGCACTCCACGTAGGGCATCCCATGGCCGAAGCGCAGGTGGTAGCGGGGCACCAAGGCTACTTCGATGCTCGAATACCGAAATTCGCTACTGACGGTGGCCGGTGCGCCGCTCGAACTTATAGGGTTATAAACGTACACCTGCACATCACGGCGCGCCAGTCGGTGACTCGCGCCCACTACCTGCACCTGATACGTGAGGCGGGAGTTGACGCGGGTGGGCGTTAAGCCGAAGGTGGCACCTACCACCACGGGGACGCCCTCGCGGCTGAGCACCACGTCGTGTATGCTCCGATCCGAACCGTCGCCCAGCCGCAGCCTTTCCAGCACCGTCGCCCCGGCCAGCACCCCCCACGACGTGTGAAACCGTTTTTTAAGCACGGGCGGCGCTACGCCCGTCACGCACGTGTTATAGCGCTGCACGGCGGCCAGCAGCGACGAGTACTTCAACTCGACGCGGGCGCTTGCCTGCTGTTCGGCTGGGCAGGCCCGGAAGGCGTCGGCCAGCGTACCCCGGTAAACGGGAATGATCTGTTCATACTTCACGCCGTCATCGCCCTTCGTGATTTGGCGCTTTTGCTGCGTTAGCTCCTGCAAAGCGCCATCTTTCGATCGAATGAAGAAGCGCTCTGTGCCGGCCGCTGCCAAATACAGCAACGTAATGGGCCCGGGTGCGAGCACTTCCAGAAACAGCGGCTCGGCAACGGTGCGCTCGGCAACGGTGCGCTCGGCAACGAGTCGCATCGCATCGGGCGCATCGGGTTTGATGCTGGCCACTGGGACGCTCTCGTAGGCGTGGCCCGCTACGCCGTAAGCCGCGAGCGCGGTGGGGGCGATGTCTTCGACAGCGGACGCCGACGTAGCGCGAAACCGGCAGGTACGGGCGTTGAACTCAGCCCGGCGGTTTTCAATCTCCCCGCGGATCGTATCGCCGGGGGTACGAACAAGATAACCGGGCTGAAAGCCAGCCTGCGCCAGCGCGGCTCCAGACAAAAAAAACAGCGCCGCAGCGGACAGGAATGCCCGGCGGGTACAATGACAGAAGAAAGACACGGCAGAAAACCAGATTACGGAAGTCCCCAAAGGTAAGGCTGAGGTAGACGGCGGGCCTTTTCTGACCGGCATGGCTGGCGCGAGAAAAGGCCACCGCTTCCGGCACTCCGCCTCGCCCCCGGCCGTAACTTGCGGCCCGCTCTCCGGCTCGCCGAACCGCTTTCCCCGCCCGCATTATGGCTGCTGCTCCCCTTTCACTCACCTACGATTTCCCGCCCCTGACCCGCGCCGACTGGGAAGCGCGCCTGCTCCGCGAGCTGCCCGCGGGCCGCGGACCCGAGACACTCCAGTGGCGGCCCGTTGGGGAGCCCGCCCTACTGGGGCCGTATTACGCCGCGCCTGACGTGGCCGCCCTGCCCTACCTGCACACCCAGCCCGATACCTATCCGTACCTGCGCGGCCATAAAGGCGCGGCGAACCGCTGGCTGACCCTGGAGCCGCTCGTAGCCGAGGGAGACGGGCGCTTCGCGGTGGAAGAAGGGCGCGCCGCCCTCGCCGCCGGGGCCGATGGGCTCGCCCTGACGCTGCCCGGCCCGGCGACCTTCGACTTTCGGGCGCTCGCCGATGCCTGCGACCTGACGAAGACGTATGTCGGCTTTCACTTGCCTGCCTCGACCGATGTGAGCCGCTTTGGCCAGCAGCTCACGGCGGCGCTCACGGCGCAGAACCGCCCGACGTTCGGGCGGCGCGGCCACGTGGTACTGGCAGGTCCTGACGCGCTCACGCTCCCTACCGCCGGTTCTCTCGACGTACTGGTGGACCTGGGGCGGCCGGCGCCGGACTTCTATACCCTCACCATCGATGGAGCCGCGCTGGCCGATGCGGGGGCGGGGCCTACCCTGGCCCTGGCGCTTACCCTAAGCCAGCTGGTAGAAGTGGTGAGCGAGCAGAGCGAGCGCGGCTTCGCGCCGGAAACCGTAGTGGGCGAGCTGCGCTGTACCCTCGGGTTGGGCACCAGCTACTTCCACGCCATCGCGCAGCAGCGCGCCCTCCGGCTGCTGTGGGCCAACGCGTTGCCGGCCTTCGAGATTGCCCCGCACCACGCCGCGCTGCTCAAGCTCCACTGCCGGCCGAGCCAGCGCATCCTCTTTGCGCCCGATCCCGACACCAACCTGCTGCGCCTGACCACGACGGCAATGGCCGCCGTGATCGGCGGGTGCGACTCACTCGAAATCACGGCCTATGACGCCGCTACCGACACCGGCGCGACGGCTTTCGGCCGGCGGCAGGCGCGCAACATCGCGCTGCTGCTGCGGGAGGAAGCGCGCCTGGCGCAAGCCGTCGACCCCGCGGCCGGCTCCTACTACCTCGAAACCCTCACCGACCAGCTCGCCCGCGACGCCTGGGCCCTCTTCCAGCAGCTGGAAACCGAAGGCGGGTACCGGAAAGCGTACGCTACGGTGGCGCGGTTGGTAGCCGAGCAGCGCGCCGCGCTGGAAGCAGCCGAAGCGCCGGGGGGGCAGCAGGTGCGCGTGGGAGTGAATAAATTTCAGATGAGCAGTTGAGTAGATGGTTAGATGAGAAGATGATATGGACTTGGATGAAATCGGATGAGTGATGATACCAAAGCACTTCTCTTCCAAAGAAGAATTCGTTACGGCGGTTCGAGCGCAGACAAAGGCGCTGGCGGCCAAAGTCATTTTTTTATGCCGGGAACCGCCCGCGACGGAGGAAGCACGCGTGGTTGGCAAGCAGCTACTTCGTTCGGCTACTTCCGTTGGCGCAAACTACCGCGCGGTTTGCCGAGCGAGGTCAAAAGCCGAGTTCTTTGCTAAAATCAGTATTACCCTGGAGGAAGCCGACGAAACCCAGCTCTGGCTGGAATTAATCGGGGACACCAATATCCTCCCAGCGCCTCGTCTGGAGAGTTTACTCGACGATTACGGGCAAATAGTCGCTATTCTCACCAGCGCCCGCGACTCAACGTAACCAACCCACATATATCTGCTCACCTCTCATCTCCCCATCTACTCACCTACCCATCCACTCACCTACTCATCTCCCCATCCTCCCCATGCATCCCGACTTCTCCCACCTCGCCTACTCCGCCGCGGCTTCAATGAAGCTGACGCGCCCGCTGGAGCTGAAGCCCCAAACCTGGACCACCGCCGAGGGCCTGCCGCTGCGCTCATTCTACACGGCTGAGGACGCGGCCAGCCTGCCGCAGCTGCCGTACGGGGCGGGCGCACCGCCGTTTGGGCGCGGGCCGTACGCGAGTATGTACACCATCCGGCCGTGGACGGTACGCCAGTACGCGGGCTTCAGCACCGCCGAGGACTCGAACGCGTTCTACCGCCGCAACCTCGCGGGTGGGCAGAAAGGGTTGTCGGTGGCGTTTGACCTGGCGACCCACCGGGGCTACGACTCCGATCACCCGCGGGTAGTGGGCGACGTAGGGATGGCGGGCGTAGCGATCGATTCGGTGGAGGACATGAAGATCCTCTTCGACCAGATTCCGCTACAGGAAATGTCGGTTTCGATGACGATGAACGGCGCCGTGCTGCCCATCCTGGCGTTCTACATCGTGGCGGCCGAAGAGCAGGGCGTGGCGCCCGAGCAGCTCCAGGGCACGATTCAGAACGACATCCTGAAGGAGTTTATGGTGCGCAACACCTACATCTACCCGCCGGCGGGGTCGATGCGCATCATCGCCGACATCTTCGCCTACACGGCGCGGCGGATGCCGAAATTCAACTCCATCTCCATCAGCGGCTACCATATGCACGAGGCCGGCGCGCCGGCCGATCTGGAGCTCGCCTACACCCTGGCCGACGGCCTGGAGTACGTGCGGACCGGCCTGGCGGCGGGCATGGCGATCGACGAGTTCGCCCCGCGGCTCTCGTTCTTCTGGGCGATCGGGATGAACCACTTTATGGAGATCGCGAAGCTGCGCGCCGGCCGCCTGCTGTGGGCCAAGCTGATGCAGCAATTCAACCCCAAATCGGAGAAGAGTCTGATGCTGCGGGCGCACTGCCAGACCTCCGGCTACTCCCTCACCGAGCAGGACCCGTTCACGAACGTGGCGCGCACGTGCATCGAG
>JBKJUQ010000401.1:0-18428 GCA_046590685.1 Hymenobacteraceae bacterium
AGTGGGCCCGCCATATCGCTTCTGGCGACGACCCGAACCGCGCCAACTCGATCATCACCAGCTTCAACCGCAACTTCGCCAAGCGCAACGACGGCAACCCCAACACCCACGCCTTCGTGGCGAGCCCCGAGCTGGTGACGGCCTTCGCCATCGCCGGCGACCTCACCTTCAACCCCCTCACCGATACGCTCACCAACGCCGCCGGCGAGCAGGTGCGCCTCGATGAGCCGACCGGCGTCGAGCTGCCCCCGCGCGGCTTCGCCGTGGAGGATGCGGGCTTCCAGGCCCCGGCGGCTGACGGCTCGCACGTGCAGGTTATTGTTAACCCGACGTCCGACCGCCTTCAGCTGCTCGAACCCTTCGCGATGCATCCCGGCGGCGATCTGCTCGGCCTGCGTCTGCTCATCAAGGCCCAGGGCAAGTGCACCACCGACCACATCTCGATGGCCGGCCCGTGGCTCAAGTACCGCGGTCACCTCGATAACATCTCGAACAACATGCTCATCGGCGCCACCAACGCCTTTTCGGGCAAGACGAACGCCGTGCGCAATGCCCTCACGCAGGGCAACGGCGGCGAGCCGGTGCCGTCGGTGGCGCGCACCTACAAAGCGGCCGGCGTAGGCTCGGTGGTCGTCGGCGACGAGAACTACGGCGAAGGCTCCTCCCGCGAGCACGCCGCGATGGAGCCCCGCTTCCTCGGCGTCCGGGTGGTGCTGGTGAAGTCGTTCGCTCGTATCCACGAAACGAACCTCAAGAAGCAGGGGATGCTCGCGCTGACCTTCGCCAACAAGGCCGATTACGACGAGATCGAAGAGCTCGACGTGATCGACATCCTCGGCCTCGACACCTTCGCGCCCGGCGAGCCGCTCAAAGTGCGCCTCACGCACGTCGATGGCTCCGTGGAAGTCATCACCGCCAACCACACCTACAATGAGGGCCAGATCGCGTGGTTCCGCGCCGGCTCGGCGCTCAACCTCATCCGCCAGGCCCAGCAGGGGATGACGGGGTACTAGCCTCGTAGCGCGCCGCCGGCTCGCTTATCCGCTAATGACCACGGCCCGCCCGCGAGCAATTCGCGGGCGGGCCGTGGCCGTTTAACGAGCTTCGATGACTACTCGCGCACCAGCCGCCGAACCGCCGTTGCGGTAGCAGTTTGAACTCGCACACTGTACACGCCCCGCGCCTGGCCTTCCAGCGGCAGGCGCATCTCCCCGCTCGGGGAGTCCGCCGTGAACACCACCCGGCCCAGCGCGTCCCGCACCGTCACGCGCGCTGGCAGCGGTAGGGCGAGTCGCGCGTCGCCGTTCGTTGGGTTGGGGTACAGCTGAATCGCCGTCGCCAGCGCGTTGGCCAATCCAGTGATCGTCACCGTGATGGTATTGGACGGCGCCGAGACGCATCCGGCCGCACTGACGACAGTGGCGGTATAAACGCCATTCTGCGCGGCGGCCGTGAGTAGCAGCGAGGTCGTCGGGGTAGCCGGCAGGGCCACGCCGTTCAAGTAAAACTGCGCTGGCTGACCGTTAGCGGTGGTAAGGAGTAAAGTCCCCGCCGGCTGCGGCGTAGCCGTAAGGACGGGTGCCGCTGGAATGGTATCAACCACGGCCAGCACCGGCACCCGCTCGCTTTCGCGCCCCAGCCGCGTGATGGTGCTCACGTAGAACGTATCAGTCGCCGCGACGGAAACGGAATAGGTCGCCGTCAGGCCACCCGGAGCCGGCGCACCACCCGTAGCTTGCGCGTACCAGCGGTAGCCGCCGCCGGCCGGCGCCCCCGTTGCGCTCATCGTGACCGTTCCCGGCCCGCACCGGCTCGCCCCGATGCCCACTGGCGCGGCAGGCACAAGCTGCGTAGCATCGAAGAGCGCCTGAATCGAATCGGCCGACGCTTCAAGCGCGGCCAGGGAAGTCGAGGTGATGATGGCCCACGCTACGCGCGCCGTATCGCGCGGGGCGAGCCGGGGCAGCGCGGCGCGCACGAGGTGCGCCACGTCGGTGCCACCCGCCGCCGTGCCCGCCGTCGTCGGGCTGCCGGGAGCCGCCACGAGGGCCGCCCACTTTTCGGCCGTCGTTAAGCCATCGGTCGCGTTGACCGGCCCGGGCGCGGTGGGGTTGCGCTGATCGAAGGCATATGTACCGGCTGGCTGGTTGGTGAGCAGCTTGAGGGCGGCAAAGACCGTGTCGGTGCCGGCGCGGCTCGACGTGACGTACGCGAGCCGCCGCCCCGCCTGCCAACGCGCCACGTTGTGCTGGAACTGCTCAATGTCCCAGTCGGCAAACACGCCCGCGTAGAGCGTGCGCAACGTATCGGTCGTCTGGTTGACGATGCCGTACTCCAGCACCACGGCGTCCTGGCAGCCGGGGTAGGCGCTGTTCCAGGCGCGCTGCGTCACCCGCACCCCCGCTTGGGCGGGGCCGGCGGAGTCGGCAAAGGTGCCGGTGGCCGTCTGCTCGGCCCACGGCAAGGGCGTGGTGAAGCGGATGGGCTGCACGGTAGTGAAGTCATCGTCGGGGCGCCCGGCCGTGGCCGAGCGCAGGCGGTCGGATACGCGATCCGGGCCGGCGCCCACCAGCAGCCCGCCTTCGGTCAGGAGATTAGCCCCGCCAGGCTGGCGTGCGACCGACCGACCGTAGCGCGGGTCGGCGTGGTCGTAGCCCAGGTCGCCGCGGCTCGTGACCGTGGCGGCGATGGCCGTGGAGTCGAGCGTCACGTAGTCGGGATTCAACGCCACCGTCACGTACTCAAAGTCGCGGTAGCCGCCGGCCGAGTCGGCGAAGCCGAAGCGCAGCGCGACCCGCCCGTTCGGTGCTGAGGCGGCCGGCACCACCACCCGAAACGCCTGCCCGGTGGGCATCGCCACCGAGTCGAGCGTCGCCAACGGCCCCAGGCTCACCGGCCCGCCGGCCAGTACCTGCACGCCGGGAGTAGGGGAGGAGAGCGAAACGACGAAGCCCGCGAGCGGCGCAAGCAGGTTGCGGAAAGTAGCGGTGAGCGTGAGCGTATCGCCGCCGTACACCGGGCCGGATTGCTCAAACCGGGCGCGCACCAGCCGAACGCTGCGGAGCGTGAGGTCCGCGAGGGCGCGGTGCATATTGAGCCGCCCGCGCCCGAGCTGCTCGCGGAAGTTGGCGTTGCCGGCCAGCGCGTAGATGCTCGTGTCGGCCGCGATTCGCACCCGCTCGGCGGCCTGTTCGCCCGTGAGACTCGGGAAGTGGGCGCGGACGAGCGCCACCGCCCCCGCCACCAGCGGCGCGGCGACCGAGGAACCGCTGGTAGTAGCGTAGGCCGAGTCGTGCTGAAACTGCGTGGTGAGAATCTGTCGCCCCGGCGCGCACAGCGAGATGCGGTGCGCGTACGTGCCCGACGGCGCCTTAACATCGTCGCGCGCCACTGACGCTACCGAGAGGACCCCGACGTAACTGGCCGGGTAGAAGTCGAGATCGGCGTTGGTGTTGCCGGCCGCCACCACCACCACGGCGTCGCGGTTATGGGTCGCGTAGGTGATCGCATCCTGCTCGTACTGCGACCGGTAGCCCACGCCACCCCACGAACAGTTGATGATCTGGCAGCCGTGATCAGCGGCGTACACAATGCCTTCGAAGCCGGCAAAGCCCCCCGCATCCGTCGTGTTGTAGATCTTGATGGGCAGATACCGACACTTGAAACCGGCTCCGGCGATGCCTCGACCGTTGTTGGTGGTGCCGGCGGCCACGCCGCTTACCTGCGTGCCGTGGTAAGGCTGCGAGTTGTTGAAGTTGACGGAGTCAACGCGCGGGTTGTTGTCGTTGTCGGCCACATCCCAGCCGCGGAAGTTGTCGACGTAGCCGTCGTCGTCGTCGTCGAGGCCGTTAATCGGGTCGGCGCGGTTGAAGGCAATGTTGCCCAGGTCGTGATGGGTGAAGCGGGTGCCCGTGTCGGTGATGCCAATCACGACGGTTGAGTCGCCGTCCTCCACGTCCCAGGCGCGGTATGCCTTGATGTTTTTGAGGTGATACTGGCCGTTGGTGCGGGTAGAGTCGGCGAACAGGTCGTTAGGCTGAAACAACGGGGCGCGCGCATAGTGCGGCTCAACCCACGCCACTATGCCCGTGGCCAGTAGCTGCCGCCGCACCGTCGCGAACGACGCGGTAACGGGTACCCGGACCCGATACGTCAACGTCAGATCAATGCCGCCACTGTGTTTGGCCGACGGCGCCACCGCCCGCGGAAACGGCTGACGTACTGCCCGAGCGCCGACAGCCGCCAACGCTTCCCGTAGCCCGGCGTGCTCGATCCCTAGCGGCCGCGCTAAGCCCTTATACTCGGGTTTCAGGCGGAAGACGATCTCGCCCGGTTCGGCGGTAGTGCCGCCGGCCCGATCAACGGGGCTCGGTAGAGGATGCGTCTGCCCAACGGCGGGGGCGAGCGGGAGCGTCCACAGTAACGCAAAGGGGCCGGCAAGGGCCACGCGTCGAAGTAGGGTAGAAATGCGCATCAGGTAGCGGGCAGAGGATCTGGTAGCGCGCCCGACCGGGCGGCGTGGCACAGCGCGGCCGCTACCTTTGCTGAAGGTGCGCTCCGGCTACGGCTAAGATACGCTAAGCCCGCGCGAGTAGAGTTCGTTCGTCTTTCCTTTTCAGTACCCGATGTCGCTTTTTTTCAAGCACAGCGCCACTCTCGACCGCGCCGTGCAGGCGCTGCAGGAGCGCACGTTTTTCGCGCATTACCCCGAAGCGCCCAGTCCTGACGTGTACGGTGCCGACGCCGACGCCACTGGCCGGGCCGCCTACGAGGCGCAGCTCGGCAAGCCCTTTACGGCGCTGCGCCAACCCGATCCGGCTGCCTGGACCGGGCAGGAAGAGTCGCCTTACACGGGCCAGGCGCTCGGCGTTACCTACCCGTATTTTGAGCCCGCTACGCTCGTAGCCCGCGCCCGGGGCGCCTTCGATGCGTGGCGCAAGACGAGTCCGGCCGATCGGGCCGCCCTGCTCGTGGAAGCGCTGGAGGCGGTCAAGCCGCGCTTCTTCGACATCGCCTATGCCACGATGCACACCACCGGGCAGGCGTATATGATGTCGTTTCAGGCCAGCGGCCCCCACGCCGCCGACCGCGCCCTCGAAGCAGTGGCGGCCGGCTACCAGGAGTTAACCCGCTTCCCGCAGGAAACGATGTGGGAAAAACCGATGGGTAAATACAACCTGAAGCTCCGCAAGGAGTGGCGGGCCGTGCCGAAAGGAGTGGCGCTCGCCATTGGCTGCGCTACGTTTCCCACCTGGAACACGGTGCCGGGCATGTTCGCCTCGCTCGTGACGGGTAATCCCGTGATCGTCAAGCCCCACCCGAAAGCCGTGCTGCCGATTGCCATCGTCGTGGCCGAAGTGCAGCGCGTGCTCGAAGCGCACGGCTTGCCAGCCGCTATCTGCCAGCTCGCCGTCGACGCGCCCGATCATCTGATCACGCGGGATCTGGCCGAAGACCCCGCCGTGAAGCTGATCGACTATACCGGAGGCACGGCCTTCGGCGAGTACGTGGAGAGTCTGGGCGCCAAGGGGAAGGTGACGTTCACGGAAAAAACGGGGGTCAACTCGGTTATTCTGGATTCGTGCGCCGATCTCGATAAGGTGATGCAAAACCTGGCGTTTTCCGTCTCGCTTTATTCGGGCCAGATGTGCACGGCGCCGCAGAATTTCTTCATCCCTGCCGCCGGCGTACAAGTGGGCGAAACGCTGGTGCCATACGCGGAGGTCGTGCAGAAACTCACGGCGGCCATTACGGGCTTAGCTACCAACCCCAAAGCGGCGCCCCACGTGTTCGGCGCTATCCAGAATCCATTGACCCAGGAGCGGGTGGCGGGAATGGCGACCAGCGGCATGACCAGCGTATTGGCGTCCGGCCCGGTCGATAATCCGCAGTTCGCCGACGCCCGTACCTGCTCGCCGACCGTGCTGGAGGTGAACGCGGATCAGGAAGACCAGTTCAGCAAAGAGCTTTTCGGGCCGATTGCCCTCGTGATCAAAACCCGTGACTCTCAGCAATCGGTGGAGCTGGCGGCTCGGCTGGCGGCCACTCACGGCGCCATCTCGTGCGCGGCTTACACCACGGACGCGGCGCTCAAGGCGGATATTATGGACCAGATGAGCCTCGCCGGGACGGCCGTGAGCTTTAACCTGACGGGCAACATCTACGTCAACCAGAACGCCGCTTTCTCTGATTTTCACGTCACGGGCGGCAACCCGGCCGGCAATGCCTCCTTTACCAATCCGGAGTTTGTTCTCAAGCGCTTTACGTGGGTCGGCTTTCGGGAGCCCGCGGAGTAAGCGTTCCTCGCTGATTGCGGTTTAGAAACAGGCTGGCCCGCGCTCGTATTAAGCGAGCGCGGGCCAGCCTGTTATGTAGACTACCCCTTAATCCTAATCCAGAGGATAATGACTGCGCGAGCTGGGATCGTAAGCAAGCCAATGCTGCCGCTGGTCAGGTGGAGCGACACCGGACGGCGAAGCCAGGGCTACCGAGAGAAACGTCACCGGCTGATCAAGGGGTTGAGAAAACTCACTTTCAGCGGTGAAGAGCGACGAACGACGATCTTCGGCCGGGTGCGGGGGATACGTATCGGTGAAGGACATAAACGTACGCGATAAGGGGTAACCAAACGGAAGGCCGCCGGGTGCGTGCGCCTGGGAGTAGCGTACGCTATTGGCCGGGCAGGGTTAATGGTTTTGCGAGTAGGTGAAAAACTTTTTATCCTGACATCAGTAGAGTCTGCGCGCTCGCTTTTGGGCCGATGATTCGGTAATCTGATGAACATCAAACACAATCCCGGCGAGCAGTCTTTCACCGTTTCCGCCGAGGGGCACGCCGGTGAGCTCACCTACGCTCGCCCATCCGATGGCATCGTTGACTTTCAGCACACCTACGTGGATGAGGCCTTGCGCGGGCGCCATATTGGCGAGTCATTAGCGGAAGCCGCGCTGGGTTTCGCCAAGGCGGAAGGACTGCGGATTCGTACCTCGTGCACATTCGTGGCCGCGTACGTCAAGCGCCACCCTGAATGGGAGAAGCTGCGGGAAGCGGCTTAAGATTCTGGTGCTACGGCAAGCGTAAAATTGCCGGCACTCGGCCAGCAGCGGGTACCAGCTCCACGGTAAGCGGAAATTCGGCGCTGGGCGAATCAGTGGGGAACCACGGCCGGCCGGGGGGTACCACAATGAGTAGCCCCGCGTCGTCGCCAAGGACCGTAAAGCGATCAGTAGGAGCTTGGCGCGCGAAAACGGGCAGGTGGCAAGTGGCTTGCACCAGCGCGACGAATTTGCGCACGTCGGGCACTACCACACCAATTTCACTCAATCCGCGCACGTCTTGGGCAGAAAACGGGGTCGCAGCAGGCGGCCACGCCAGCGGCCGGCGGCCGATGCACTCTACGATATTGCCAGCGGGGTCCCGCACGTACGCGCTCCGGGCCTGCCAATTCGGAAATTCGGCGATGCGGGCTCCAGCTACGGGCAGTAGCAGGGCCGCGCGAGCTAGCCAATCGGCAGCGGCGTCAACGGCTTCGGCAGCTACATCGAAGGCAAAATGAAAATAGGGCGCAACGTCAGCTTCTATCTGTTGAAAAGTGAGCTGGCCTGAACCAACCGCCAGCGTCAGCGCGTGAGCAGACTGCGACACCACGGCGAATCCCAGCTGCCCGACGTAAAAATCGGCTAGTGCGGCTACAGCAGTCGTGGGCAGTATCAGGGATCGAAGCAGCACGTAGCAGCAACCGTTAGCCGAGTAGGCTTTTCAGATCCTGCCGCAGCGTTTCGATTCCACTCTTTAAGTCCGCCCATACCGACTCGCCTGCCGGTCCGCTACCGGCTTGCGTGAGCAGCGTCTGAAGCAGCGCCCGTTTCCGCTCCAGTCCGGCGATGTGCTCGTGGTAGGTATGAACCGAAGCTGAATCAGCGGCGGTAGCGTGGGCGCGGCGTCGAAGCGTATCGAGCTTGGCGTCGAGCTCAACGAGGGCTTCTTGGGCTTGCGCGGCCGACAGGTTGCGCGGAACACGCTGGTGGTCGGGGGAAATCTCCATACCCATCTCTTACCCGTGCGCGTGAAAAAAAGATGCGTTACCGTGCCTTTTGGCCCGACGGCTTACTGCGTTGAGGACGTATCCGTCGGCGGCGGCACCACTGGGGTAGTGGGTTTGTTTTTCCAGCGGATGAAGGTGCCCACCTGCCCGTCGAACGTCAGCATGGCGTCGTACGGAAACGAGTAATAAATCTGCCGGTGCCGCCCTTGGGCGAGCAGCGCATCGATCATTTCCGAGATCGTTACGTTCGTTAGCACCACAGTGCCCGTGCGCTCGTCGGTTGTCGCGGCCATCAGATCGCTCACGATGCGGCCCGTGACCACGTACGGCCGATCGGGCTTGCTCATCACGTAAATGTCCGTGTTGTCGCGCCGCATTACGCTCGCTTTCCCGCCGGAGTAGTCCGAAACCCAATGTGCGCCTGGCATCTCGCCGACGGGTGCGGGCACCGCGGGTGCTGGTGGGGTGGGTGAAGGCGCAGGTGCGTTTTGCTGACCCCAGGCGCTGCCGGGGGCAAGCGAGAGGGCGGCCAGCGTGCTGCCTAGTAGCAAAAGGCGGTAAACGGGCATAACAGAATTCGGAAAGTCGGATGTGATTTCGCCGCTGAACCAGGCAGGCGACCCCTGGCAGGTTGGTTTTATACCACAACCGTCGCGTAGGTAAGCACCGGATTTTACGTATTCCCGACGTACGCAGGGTTATGTTTGCCCGGCAAACGTTTTTCGGGTGCGTTGTTAGCCTTTGCTAACAGGTTTTACGGGCTTTGGGTGCCTGGCTGGTAGGAGGGCAGGCATACGCTGCCTCATCGCAACAGCGTCGCAATTCCTCGTCTAACCCACCTCCCAGCCCGCTCGTAAGCGCGCCCAAACCCAGTGCCTCGTCCCTGAATCTCTATTTCGATGCCCAGTATGTCAAGGTGGTTGCTATGGAGTCTGTTGCTGCTATCGGCACCAGCTTGTAAAGAGCCCAAAGAAAAATTGGCCGTAAAGCCTCCCGCCGCTGCCCAACAGACCTTACTAACGCTTTACCCCCGCGCGAAGCCCGATTCGGCTCGGTGGGAGTGGGATCATGCGGGCTATTTTGAAGCGCACTTCCGGCTCGATGGTCTACCGCACAAGCTGCGGACGGACTCTACTGGGCGTTATCTCGAAACGGAGATTAACGTCGCCCGCCGCTCGCTACCGGCTTCGGTGCAGGATACGTTGCAGGCCCAGATCGACCGCGCGCGCGACCCTAAAATCTTCCGGGTTCGTCAGGTCAGCATCGTGCACTATGCCGACGGCCATACCGAGTACGAAGCTCAGGTACGAGCCGGAGGCAAATGGCACAAACGCTATTATGACGAAAAAGGCAATTTGCTACGGGAGAAAACCCCTAAAAAAGCGTAGCCTGGTTGACGGCGGCGCCTGTCTTGGACATAATCTTCGGCGAAGGCTTGCCTACAACCGCCTTCTTGTCTACTTTTGCCCCACGAAAGCCGCCAATTAGGTAGCTAGCGTTCGCCGCGCACATGGTGAAATTGGTAGACACGCCATCTTGAGGGGGTGGTGCCGCAAGGTATGGGAGTTCGAGTCTCCCTGTGCGCACAGATTGTTTGTTCAGGGAAGCCCCCATCCGCCGAGCGGGTGGGGGCTTCGTATTTCAGTGCCCTACCGAATGCTGCCGGCTGATTCGCTGCTCGCCACTACGCGCCGCCACTCCTTCACGGTGGCTCCGGCTGATGTAGCCGATTTCACAGCCGAAGGCGGACATTTCGTGCACGCCGTCTGTAGTACGTTTCGATTGGCCCGCGCCGCGGAGTGGGTCGGGCGCCTGTTCGTGCTGGAGTTAAAGGAACCAAGTGAAGAAGGAGTAGGCACGTTCGTCTACCTCGACCACCACGCGCCGGCGTTCGTTGGCGAGGACGTGCTGATGGAAGCTACCCTCGACGAAGTAACCCCCGGGGGAGCGGTCGCGTGTAGCTTTGCGGCCCGCGTTGGCGCACGCCTGGTGGCGAGTGGCAGGACCGGTCAACGCATTCTGCCAATCGATAAGGTGGCGAAAATATTCGCTTCCCCCTGTACAACGGCCGAACGCAGCCAGGAGTAAAAAATGGCCAAATCCACCGATAAAGACGCCCCAAGACCAGTCAATATCCAGAACCGGCGCGCCCGTTACGAGTACTCGTTTCTGACGACCTACGTGGCCGGTATTATGCTGCAGGGCACCGAGATTAAAAGCATTCGCGAGGGCAACGTCCAGATTCAGGATGGCTATTGCGTCTTCCAGCCGAATGGCTCGCTCTGGATTCACGGTATGCAGATCGGTCGCTACACCGCCGGGACGTACAACAACCACGAGCCGCTGCGTGCTCGCAAGCTGCTGCTGCAAAAGCGGGAGCTGCGCCAGCTCGCCAACAAAGCGGCCGAGGCAGGTTTGACCATTATTCCCACCCGGCTATTCGTCAGCGACCGGGGCTTCGCGAAGCTTGATATTGCCTTGGCGCGCGGCAAAAAGCTCTACGATAAGCGCGACGATATTAAGGCAAAGGATGCCCGGCGCGAGCTTGAGCGGGAGTAGATTTTTGAGATGTGCGATTGAGTGATTTTGGATTGAGTGAAAATGAGACCAGTGCTGCGCGCAAATCACTCCCCGCCCATCACGAACCAATCACTTAATCCAAAATCACTCAATTCAAAATTACTCAACCAGCAATGAACCCTGGCATCTGCCCCCTGAGTATCGTCCCGCTACGCGCCGAGCCCTCGGATAAGGCCGAGCAAGTCACGCAGCTGGTGTTCGGCGAATGCTACACGGTGCTGGAGACGCAGCCCAAGTGGCTGCGCGTCCGCGGGGCGGCGGACTCCTACGAGGGCTGGCTCGATGCCAAGCAGCATCAGTCTATCCCATTCGCGTGGTTCGAGGAATACGTCGCGGCCCAGCCTCACCCCCGTACGCTGGATGTTGTTGGCGTGGTAAGCGATGATCACGCGCGCTTACCCGTTCAGCTCGGGTCCGTGCTGCCTTTTTTCGACGGGATGACGTTGCGGCTGGGGCCCGACCGATCCCTGTTTTACAACGGGCTCGCCACTAATCCACGCCAGCCCGCTCCCGAGGGCATGCTGCTGCGCGTGGCCAATCTTTACCGCGGCGCCCCGTACCAATGGGGCGGCAAATCAGTGTTCGGAGTCGATTGCTCCGGCTTTACGCAGCAAGTATTTAGCTTAATCGGCTACCAACTCCCGCGCGACGCGGTCCAGCAGGTGGGGGTAGGCGAGGAGGTTCACTTTGCGGCCCAGGCGCGCGTCGGCGATTTAGCGTTCTTCGATAATGCCGAGGGGCGAATTGTCCACGTCGGGCTGGTGGTGGGGGAGGGACAGATTCTGCACGCCAGTGGCGAAGTGCGGCTCGACACGCTCGATCACCACGGTATTTTTCACGCTGGTCGGGGCGAGTACTCGCACCGGCTGCGGATTATCCGGCGGGTCGCGTAACGTCAGGGCCGGTTTATTCGCTACCGAAGACAGCACGGCCCGCGGCCCTGGGCGTGCTGGCGAGCAGTGGTTGGTATTCGGCAACTTCCGGCTAGGGGAGCGAGTTTAGTAGATCGGTGCGCCTTCTTACCTTCGGCCAGCCCAACCCTGCTTTCTGCCTGCTTTGCTGAATGGATCATAAAGTCCTTGTGCTCAACGGCGACTATACGGCCCTGGCCCTGACCAGCGTGCAAAAGGCGTTCGTGCTGCTTTATCTCGAAAAAGCCGATCTCGTGGCCCCTTCCGCCCACGGCGTGCTGCGTACCGTCACGCGCGAATACCCGCGCCCGAGCGTCATCCGGCTGCACCGCTACGTGCGCGTACCCTACAAGGGCATCACCCTCAGCCGCCACAACCTGATGCGGCGCGACAACTTCGAGTGCCAGTACTGCGGCTCAACCCGCAACCTGACGCTCGATCATATGATGCCCCGCTCGCGCGGCGGCGATTCCGGGTGGACCAACCTGCTGACGGCCTGCTCGCGCTGCAACCACAAAAAGGGCGATCGCACCCCCGAAGAAGCCGGGATGCCGCTCCGGCAAAAGCCCCGACGTCCGACGCTCACGTCCTTTCTGCGGGCGAGCGCTGGGCACGTCGACGATACGTGGCAGCTGTACCTGGGGGGCTAATCACCCTTGGAGGTAGCTAACTCCCCCGCCCGAATTCCGTCGCTGCGGTGGATTCGTGCCGCTGCCGGCCCGACCTTCGCCCCCGTGATTCAACCTCTGCTCGCTGGGGCCGCGCAGGCCGTGCGTTTTTTGCGCTACTGGTTTCGCGCCGGGACCGCGCACGGCCTCCACGCGCCGTTCGTGTATGACCTCTACACGCTCGCAATTCGCCACGACGGGGCATTTGGGCCGTTCGAGTCGATTGAGGCGCGCCGCGCGGTCCTTCAGGCGGATCCCCGAGAATTGGCCGTGCGCGACTACGGCGCTGGGTCGCGGGTCACGACGACCGTTAGCCGGCCGCGGGCGGTAAGTGCCATCGCGCGCGGGGCGGCCAAGCCCGCCAAGTATGGCCAGCTCTTGTTTCGGCTCGTCAACTATCTGCAGGCGCGCCGTGTGCTGGAACTAGGCACGTCGCTCGGCCTGACGACGGCGTACCTCGCGGCCGCCGATTCGCGCGCCCGCGTGGTGACGCTGGAGGGCGACCCCGCCTCGGCGGGAATCGCCCGCGAAACGTTTGCCGGGCTGAAGCTCAAGAATATCGAGCTGCTGGAAGGCGAATTCAGTCAGACGCTTGACCGCGCGCTCGCGCAGCTGGGGGGACCGCTCGACGTCGTCTTCTTCGACGGCAATCACCGCTACGAGCCCACGCTGGATTACGTGCGGCGTTGCCTGCCGCACCGGCACGCGGGCAGCGTCTTCGTGCTCGACGACATCCACTGGTCGGCCGAGATGGAGCGCGCCTGGGCCGCCGTGCAGGTGCTGCCCGAAGTCACGCTCACCATCGATCTGTTCGCCGTCGGGCTGGTGTTTTTTCGCCCCAATGCGCCCAAGCAGCACTTTGTGTTAAAGATGTGAGGATAGGTCGATGTGCTGATGTGCTGATGTGCTGATGTGCTGATGTGACAATGTGCTGATGGCCAATGCGCTGATATCGCGGTCTGTTCATCACATCGACCTATCAGCACATCAGCACATCAACCGGCAACTGCCTCCCGTACCCGCAACAGGCGCTCCAGCAGGCCTTCCAGCTTATCCAGGGGCAGCATGTTGGCGCCGTCAGAGAGGGCGGTGGCGGGGGTGGGGTGCGTTTCGATGAACAGCCCGTCGGCGCCGACGGCGATGGCCGCTTTGGCAATGGTTTCGATCAGCGCTGGCTGGCCGCCAGTCACGCCGCTCGCCTGGTTGGGTTGCTGGAGGGAGTGCGTGCAGTCCATAATCACGGGCACGCCGTGCCGCTGCATCGCCGGCAGGTTGCGGAAGTCGACTACCAGATCGGTGTAGCCAAAAGAATTGCCGCGCTCGGTGAGTAGCACGTTGTCGTTGCCCGACTGCCGGACTTTATCAACCGCCCAGCCCATCGCCTCACCCGACAGAAACTGGCCCTTTTTAATGTTGACGACCTTACCCGTCTGCGCGGCCGCCACGAGTAGCTCAGTCTGACGGCATAGGAACGCGGGAATCTGGAGCACATCGACATACTGCGCGGCAAGGGCCGCTTCGTGCGCTTCGTGAATGTCCGTGACGGTGGGGACGTCGTGCGCCCGCCCCACTGCCGCCAGAATGGCCAGCGCGGTCTCGTCGCCAATGCCCGTGAATGAGTCGAGGCGTGAGCGGTTTGCTTTACGGTACGAGCCTTTGAAGATCAACGGAATTCGCAGGCGGTCGCACAGCTCCCGTAAAGTGCCGGCGATGTCGTGCGCCATCTGTTCGCCCTCCACCACGCAGGGGCCGGCCATGAGAATAAAGGTGCCCGCATCAGCATGGCGCAGGCGCGGAAGGGTTACGGTTGGGCGCATAAGGTATTGAGGGCAAAGTGGATGAAGCGGCGGGCCGGCGGTAAAGTCAACTTTCCGCTCCTCCCCGGCGTATCCCGGCGTAGGTAGGCTGCCGATAAAGCCTATTTTTGTGGCGCCTGCGGGCGTCTTGCGGACCAGTTTGGTTTCGCGAAGTTCACTCCTAACCTTCACTTCCCCGAAGTTCTACTCGCTCAACAATGGCTGATACCCCCAACGAAGAACGTTCCTCAAACAACCGGACCCTGCTGGTGGTCGGTTTGATTCTGGTCTTGCTTTCCATCAACGGCATCCTGCTGTATATGCAGCGGCAGGCAAAAAATGAAGTCGCCCAGAAAGAGCAGGAGGTGCAAACTAAAAATGCCGAGCTGGAAGATCAGATCAAGAAATTTATGGCCCTTAAAGGCGATTTTGAGCGCCAAAGCCAGGAATTGCAGCAAATGGGCATGACGAACGATTCGCTCGAAGCGCGCATCGCCGCCGTCAACGCCGACCTGCTCCAGCTGCGCGCCTTCCGGGCGTCGTCGTTCTCGGTAGCCGACCAGAAGAAATTCCGCACCCGCGCCGCTTCGCTCGAAAGCATCATCCGCAAGAAGGATGAAGAGATCGTGCGCCTGCAAGCCGACAACAAGCAGCTCTTCGGCGAAAACAACAACCTGAAGACCAAGCAGAACGAGATGAACGACTCGATCACGACGCTGAAGTCTTCGCGGCGGGAGCTGGCGCAGAAAGTGACGATCGCGCAGCGGCTTGCGACATCGATGATGAAAATCAACATCATCACGACCAAAGGCAAGGAGAAAGCCGACGACGATGCCGAGTACCGCGCCAAGCGCGTTGAGAAGGTGAAAATCACCTACACCCTCAACCGCAACGACGTCGCCGATCAAGGCACCAAGACGGTGTATCTGCGCCTGATCGAGCCCGACGGCTCCACCCTCACGCAGGGCGGCGGCACGATGCGAATCGAAGGTCAGGACCAGCCCTACACCGCTTCGCAGGAAATCCTGTTCACGAATTCCAACACGCCCTACAACTTCATCTTCGCCAAGGGCTCGCCCTACAAGGAAGGTAAGCACGTCGTGGAGCTGTACTCGGATGGCTTCCAGATTGGGACGGCCAATTTTACGCTCAAATAGCGCCGAATCTTCTCAGCCGACTTTTTCGGCTGATGGATAAAAAAAGGCCCGCCGCGCAGTATGCGCGGCGGGCCTTTTCGTGCCGAGTCATTTCCGCTATCCCACCACCGGTCCCGCCGTGGAAGGCGCCAGATCGGGCTGGCTGCGCACCAGAATCCGCAGGAAGTCGCCGACCAGCTTGTTCACGTCGTCGATGTTCTCGGCCAGCACCGTGATGTGGTCGCCGGGCTGGGCGTGCTCCAGGGCGTGGGCCACGGCCACGGTTTCCTGCGCGATCTCCTGCACCCGCATCCCTGGCTTGGCTTCTTCGAGCCCCTGCCGCAGCAGCCGCGTAATGTCGGCCGCCGAGCGGCCGCGCAGGTCGGTTTCCTGCTTCAGAATCACTTCATCGAACAGCTCGCCCGCCGTGCGGCCCAGCGTGATGGTGTCTTCGTCGCGCCGGTCGCCGAGGCCCGCCACGATGCCGATCTTGCGGGTAGCCGGCGTGGCATGCAGGTACTCGCCGTAGCGCGTGAGGCCGGCAGTGTTGTGCGCGTAGTCGACGACCACTTCGAAATGCGGGAAGCGGAAGCTGTTCATCCGGCCCGGCGTGGTAGCCGCATCCGGAATGAACGTGCGCAGCGCGCGGCGGATATCGTCGATCGGGAACCGCTGGATGTAGCCCGCGAGCGTCGCGGCCAGTACGTTCTCGATGTTGAAGCGCGCGCGCCCGCCGAGGGTAATCGGTACGTCGGCCGCGCGGTCGACGCGCAGCTTGTAGGAGTTGCGGTAGATCGAGATAAACCCGTCCTCGTACACCGCGCCCAGCCCGCCGGCCGCCACGTGCTCGAGCACTCGCGGGTTCTTCTCGTCGAGGCTGAAGAGGGCAACGTGGCACTCCAGCTTGTGCTCCTGACTGGTGGCCATGCCGTACACCAGATCGTCGTCGGCGTTCAGGATCGCGTAGCCGCCCGGCCGCACCGTGCGCGGCAGCACGCCCTTCACGGCGGCCATTTCCTCCACCGTGTGGATGCCGCGCAGGCCGAGGTGGTCGGCCGCGACGTTCGTCACGATGGCGATGTCGCACTGGTTGAAACCCAGCCCCGCGCGCAGCAGCCCGCCGCGCGCCGTTTCCAGCACGGCGAAATTCACCGTCGGGTCGCGCAGCACGAACTCAGCGCTCTGCGAGCCCGTCGTATCGCCCTTCTCCAGCATCTGCCCCTGGATGTAGATGCCGTCGGTAGTCGTGTACCCTACGTTGTGGCCCTGACTGGCCGCCATGTGCGCGATCAGGCGGGTGGTCGTCGTTTTGCCGTTGGTGCCGGTGATGGCCACGATCGGAATGCGGAACGGCGCCCCCGGCGGAAACAGCATATCCATCACCGGTGCGGCCACGTTGCGCGGCAGCCCCTCGGTGGGGGCCAGGTGCATCCGGAAGCCCGGCGCGGCGTTGACTTCGAGCACCGCCCCGCGCGTCTCGGGCAGCGGAATCGAAATGTCGGTCGTCATCACGTCAATGCCGCACACGTCCAGCCCCACGATGCCCGCTACCCGCTCGGCGAGCAGCTGGTTGTAGGGGTGCACCTGATCGGTGACGTCCGTCGCCGTGCCGCCGGTCGAGATGTTGGCCGTCGATTTCAGGTACAGCGTCTCGCCCGCCGGCAGCACCGACTCCGTCGTCAGCCCCCGGTTTTGCAGAATGCGCCGGGTGTGGCGCTCCACCGTGATGCGCGTGAGCTCCTTGGCGTGGCCCACGCCGCGCCGCGGGTCTTTGTTGATCTCCTCAATCAGCTGCTTGATCGTCCGCTTACCGTCGCCCGTCACGGCCGCCGGGGTGCGCTTGGCCGCCGCCACCAGCTTGCCGGCAATCACGAGCAGCCGGAAATCGAAGCCCTCGATAAACTGCTCCACGATCACCTTCTCCGAGTACACCTGCGCGGCTTTAAGCCCCGCGAGCGCCTCCTTCCACGTCGTGATGCCGATGCTCGCGCCCTTGCCGTGGTTGCCGTCGAGGGGCTTGAGCACCAGCGGGTAGCCCAGCTCCTCCACCGCCTCCTTCAACCCCACCACGCCGCGCACCAGCGCGCCCTTCGGCACGAGCACGCCGTTGTCGTCGAGCACTTTCTTGGTCAGGTCCTTATTGCCCGCCATCTCCACGCCGGGGAAGCCGGTGCGCCCCGTAATGGTGGCCGAGATGCGCTGCTGGTGCACCCCGTAGCCAAACTGTACCATCCCCGAGTGCGGCAGCCGCAGGTACGGAATCCCGCGCGAGGCCGCTTCCGTGACGATGCTCCACGTGCTGGGGCCGAAAAACTCGTCTTCCCGAATCTCGTGCAGCGCCTCGACGTGCTTTTTCAGGTCGAACTGCCGGTCCTTGCCGCTCACCAGCGCCGCGGTGGCTTCCAGCGCCGCCTTCAGGGCGTAGCGCCCCGCGTCGGCCTCCTGGTACGCGAACACCACGTAGTCCATCCCGTCCTCGTACGGCACGGGGTAGGCGCGGCCCCAGTTCACGGGCATCCCCGCCATACACTGCAATTCGAGGGCGGCCTGCATCACCACCTGGCACATCGGCACCCCCGCGCGCACCCGGTCCAGAAACATCCCCGGGTCGTCCTGCGTCGGCCGGGGCCGCGCGAACTCGGGAAACATCTTCAGAAACCGGCGCTCGAAGCCCGGCAATTCGGTCGTCAGCGTGGCGGCTTGCTCTTCCAGAGCCACTTTGGCCACAATCAGCTTATGGTGGCGAACGGACCAGAAGTTTGGCCCGCGCATCGTGCGAAGCTCAGTAACGCGCATAACAGTCCTACGGGAGGGTGAGGGGGTTTCGGTTAGGCGAATGTAGGACGCCGCGCCGTAGCACCCGCGAACCCGCCCTGGAAAACGCCCGCACGCGTCTGCAACGCATCCGCAACCGCCCCGCGCGTTCGCAACGCGCCGCCGCGCAGCGGCTTATTCCCTTCGCTTTTCGCGCGGGGCTCCAGCCCCGTGCGGGCTATTCGCGGGTCTCCAGATCCACCTCGCGGTTGGGGTTAAAGTGACTCTATGGCTGCTGGATACTATTCTTCATCTGCCAGGCCCATTTTTTAGTTAGCATTGGCCTGTAAATGTGGATTCCCAACAACTTAGCGGCTCTCGCACTCAGCTTAAACGTTTTGTTCTTAAATACACTCAGGCCAAATGCATTAATAAAAAGTGTGTCACGATGTGTCTGCTGATGAATAATAGCGACTGCCCGAAT
Source organism: Hymenobacteraceae bacterium (assembly GCA_046590685.1). Lineage (GTDB taxonomy): Bacteria > Bacteroidota > Bacteroidia > Cytophagales > Hymenobacteraceae > JANNMJ01. The sequence continues at coordinate 18,374 of JBKJUQ010000401.1, forward strand.
GTCTTTTGCAGCAGGCATACCTAATGACCTTGCTTTGGTAAGATAATTTGTAATT
>JBKJUQ010000345.1:0-12993 GCA_046590685.1 Hymenobacteraceae bacterium
GGAAAACGCGCAGCTTTTGCTTGTTGTCGGCGGCGGTGAGCAAGCCCACGACGCCGTCGACCACCCGGTCGTAGGCTTCGGGTTGGTTGTCGTGGGCGGCGGCTTCGGTCAGGCGCCACTGCCACGTATTCTCGCCCGCCAGCACGGCCGTGCGTTGCCCGGCGCGGGTCTGCGTCACGAGCAGGGGCTTCGCCGTGGGCACCCGCCCCACCTGCTGCCAGAGCAGGACGTCGGCCGCCGGCGAGACGCGAAAATCAGCAAAAGGCACGGTAGCCGGCGGATAATCGCGGACGCGGCGGGCCAGCTCGGCGGTCAGCTCAAACTGCTTGAAGCCGGTGTTCGGCGCGGCCGTTACTTCGTCGGCCTGCTGCCCGCGCGGGTTGACGCTCAGGCCCGCGCCGAGCTGGTTGAAAGCGCCAAAATCCGACTGCGCGCCCAGCACGTACAGCGTCGGCAGGCGCCGCCGCCGGACAACGTCGACCACCTCCGCCCCCGCCCCCCCGACGGCGGGCAGCTGATGGAGCACGACGGCGTCGTAGGCGGCTCCCTTCAGCGGCTTGACACCCGGCAGGTACAAGTCCGTCTCGAAGTTGGGATTGGTGGCGAGCGCGGCCCGCAGCGCGTTGACGTCCGGGTGCGGGCCGGCGGCCGCGACCAGAATTTTCAGCCGGCCCTTCACTACGTCCACATAGGCGTCGCGGGCGTTGTTGAGGCGCGTAAACTCGCCGGCCACGGGCTCTACCGTGACCGTGTAGCGGCGCTTGCCCGGCGCGGGCGCCGTCACCTGGAAGCTCACGTTTTGCAGCAGCTTGGCGGCGTCGAGCGAGATGGTCTGGCGACTGATCTCGCGGGCGCCTTCGCGCAGCACCACCGTGGCGGCGCCCGTCCGAAAGCCGTCGTTGCGCACTTCGGCCACGACCGGGAATCGGTCGCCGCTGAACGCGACTTTGTTGTAGTCGAGGGCCGAAAGGGCCACGTCGCGCTTCGGTACCGTGTCGCCGACGGCCACCGCGTGCAGAGCAAACGGCAGTTCGTCGTACACCGGCGAGCGCCCCTGGTTCACGATGCCATCGCTCACGAGCACCGTCGCGGCGAGGTTGCGGTTCTCGTAGTCGGAGCGGATGCCGCTCAGGAGCCGGTCGAGATCGGTGGTGGGCTGACGGTAGCGAATCGAGTCGAGCGTCGGCCGGCGCTGGCGGGCGTTGAGGGTTCTTACTTCCACGCGGGTGCCGGCCGCGCGCAGGCGCTCGGTGAGCCCGGCGAGGCCGGTTTTCAGGTCCGCCAGCACGGTCTTATCCGTGTAGAGCCCCACGGACTGGGAGTCGTCGACGGCGAGGACGACCGTAGGAGCTTCCGGCGTATTCTGCACGTAGCGCAGCACCGGCCCGAGCAGCAGAAACGCGATGAAGGCGACCACTACGGCGCGCAGCCCCGCCAGTACCAGGTTCCAGGGCCGGCCCCACGGCGTGTCCTTGCTGTAGAGCAGCCACGCGTAGCCCGCGCCAGCCGCGAAGCAGGCCAAAAGCCACAAAGGGTGCGCGGAAAGCGAGAAGTTGAGCGAGTTCAAGGAAACAGAAAAATGGCGTCAGCGCGTCACGACTTCCACCAGCTCCGACGAGGCGAAGATGCGGGCGGGGGAAATGACGGGCTCGTCTAACGGCAGCCGGTAACCGTAGCGTTCGCGCAGCTTTTGCTGAACGGCGGGATGGGTCAGATCAAACTCCTTTAGCTGCTGAAGTTTGCCCAGTTCGCGGCCCAATGCCGACTTATAGACCTTCCAAATCAATTCGGAGCAGTAAATCCGATCATCCGACCACCCGAAGTAGAGGTCGTAGTGCTTACCGACAAGTTGCGTCGTGACCGTTTTCATTCGCTGGAGCGCGGCGGGCGTCAGGGCAGTAGCCGCATCGCGCAGACGCCGAACCGCGTAGTGTCCGCCCTGTCCGCGCGCTACCCACACAGCTAGTGGTGTCGCTTTCACGGGTTCTACCGCCTCAAATACGAACCACTGGCTGCCCCGCTGGAACAGCAACCCGCAGTGGCTGTACCGCGATTTGGTGGCGAGCTGAATCGCCTGGCTCTGCGCCGACGAAGAGGCGTGGAAGATGACGTCGCCGTCGCGCAGCCGCGCCGTGGATACGGGTGGGGCGGCGGATCGGCCGCTGAGCAGCGAAGCGAGCAGCGGCAGCAGTAAACGAACCATCATCAGCGAGTAGCACACAGGAAACCGGCGCCTACGTCAGCATGCCGCCATCGACCTGCAATACCTGACCTGAGATGTAGCTCGACTCATCGCTCGCCAGAAACGCCACGGCTTTGGCTACTTCCTCGGGCCGGCCGCCACGCTTGAGCGGAATGGCATCGCGCCAGCTCTGGACTTGCTTTTCGTCGAGCACACCGGTCATTTCGGTTTCGATGAAGCCCGGGGCGACGGCGTTGCAGCGGATGTTGCGCGAGCCGAGCTCCAGCGCCACCGACTTGGTAAAGCCTATGATACCCGCCTTGGAGGCGGCATAGTTGGCTTGCCCGGCGTTGCCTTTGATGCCCACCACGGACGTGATGTTGACGATCGAGCCGCTTTTGGCGCGCATCATCGGCTTGGTGGCGGCTTTGGTCAGGTTGAAGACCGACTTGAGGTTGACGCGCTGCACGTCGTCCCAGTTCGCTTCAGTCATCCGCATCAGCAGGCCGTCGCGGGTGATGCCGGCGTTGTTGACGACGATGTCGAGGCGGCCGAAGTCCTTGACCACGTCATCGACCAGCTTTTCGGCCTGGGCGTAGTCGGCGGCGTCGGAACGGTAGCCTTTGGCGATGGTGCCGAGGGCGGCGAGCTCTTTTTCGAGCGCCTGTCCCTGCTCAACGGAACTGAGGTAGGTGAAAGCAACCTGCGCGCCCTGCCGGGCGAAATGTTGCGCGATGGCGCGGCCGATGCCTTTGGAAGCGCCCGTGACGAGGGCGACTTTGCCGGTTAGGGAGTTTGTCATACGTGAGGGCGAAGGTAGGGCGGATGCCTCTGCCCGGCGGTAATCCCCGCTGAGCAACAACCCTCAGGCGCCCCCCGGGCAGAGGCAGAAACGCGAGCCGGTTGCGATGAATAAAATCAGTAGCAATCGCAAATATTTTTTGGTGAATGCTACAAAACCGTAGCATTCCGGATTTTTTTCTGGTGAATGCTACGGATTTGTAGCACTCCCCGTATTTTTTCGGCGAATGCTACAGCTTGCCCCCTGCGCTTTGCCGCTCGACCTTGACAGCAGATAAGGCCGTGTAACCAGTCAACTAGCGCGGTTTCAGCGTCAGGGTACGTCGCGTAACGTACCGCGGACCTCCGGTCCGCCGCTACGCCCTGGTTACGGCGGACCGGAGGGCCGCGGTACGTCCATACGGCGACTGCCAAACCGCTGTAAGTACCCGCTTTAGCGCAACGCACTCTGCGTGGGCGCGGCGCGGTGAAAAAGCGGGAATCATTCAGCCGCTGCTCCCGCATCCGCGTTAGCTACTTACCTTCGCGGAGCAAGCCGCGCTCATCGGCAACTTGCTTTTCTTCAGGCAGTTTCCCTTTCGATCGGCGTAGCCGAATAAGCACTCTTGTTTATGATGAAGCTTGCCTCTATTCGCCCGGCCGCGCTGCTTGCGCTGGTCTTGTTTGCTACTCCGGCCCTCGCGCAGCCCACGCTGAGCAGCAGCACGCCGGCCCGCAACGCCCGTAGTGCCCCGCGCGCCACCAACGTGGACCTGACATTCTCCGCGCCGATGCAGGCCACCACCGCCGCGCGGGTGCGGGTCTTCTCCTCGTTGGGCGGCCGCAAGCTCGGGACTACTACCACCAGCGGCGCGACGATCTCCTTCAACCCCACGACCGATTTCCGCCCCGGCGAAGTCGTCAGCGTCAGCGTGCCGCCAACGGTCCGCGGTACCGATGGCGTGGCGGCCCGGCGCCACGTCTACCAGTTCACGACCGCGGCGGCTCCCTCGGCGGGGCAGCTCGGCTGGGCTGGCATTATTGGAGAAGCCTATGGTGGAGGGTGCGATGGTCTGTATGATCCCCCTAGCGTCCTGATCGCCGATTTTAATGGGGATGGCCGCCTCGACTGTGCGTCGGAGCTTATGGGGTACATGGCAATTTATACTAATAATGGGAATGTAACCAACCAATACAGCTGGACATGGAGCAGCAATGTCGACTTAGGGTATATGTACAGCCCTAGCGCTGATCGCTACCGCTATGTACTGGCAGGAGATATGGATGGGGATGGTGATTCGGACCTTGCGCACATCTCCTCCAACCTCAACACACCGGCGGTCCGGCTCAACGACGGCACCGGGCAGTTTGGCGCTCCCATCATCTCCAGCATCTCCGGAGCTGATCATCTACAACTGGGCGATATCGACGGTGATGGCGACCTCGATGTCATCGCGGGCGGCGCCGGGGCCGGCGCTGCCGTAAGCGTGGGGCTCAACAATGGCCTCGGGCAGCTTACGGCCGGCTACCGGTACCCCACGCCCACCACGAGTCTAGCCGTGGCCGACGTAGACAATGACGGCGATCTCGACCTGCTGACCGCTAACGCCACTTCCGACTCGGTGCGGGTGCGGCTCAACAACGGCCTCGGCACGGCCTTCGTCGCCGCCGGGCGGGTGCGGGTCGGGGCCAGGCCTGGCTGGCTGCAAACGGCCGACGTTGATGGGGATGGCGATCTCGACCTGCTGACCGCCAACCGGGGCGGCACGACGGTAAGCATCCGCCTCAATAATGGCCTCGGCAGCTTCAGCGGCAGCCAGGAAGTAAACTTCACCATCGCGCCTGACAAGATAGCTCTCGGCGATATCGACGGCGACGGCGACCTCGATCTGCTCGTCACCGCCCCCACTATTAGTCGCCATTATGGTGATGTGATGGGTGGTGCTTTTATCATACGCCTCAACAACGGCAGCGGCGTGTTCGGCGGGGGTTACAGCTTGGGTACCGGCCCTGGCGAAGCCGCCTTGGGTGATTTCGATGGCGACGGCGATCTCGACGTGATGGCGGGTACGCTCTCTGAGCTGGAACTGCTCATCAACAAACCGGCGCCAGCAATTACTAGCTTCAGCCCCACCAGCGGCTCCACGGGAACGATCGTCACGCTCACGGGCACCAACCTCGCCGACGTGACGACCATCCGGATGGGCAGTTACTATCTGTTACCGGTTCTGAGCGCCTCGGCTACGCAAATCCAGACCATGATCCCTGCGGGGGCCGTCTCCGCGCCAATCGTCGTCGGGGATCCTAACAGCCTGATGACGGCCAGCACGCCAACCTCTTTCATCGTCACGACGAACATCACCGACTTCACACCGACGCGGGGCGGCATCGGGACCATCATCACCATCAGCGGCACGGGCTTTACCGGCGTCACGGGCGCCTGGATAGGGCCGCAGGCACTCACGAATCTGGTGGTCGTTTCGCCCACGCAGCTGCGTGCTACCGTGCCCGCTGGCACCGCTACGGGCGTAGTGCGCGTGACCAACGCCAATGGCTCGCCTTCCAGCGTCAATTCGTTCACGATGTTGGCCAACCCGCCCCCGCAGATAACGGGGTTCGCGCCCCTCAAGGCAGCGGTCGGCACTGTCGTGACAATCACGGGAGCCGGGCTGGTCGCTCCTACCCGGGTGCTGTTCAACGGCGTGGTGGCGGCCTTCACCTCCGTATCGGCCACCAGCCTGCGCGCCACCGTGCCAGCCGGCGCCACCAGTGGTTACCTCGTGGTGGAGACAGCGTTTGGAAGCACCACCTCGGCCCAGATGTTCGGCATTCCGCCCGTCATCACGGGGTTCAGCCCCACCAGCGGCCCTGTCGGGACGACGGTCGTCGTGAGTGGCACGGGCCTCTCCGAGTGCAGCGCCCGTTTTACGGGCGCTGCGGTGAGCGTAATTTCTCGGTATCCGACCACTCTGGGGCTGCTGGTGCCACCGCTCGCGACCACCGGCCCCTTTACCCTCACCAGCTTCGGGGGCACAGTAGCGTCAGCCACCAGCTTCGTGGTAACCCGCGGGGCCGCTATTACGCGGCTATCGCCCACTACCGGGGTCATCGGCCTCCAAACCCGCATCACCGGGGTCGGCATGACGAACGTCACGGAGGTCTGGTTTGGCAGCCTCCGCGCGCCGTCCTTCACCGCTCCGGCGGCTACGTATCTTCTGGTCACGATCCCCCCGGGCTCGGTTACCAGCGCGGTGCGGCTCGTGACCCCCGACGGCCCCACCTACAGCGCCGCGCCTTACCCCATCACGCTGCCGGCGGTACCGACCATCACCAGCTTTACGCCCACCAGCGGCCGGCCGAGTCTGGCGACGGCCGTCACCATCACGGGTACGGGGCTCACCGGCCCCACGGGCGTGCGCTTCAATGGAGTGGCGGCGACGTTTACTTCTTTAAGTGCGACGCAGGTGCGGGCCACGGTGCCTACCGGCGCCACCACGGGCGCCATCAGCATCAGCACGGCCGGCGGAACGGCGACGAGCGCCGCGACCTTTACCGTGACGGGTGCCCGGCCCGGCCCGGTGGTGGCGTCCATAAGTGAGCCTGCTCCCGAGGCCGGGCTGATTCGGCTCAGCCCCAACCCCGCCACCGGCGCGGTCCGCGTCACGAGTACGCCCGGCAAACTCAGCGCCTGCGCCGAGCTGATCAGTCCGTTGGGCGTGGTGCTCACCACAACGCCGCTGGTGGCGAACGAAGCGGTGTTTGACCTGCGTGGCCAACCCGCGGGGCTGTACACCGTGCGGGTGGGCCGGCAAGTGAGTCGGTTGGTGGTGGAGTAGGACGGGATTTCGCTCGGTAACGGCAGCGGTACGTTTAGCGGCGGCTTCGGCTCAGGTTACACGGCACCAAAAACCCGTACCAGTACGGATTGCGCGCCCCGGCCGCGGGCCGGACCTTTGCTCCGCGCTCGCTTCCTGCCCTGCCCATGCTTTTTCCCCGGTTGACTTCTGACTTGAATCCGTGGCGCCCCGCGGCGCTCGCGGGGGCGCTGACGCTGCTGCTGGCCGGCCCGGCCAAGGCGCAAAACGTCTTCGGCGCGCTCAACAACGCCGGCGTGATCTGGCACGTGGGCTGGCAGCGCGGCCAGTACGCCAACCACGGAATGGGCAATATGCGCTACCACGTGCTGCGCTACGAGCGCGGCGAGCAGACGGCCGCCGTCGGGAAGCACATGACCTGGACGGAAACCTACAACGGCCCCTGCGCCGGGCTGGTGTACGTCGATGGCGCCATGGGCCTCGATGTGCGCTGGAGCAACCGCCACACCCTCGGCGCGGGCCGCTGGACCGATACCGACGGCCAGACGTGGGACACCGATTTCCGCGTCCGCCTCAACGAACTCAGCCTCGGCCTGGGCTATCGGCTGTGGGGCGGGCGACTGCGGCCGGGGATTGCGGCCGATCTCGGGCTGCTGCGCGTCTCGCGCCGCGACGCCAAAAGCGGCGAAAAAGGCGACTGGGTGCCGATGCACTCCGATGGCGGCTTTCTCTCGGGTGGCGGCAAGACGCCGACCGCCGGCGTCTCGGCGTTCTGCGACGTGACGGTGGCCGTCGCGGGGAGGCTCGCCTTCATCGTCCGGCCGTACTACCAGGCCCACCTGATCGAGGCCAGTTACCTGGGGCTGTTTGGCACCCGCGACGTGCGCACCTTCCGCTACGGCATCAACAATTTTGGCGTATCGGTGAGCGCGGCGCTCCTACAGCTGCACTAATACAGCTGCACTAGGCGGCGGCATTCGAGTACCTTCTTTTCTTCCTCCTCATCGTGCGGCAGACCGTTCTTTTTTCGCTCATTTCAGTTGCCTTGGGCTTGGGGGCGCCGGTGGCGCGGGCGCAGGTAGGCACCAGCGACCGCATCGGCGAAGTGGCGCTGATGGTGGGCTACGGTGGCGCGCGCCTGAGCTGGCCATCGCTGGCCGAACATTTCGCTTCTTACAGCGCCTACAACCGCGACAACGGCCTCGTCAGCGCCCCCACGCTCGGCAACGCCAGTTGCCAGACGGTGGGCATCACGGTGGCGGGCGGCTGGGTGTACCTGGGGTGGCAGCGCACGGCGGTCAATACGGCCGCGATCTTCGAGAACAAGGCCGAGCGGCAGTATCAGGTGCGGCAGGGGCTGGCGCTGCTGACGTTTGAGCCCACCGCTCACCTGGGCAAGCACATTTTTCTGGCGCCCGTGCTGAGCTTCGGCTTTGGCCACAACCGCGTCAATCAGTATTTCAAGTACCCGGATGGTACCACCTCGTGGGGCACCGAGCGCGGCAACACCGGGCAGTATTCGGCGGCGTTGTTTCAGGGCGCTTTCGGGGCCAAGGCGGGCGCCACCTTCGGCCATCTGGTGGTGCAGGTGCGCGCCAACTGGCAGCCCCCGCGGATGAAAACCGACCTTTCGTCGCTCGCCGACGTGAAGCCGTCGGCCTTCAACTACATACCGCGCAGCTACGACCAATACATCCGCGCCAACGGCAGCCTGCTCGTGGGCTACGACCCCGTCAAGGACGCCGTGAGCTATGATCTGCAGGCGATCTCGGCGCTGCTCGAAGTAGGCTTTCTGCTCAATCCGGCGAAGTAGCGCCGTCTCCATCAAGTCGTTTTTTTTCGCGCTCCGTGATGTCTCGTTTGTTTTCGATCCTGCCGCCGATTGCCGTCGCTTTGCGCCCGTGGGCGCTGGCGCTGGCGTTGCTACCCGCCGTGAGCGCCTGCGACCGTCAGGACGCCAACACCTTCTCCCAATCCGGCGTGTGGGACATCGCGCGGATCACAACCACCGATTACGCCCCTGACGGCACCGTGCAGCTTGTTACGACCGCCACCGACGTGGGCCAAGTGGCGTTCATTCCGACCGACGGCCGCCCCGCGACCGAGACCGAATTCGGCTCGACTTATCCCGAAGCGCGTTTTTACCTCGATAAAGCGGTACCGCTGGAGTTTTTCAATCCGATCCTGAGCGATCTGCCACTCGAATGGTTCGTCGACAAGCACGAGCGGCGGCGGGTGTCGGTCGGCGTCAACGGCGTCGTAAATACGGCTACCTCCGTGACGTACACCATCGTCTCGGAAAGCGCCGACCGCCAGGAGTGGGAGTTGGTGCGCCCCTACGCCAACAACGTCATCCAGCGGCGGGAGGTGTGGCAAGTGCGCCGCACGGAGTAGAGTGGCGGACGGAGCGGCCGTAACTTAGGGCCAAACCTTTCGCCCCTTTCCTGTTGATGACTTTTTCTCCCGCCCCGCCGCGGTGGCTGACGCCCCTGGGGTGGCCTTTGCTGGCCGCGCTGTTACTGATGGCCCGCCCGACTGCGGCGCAACATGAGCCGCCCAAGTACGGCAAGATCGACCTCAAGGAATTCGACGCGGCCACCTTCGCCCGCGATACCGGCGCGGCGGCCGTGGTGCTCGCCGACGTGGGCCGCGCCTACTTCGTGCACCAGAATGGCGGGTTCCGGTTGATGTTTGAGCGAACCCGGCGCGTGAAAATCCTCGACACCCGCGGCTTTGCGTACGCGACGGCGCGCATCCCGCTCTACCGCGAAAACAGCGTCGAGGAACGCGTGCTGAGCCTGAAAGCCGCTACGTACCGATTAGTGAGCGGGAAGGTGGAAAAGACGGAGCTGAAGTCCGCCGATGTGGTGACGGAGCAGCTCGACGCCCACCACCTGGAGCGGCGCTTTACCATGCCCGCCGTGCAGGCGGGCGCGGTGGTTGAGTACGCGTACACGGTGCAGTCCGACTTCATTTTCAACCTGCAGGACTGGTGGTTTCAGGAAGGGATTCCGGTGCGCCACAGCGAGTATCGCGTACAGATTCCGGAGTTTCTGGAGTACACGCACCGCCTGACCGGCTACGCGCCGCTGCGCATCGATACCCGGGAGGTAGGCACCACCGTGATGAGCTTCCGCAGCGAAAACAACTCGGCTGACATCATCAACTCCGGCGGCGTGGCCGCCAACCGGCCGGCCTCCACGAATGTGCCGGTGCAGAACTACCGCTGGGTTGGGATAGACATGCCCGCCTTCCGGTCGGAGTCATACATCACCACCCCCGCCGATTACCTCACCCACATCCGGTTCCAGCTGAGCGGCACGCGGATGCCGGGCCAGACGTACCGCGACATCACCGGCAACTGGGGGTCGGTCAACCGATTGCTGCTCGCCAGCGACGATTTCGGCGGCTATCTCGGCGTGACCGGCACCCTCACGCCGGCCCTGCAGAGTCTGCGCACTTCGCAGATCGACCTCGTCAAGCGGGCGGCCGCGGTCACGGAGCTCGTGCGCAGTCGCGTCGCCTTCGACGGCAACGACCGTCTCTACGCTACCCAATCGGCGCGCAAGGTGCTGGAATTGCAGCGCGGCAACGCGGCGGAGATCAACCTGCTGCTGGTAAGCGCGCTGCGCGAGGCGGGCCTTTCCGCGAACCCGGCCCTGGTCAGCACGCGGCAGCACGGGCGCATCTACGACGATCTGCCGCTGCTCGACCGGTTCAACTTCGTGCTGGCGGTCGTGGAGCTGCCCGGCCAATCGGAGCTGTTGCTCGACGCCACCGACCCCGCGACGCCCGCCGGGCAGGTACCGGCGCGCTGCCTCAACACGCGCGGGCGCGTGATTGCCCCCACGGAGGCGCACCAGCGGTGGGTGGCCGTACTGACGCCCCACCCCTACACGCAGTATACGGCGGGCACGCTGGCGCTACGGGCGGGCGGGGGCGGCACCGGCGCGCTGCGGCGCGAGTTTGGTGGCTACGCCGCCCAAGAAGCGCGGCAAGCGCTGCAAGCCACCGGCGCGGCGTCGTTCGCGGCGGCGCACGCCCATCTGGGGGCCGACGCGCGCCTGGTCAGCCATCAGCTCAGCGAGCAGCAAAACCCCGCTAAGCCGCTGGTGCTGGCGCTCAACGTGGAAGTGACGGGCGAAGGGGAGGCCGACGCGGCCACCCAGTATTTCAGCCTGAGCCAGCTGCTGCAGCCGGCCCCGAACCCGCTGACCACGCCCGAGCGCCACCTGCCCATCGATCTGGGCACGGCCTTCAACGAGACCATTCGCTTGACCCTGACGCTGCCCGACGGTTACGTCGCCGAGGCGCTGCCCACGCCCGTCAACATGAAGCTCCCCGACGACGCCGGCAGCTTCCAGTTCGTGTACTCAGCCGGGGCGGACGGCCGGACGGTAGACGTGATGAGTCGGTTCGTACTGCGCAAAGCCAGTTACTCGCCCGAAGAATACCCCGATCTGCGGGCGCTGTACGAACAGGTGCTGGCCAAGCACGCGGAGCTGGTTACGCTGAAACGAAAATCCTGATGCCTCCTTCCCCTCCTGACCACCGCCGCGCGCGGCGGGCCGGCCTGCTCGGCGGGCTGCTGCTGAGCGCGCTCGGCATTTGCTCGTTTCCCGGGCCGGCGCGGGCCGGGGGTGGCAGCGAAACTTCCTATGCCGTGGCGGCGCTAACGCCCGCCCTGCTCAAGGGCGCCGCGAGCGTCGTTCGCCGGCACGACGTGGTGCTGACCCTGGAGCGCCCCGATCGCTACACCTACTCCGTGCGGCGCGCGGTGACAATCCTCGGGCCGGGTGCCGCTGCCGAAGCGCAGCTGGCCGTGATGAGCAGCAGCCTGCGGAAGATTACCGACATCAGCGCGCGCCTGTATGATGCGGCGGGCGTGCCGGGGCGCCGCCTGCGCGGCCCGGCTGACTGGCGCGACGTGAGCGCGACCGACGGCGGGACCTTCCTTGACGATAGCCGCGCGCGCGTGGCCGACGCGCGCCAGGCTACTTACCCGTACACCGTCGAGCTCACGTACGAAGTCACGTCAACCAATCCGTTGTATCTGCCCGATTGGCAGCCCCAGCAGGATTGGGATCAGAGCGTCGAGCACGCCACTTTCGAGCTCCATCACCCCGCTACGCTGCCCGTACGCTGGCGCGAGGAGCACCTACCGAAGGGCGCCAGCCGACCCGACACGACGATCGGCAACCTGAGCGCGCACCGCTGGCGGGTGCGGAACCTGCCCGCGCTGCGCGACGTCCCGCTCGCCCCGCCACTTGGCGAGCAGGTGGCGGCGGTATGGTGCGCGCCCACAGCCTTTACCGTGCAGGGCCACGCCGGCGAGCAGCGCACCTGGGCGGGCTTCGGCGCGTGGTGGCACGAACTCAATGTCGGCCGCGATGAGCTGCCGGCGCCGTTGGTGGCGCAGATGGCGGCCCTGCGCGACTCGGTGGCTGACCCGCGGCGGCGCGTCCGGCGCGTGTACGAGCACGTGCAGCGCACGACGCGGTACGTCTCGATCCAGCTTGGACTGGGCGGATGGCAGACGATTCCGGCAGCCGAAGTAGCCCGCACCGGGTACGGCGACTGCAAGGCGCTCACGAACTACACCCGCGCGCTGCTCAGGGCGGCCGGTCTGCCGGCGCACCCGGCGCTGGTGCAGGCCGGCGACGACGCGCCCGACCTGCACGCCGACTGGGTAGCGCCGCAGTTCAACCACGTGATTCTGTGCGTCCCGCTGGGGGGCAAAGGCAGCAAGGGCGGCGCGCCCGCCGACACGGTCTGGCTGGAGTGCACCTCGACGACGCAGCCCTTTGGGGTGCTGGGCGATTTTACCGCCAACCGACATGTGCTACTGGTGACGGCGGCGGGTGGGCAGGTCGTGCGCACGCCCACGCTTGATGCCACCACCACCACGCGCACGCGCCACCTCACGCTACGGCTCGACGCGCAGGGAACTGCGACGGCCACGGTGCGGACCCGCCGTACCGGTCCGCTCGGCGATGCCTACGCCCGGCTGCTGCCACTCGCGGCGCCCGACCAGCGGCGGGCCGTTACCGAGAGCCTGCCGAGCCTGACGCCCATCACGCTCACCCGCCTGCGCCTGACGGAGCAACCTGCAACCGCGGCCGGCGCCGTGGTGCGCGAAGAGCTGGACCTCAAGCTGCCAGCGGCGGCGGCGCGCGCCGGCACCCGTCTGCGGCTGCCGCTGAACCTGCTGAGTCG
>JBKJUQ010000355.1:0-14968 GCA_046590685.1 Hymenobacteraceae bacterium
GTAAACACGAGCGTGGGGAGCCACGCGGCGAGCCAGGCGGGCAACGTGTTGGCGCTCGCGAAGCCGCGGCTGACGATCACGAACACGAGGTACACGAACGCGAGCGCGAAGCCAAGGGCAATCTGCAACCCCACGCCGCCGCGCGCCTTACGGGCGCTGACGATGACGCCCATCACGGTCAGAATCAGGATGGCAAAGGGGTACGACTGCCGGCTGTACTTCTCGACGAGGTAGAGGGCCGTATCGTCGGCGCCGCGGTCGATCTTGGTTTGGATGAGCGCGTTGAGCTCGGGGTTGGTGAGGGTTTCTTCGAGGCGGAAGGTGGAGGCGAAATCCTTCGGAAACAGGTTGAGCACCGTGTCCATCGCGGGCCGGCGGAAGAGCTTTTCGCGCTCGCCGTCGAAGGTGCGGACGGTTTGCGGCTCCACGTGCCACATCTTCTTGGTGGCGTCCCAGGAGATGGCGTCGGCCTGCACCTTGCGCACGAGCTTGGTGCCGCGGATGGTTTCGAGGACGAAGTTGTAGCCGATGTTCGCCGCGTTATTGTACGTGCCGAGGTAGACGTAGGCGTCGGGTGCGACCTTGAAATGGACGTCGTGCCCCGAGAAGGTGTACGGATTCTTGACGTACTTCACCTCAAACGCCACGCGCGTCTTGTTCGCGATCGGAATCACCCAGCCGATCAGCCCGAACACCAGCGAGCCCACCAGCACCGCCCCCATGCAGTACGGCAGCAGCAGCCGCCGGAAGCTCATCCCCGACGAGAGCATCGCGATGATCTCGGTGTGCGAGGCGAGTCGGGCCGTCACGAAAACCGTCGCGATGAAGATGGTGATGGGGGAGAGCAGGTTGGCGTAAAACGGAATCACCGGCAGGAAATACTGCCGCAGCACCAACCCAAACCCGAGCGAGTGTTTGATGAAGTCGTCGTTTTTCTCGACGAAATCGATCACGCAGATCACCGCCACCAGCAGCCCCACCGTGAAGGCGAAGGTGGTGAGGTACTTCTTGAGGATGTAGCGGTCGAGGAGTTTCACGCCGAAGGCACGGAGGGATGGGAGGGAAGATATGCCGCCAAATTGGCAGTAAAAGCTGGGATTTAGAGCGGCTTGATATACAAGCTGTCAGTTCTCACCGCACGGCGGGGCAGTATGTGGAACAAGTTGTGCTTCCGTCGCGACGGCGGGGTAGTTTGTTCCACAAGTTGCCCTGCCGTCGAAGCGGCGGGGCAGTTTGCTCCGCAAGTTGACGTGCCGTCAGGATGGCGAGGCAGTTTGCCGGAAAAGCTGCCTCACAACCGTTGCATCAGCTTCACCACCATCTCCGCCTTCCACCCCCCAAACGTACCGTCGAGAATCCGGCGGCGCGCCTCGCCCACGAGCCAGAGGTAGAAAGTGAGGTTGTGGATGGAGGCGATCTGGGGGCCGAGCAGCTCGGTGGCGTGGAAGAGGTGCCGCACGTACGCTTTCGAGTAGAACGAGGACGCGTAGCCACCCAATTCTTCGTCGATGGGGGAGAAGTCGGCCTTCCACTTCGCGTTCGTGATGTTCAGGATGCCCTGCGTGGTGTAGAGAATCCCGTGGCGCGCGTTGCGGGTGGGCAGCACGCAGTCGAACATATCGACGCCCCGGGCGATGCTTTCGAGGATGTTGGCCGGCGTGCCGACGCCCATCAGGTAGCGCGGCTTGTCGGGCGGGAGGATGCCGCAGACCAGCTCCGTCATATCGTACATCGCCTCGGCGGGCTCGCCCACGCTCAGGCCGCCGATTGCGTTGCCGGCGCGACCCAGGCCGGCGATGTGCTCGGCGGCACGACGGCGCAACCCCTCGTCGGTACTGCCCTGCACGATGGGGAACAGGCTCTGGTAGTGGCCGTAGAGCGGCTCCGTTTCGTCGAACCGCCGGATACAGCGGTCGAGCCAGCGCTCGGTGAGGGCCAATGATTTGGTGGCGTAATCAAGCGTGCACGGCCACGGCGGGCACTCGTCGAAGGCCATCATAATGTCTGCGCCGATGATGCGCTGCGTGTCCATCACGCTCTCCGGGGTGAAGACGTGCTTGGAGCCGTCGAGGTGGGAGCGGAACGTGCAGCCTTCCTCCGTGATTTTACGCGTGTTGGCGAGCGAAAACACCTGGTAGCCGCCCGAATCGGTCAGGATCGGCTTCGTCCAGCCGTTGAAGCCGTGCAGACCGCCGGCACCGCGCACGATGTCGAGGCCCGGCCGCAGGTACAGGTGGTAGGTGTTGCCGAGAATGATCTGGGCCTGGATGTCGTCGGTCAGCTCACGCTGGTGTACCCCTTTGACGGTGCCGACGGTGCCGACGGGCATAAAAATCGGCGTCTCGATGCGGCCGTGGCTGGTGGTCAGCGCCCCGACCCGCGCGCCGGTCGCGGGGTCGGTATGGTGGAGGTCGAAAGTGAGTTCGGGCATCAGCAGTAGTAGCGTCCGCAAAGGTACCGGCCTACCTTTGCCCCCGTTCCCGCTGATGCTCCTGTTTCCGTCGCTCCCGTCACTTTCGCCGCTCCTACTCGCCTTGCTGGGCACGGCTGGCGCGGCGGCGCTGGTGCCGATGGGCTACGCGCTGTTCGCGTTTGGGCCGTTGGCGCGCGCCACCCGCCGGGCGGCCTGGCAGGTGTTGCCGCCCGCCGCGCTGCCGCCGCTGAGCATCGTGGTGTGCGCCCACAACGACGCTGTCGCCCTGCGCCGCCTCGTGCCCGAGCTACTCCATCAGGCCTACCCGGAGGAGCTGGAGATCGTGTTGGTGGACGACCGCTCGACCGACGACACCGGCTTCTACCTCCAGCAGCTCACCCAGCTCTTCACGCCGCACGTGCGGCTCGTGACGATCAAAAGCACGCCGCCGGGCCTGAATCCGAAGAAATACGCCCTAACCATTGGCCTCAAAGTGACGCGGCACGCCCACCGGCTCGTCACCGATGCCGACTGCGTGCCTGCCTCGCCGCACTGGGCCGCGCGGATGGCCGCCGGCTTTGCCGAGCCCGACGGCGGCGCGGCGCCCGCGCAGGTGGTGCTCGGGTTTGGGGGCTACGAAGCGCAGCCCACGCTGCTCAATCTGCTCATCCGCCACGAAACACTCCTTACCGGCGCGCTGATGCTGAGCGCGGGCCGCGCGCGCCGCGCCTATATGGGCGTCGGCCGCAACCTGGCCTACACCAAGGAGGCTTTCACGGCCACGCGCGGGTTTTCGTCGCACCTGCGCTCGCTCGGCGGCGACGATGATTTATTCGTGCAGGACGCGGTGCGCGCCGGCCTTCCCGTCGGCGTCGTGCTGCACCCGGACGGCCAGACCACCTCGCAGCCCGCGGCTACCTGGCGGCACTACTGGCACCAGAAGCGTCGCCATCTGGGCGCCGGCCGGCGCTACCGCTGGCCCAATCGGCTGCGCGCCGGGTTGCTTCCGCTTTCGGGACCGTTATTTTACACTGCCGTGGGGGTGGGCGCGGCGCTGGTGCCGGCGCTCTGGCCCGCGTGGCTCGGCGCGTGGGCGTTGCGGCTGATTGGGTTGGCCGCCGGCCTCATTCCGCTTGGTCGGAACCTTCGGCGGCCCGTTCCGTTTTGGGCGTTGCCCGCGCTCGACCCCCTCTTTAGCGTACTTTACGTGGCCGTCGGCCTTTCCGTACTACTAGCTAACCCTACCCGATGGAAGTAAATCCAGAGAAACAGTTTTCCGCCAAAGCCAAGCACGATTTCAAGCTGATTCGCGCCGCCGTCGAGCGGCAGGACGAGAAGGCGTACGCGGAGCTGATGCAGATCTACAAGAAGCCCGTATATCACGTCGTGCTCAAGATGGTCCGCAACCCCGACGATGCGGAGGATCTGACCATCGAGGCCTTCGCCAAAGCCTTCCGCAACCTGCACAAATTCAATCCGGAATTCGCGTTTAGTACGTGGTTGTTTCGGATTGCCACTAACAATTGTATCGACTTTATTCGCAAGAATAAAATCAAGACGATGTCGATCGATTCCGGCATCCGCACCGACGGCGGCGACGAGATTCAAATCGACTTCAAGGACAATGATCTGAATCCGCAGGAGATCGCGATCAAGAACCAGAAAATTGAGATCATGCAGCTCGTCGTGGGCAAGCTGCCGCCCAAATACCAGCGCCTCGTCTCGCTGCGCTACTTCGATGAGCTGAGCTACGAGGAAATCGCCACTGAGCTGAAAGCCCCGCTGGGTACCGTAAAAGCCCAGCTGCACCGTGCCCGCGAGCTGCTGTACGATATGGTGAAAGAGAAAAAAGAAATGATTTAGTCACTTCGCTCGAATTAAGCAATTCAGAATGGGGAATGAGGAATAGCATCCTTGTTCCCCATTTTTGTTGCGCCGAGCTGGCCCCCTGGATTTTCTCATTCCGCATTCCTCCCTCCGCCTTGGACAAATACGCTCACCTCGCCGCGCTGCTGCGCGAGTGGAATCAAAAAATCAACGTGATTTCGCGGCAGGATATGGATGCGCTCGAAACGCGCCATCTGCAGCACTCGCTGGCGATTGCCGATGTAGTGCAGTTTGAGCCCGGCGCGCGGGTGCTCGACGTGGGTACGGGCGGGGGGCTGCCGGGCTTACCGCTCGCGATTCGGTTTCCCGAAGTCGAGTTTCATCTAGTGGACTCCGTGGGCAAGAAAATCCGCGTCGTCGAAGCCATCGTGCAGGAGCTGGGGCTTGTGAACGTAACGGCCCAGCAGGCGCGCGCCGAGACGCTGCTCGGCCGCTACGAATACGTGGTGAGTCGCGCCGTCGCGCCGCTCGGCGAGCTGTGGGGCTGGGTCAGTGGCCGGTTTGCCCGCTCCCGCGACTCGGAAATTATGGCTCGCCAAGGGCTGTACTGCCTCAAGGGCGGTGATCTGGACGTTGAAATCGCGCACAGCCGGCTCCGCGGCGTGCAGGTGACGCCGCTGCGCGAGCGCTATCCCGACGAACAATTCTTCGCGACTAAATCGGTCGTGTTTGTGCCGGTCAAGCAATAGCAGCTCCCTGACTGAACTTACTTACGGGCTACTGGCGGGCAGGCGCCACCGGCCGCTTGCGGTAGCGGCGCAACAGCCACATCACCAACGGAACGAGCGCCAGGCCCCACAGCAACCATCGGTACGGTTGGGGCAGCTCCACCTTGTGGGTAACGTTCGAATCGACGGCGCGAATCGTGATTTCGTCCGCGTTGGGTTGCGCTTTGACGATTACATCGCCCACGCCGCCCTGCTGAAACGGGACGAGGGTTGATTGATCATCGATCTCGAAGAGAATCCCGCCCATCACGCGCTGGTCGGGCTCGCCACCCTGCGTAAGGGCGAGCAAGGTCAGCGCATATTCGTCTTCTTTGCCGGTGGGCTGAATCTCCGTCACCCGAAAATCGTGCACCACGATATACTGGGGTCCGTTGTCGGTAGAAAAAGATACTTCGTCGCGGCTGTTACCGGGCTCCACGAGCACCGGCTGGTCGCCTTGGGCCAGGGCTGGCGCCCCCTTGGTGAGCAGTGTGCCAACGACGAGCACCGCGGCAAAAAAGGCAGAAAAACGCATCAACAGAAGGATAGAAGGCAAGCCGGCACGGCTAGCGCGCGTACCGCGAGCAGGAAACCGCGCACGAAGTTGGCAACCGCGCTTGGATTCACTCGACAATGGGGCGCGATTGCGCCGAATTTGCGGGTGAGTGAACGGTTAAAGTGCCTAAAAACGCCGCCGCGCGTCGCTCGGAATAGTACCGGGCCGGGCCCGGTTGGCCCGGCAGCGTTTCGGCAAAGCCGCAGTGCCCACCGGCGCGCGGGATTTCGAGATAGACAAACTGGCTCGCCTCCGCCTCCGCGACCGGATAGCACGCCGGCCACGGTAGAAAAGGATCGTTCTGGGCTTGCACCAGCAGCGTGGGTACGCGGATACCTGCCAGATACTGCCGACTATTCGCGTGCGCATAGTACGCGGCGGCCGAAGCAAACCCGTGCAGGGGGGCGGTGTAGCGCTCGTCGAAAGCCTCAAACGACCGCAGGGCCGCGTAGCCGTTCAGGTCTAAGGCGCCCGCATGCTGTCCGGCCTTGGCGGCCAGCTTGCCGCGCAAAGAGGCCAAAAAACGCCGCAGATACACCCGGTTCTGCCAGCGCGAGATATGCTGCGCGCCGGCCGCTAAATCTACCGGTACCGAGAAAGTCGCCGCGCCCACTACTTCGGCCGGTACGCGCGCGGCATCCTCGCCGAGGTATTTGAGCGTGATGTTTCCGCCCGCCGAAAACCCCGTGAGCCACGCCTTCCGGTACGGCCCGGCAGCCAGGGCGTGCGTCAGGACCGTGTGGAGGTCGGCCGTATCGCCCAGATGATAGGCGCGCAAGAGCCGGTTAGGGCCGCCGGTGCCGCAGGAGCGGTAGTTCCAGGCAAGCACGTCGGCGCCCGCAGCGCCGAGGGCCTGCGCCATCCCGCGCACGTAGGGGCGGCTCGAATCTCCCTCTAACCCGTGCGAGATGATGGCGACGGTGGACGCCCGGGTTTGGTGCGGGCGGTACCAGTCGAGGTCCAGAAAGTCGCCATCGGGCAGTTCCAGTCGCTCGCGGGTGTACGTCACAGCCGGCACCGTACGCAGCAAGGCCGGGACGATGGTTTGCAAATGGCCGTTCCAGAGGAGCGCGGGTGGCCGGTGAGCGGGCTCGGGGAGAAAAGGCAAGGTAGCAGTTGCTGGAGACGGAGTGCGGATGCGCAGAAGTGAAGGCCTTTACCCCGACCGTAGTGGCCGAATTACTCCCGCAGGGCCGGGTTTCGGGTGAAGGTCGTATCCGTAAGAGCGCGCAGGAAGGCCATAATCTGCCGCTTTTCCGCTGGCGTCATCCAGATGCCGGGCGTTCCATCCGCCATCCGGACGGCGGGGTCCAGCGTCGGCGATTCCTGCACGTGCTCCTGATACTGATCGAGCACCGCGTCGAGGGTTGCAAAGCGTCCATCGTGCATATAAGGCGCGGTAAGGGTCGCGTTACGGAGGGTTGGGGTCTTGTACTTGCCTTTATCTGACGCCTGGAGTGTGATGCGGCCCCGGCCCCACGCGAGCCGCTCATGACCGTCGGAGTAAGCCGAGTCGAGACCGTTGTTGTGGTAGCCAAAGTCGGTAAAAAACTCGCCCGCGTGACAGGTGCTGCACTTTTGGCGCACGAACGCAAGGCCCGCCTGCTCGTCAGCAGAAAGCCCGGCGCCGGGCTCGTGGCGAGCCCACCGATCGTAGGCGGAGTTTCCCGTTATGAGCGTGCGCTGAAATTGCGCCAGTGCCCGTGCTACTGTTACGGAAGTAATACCCTGACCCGGAAACGCCGCGGCGAACAGCGGAGCGTAAGCCGGCACGGCCCGCAGTTCGGTTTCGAGGCCGCTTAGGTTTTGCGCCATTTCGTCGGGATGCGTCAGGGGACCAAAAGCGAGCGATTCGAGGTCGGCCGCGCCGCCATCCCAGAACAAGCCGCTTGCCCACGTTACGTTTTGGAGCGCTGGCACGTGGCGTCGCAGGGCGTTACCCGATGCGCCCGCCGTACTTAATGCCAAGCCATCGGAAAACGCGCGGTCGGGCTGATGGCAGCTCGCGCAGGAAACCGAGTTCGTTCCCGAAAGACGGACATCGTAAAATAGTCGACGCCCGAGCAGCACGCCGGCGTTCGTCAGCGGGTTGCGTGCCGGACTCGGTACCGTCTGCGGCAGGTTCGCGGGCACCGTGGGCGCGAACCTCGCGGGGTCGCTAGGGGTGGGGGCGTCGCGGAGGTCGGCATCGGGGCGACAACCGCCCGCGAGGAGCGCCAGCGCGGCGGCTAGCCAAATCAGGGGCGGAAAGCGAAGCACGACGCGTACGTTAGTCGTTATGGACGTGCGCCACCCGAAACATCGTAGTCAGATTGTCGGCTAATCGGGGCAGTAGGGCCGGATCAGTTTCCGTGTTTTGTTGGCGCGGATCCGCCAGATCAACCCCGGTGAAGAAGCTCGTGATGTTTACGTACACGTGCGCCTCGGGGGCGATCGACCCCGTAACCGTCGCCGGCGTTGGGAGCGGGAGGCGCACAGTACGGTAGAGCGGGTCGGCGCCGATGTGATAGAGGAACCCCTGCGCCGTATTGCCCGCCGGGAGGAAGCTTCCTTCCATCACCCAGAATTTGTAGCCGGTGCTCCAGTTCCAGATCATTCCCTCGTTGGGGCTCAGGGCGCCCAACTGATCGCCGTGGTGATTGGCGACCGAGTCGACGCCGATGCTGAACTCGACGGCCGTGTAGGTGCCCGCCGGCACGGCCGTAAGCGCGATAACGGGGTTATCGGCCGGCGCGCCCGCCACGCGCAGCAGATGGTAGGAGGCGGTCTCGGCCCACGCGGAGCCATCAACGCGCACTAGCTTGACGTTGCTCACGTAGTACACGAGCTTAGTGAGCTGGTAGCCTTGGCCCGTAGCCGTGCGGTACGGGGTGAGCAACCGCAGCGGCAGCGTATCGCCGGGGGCGTTGTGTTGAAACTCCAGCGTGAGGGTGTTGGTCGCCGCGGGCTGCGGGTCATCGGGCGCTTCCCGTTTTTTACAGCTCACCAGCAGCCCCAGCAGCACCGTGAGGGCCGCTGGACCGAGCCAGTGACGGAAAGCATACGGGGCGGTAAGAAGCACGAGAGGAGAACGTTAAGATGAGTAGAATGCAGGCCGGACGGGGCGAAGCTATGGCGTGAAAGGATTCGAAAACTGCGGATTACTCACAAAGGCTTGGTCGGTAAGGGTGTGCAGAAAAGCGATGATCTTACGCTTCTCGTCGGGTGTCAGCAGCAGCGTCGACGCCCCGTCGACGTTGGAAGCGCGCATGTCGCGCGTCAGGTTCGGGCTGTCGAGCGCGACGTGTTCGTTGTAATGGTCGAGCACCTCTTCGAGCGTCCGAAAGCGGCCGTCGTGCATGTAGGGTGCCGTGAGGCCGATGTTGCGCAGGCTGGGTACGCCAAATTTGCCAACGTCTTGCGCGCGGCGGGTTACGCTGGCGATGCCCGAGTCGAGCGGGAGCGCATCCAGGCCGTTATTCGCCGACGTCATCAACCGTTGCCGGAACAGGCCGCCCGCGCCGTGGCAGTCGCCGCAGTTGCCGCCCCGCAGGGTGGTAAGCGCACCGGTCACCGGGTCGCGGACGGTGATGTTGGGGTTCGGATGCGTCGAAAACAGTAGGAATCCTTCTTCTTCATCGGGCGTCAGGCGTACCCCGGAGCCGGGCGTACGCGCTAAATCAAACCGGGCACTGCCCGAAATCAACGTTCGTTGAAACTGCCCGAGCGCTTTGAGCAGCAGCGCTTCGGAGATGATGCGCGTCCCAAACGCCCGCTCAAAGCGCGCCGGATACTCCGACGAGTTTTGCAGCTTGCTGACACTGACTGCCAGCGGCTGGCCCATCTCGTTCGGGTGGGTGAGTGGGAAGCGGTTTTGCGCCTCGATGGTCGTAAACCGAAAATCCCAGTTGAGCGAATCGGCCCACATCACATTCGCCAGCGACATAGCCGAGCGGCGGCCCAATCCTCCATTCACCCCCTGCGAAAAGGCCCGCCCGTCCGTGAAGGCTTTTGCCTGCTGGTGGCAAGAGCCGCAGGAAACGGAGTTGCCCACGGAAAGCTGCTTTTCGTAAAACAGCTGCCGCCCAAGCGCAACGCCTTCGTTGGTCAGTGGATTATCGCTCGGTACGCGGGGCAGCGCGCGAAGCGACGGCGGTACCACCAGATTATAGGCGGTTGGACTTGGCACCGGTGGCTGACCGGCGTCGGCCAGATCAGCATCAGGCCGGCAAGCGACGGCGACCAGCAGGCTTACTGCCAGCACCACGCCGGCGGGGGCTAACGAAAATCCCCGGAAGCGGTGCAGCATTAGGAGCGAGAAGAGATCGGAAGCGAAAGATACGCGGGGCCTGCCGGGCGGATGAGCCAACTGTCCCCTTCGTCGAAAAGTTTGGCAATCAGCCTTGCGGGTTCCCGCTAGGCGACGTACCTTTGCGGCCTAAAAAATTCCCGGAAACCTCTTCCGGAACCACTGATCCCGCAATGGCAAATCATAAGTCGGCTCTTAAGCGTATCCGCTCTAACGGGGCCAAGCGGCTTCTCAACCGCTACCAGGCCAAGTCCACGCGCACGTTCGTGAAGAAGCTGCGCGACACCACCGATAAGACGGCCGCGACCGCGCTGTTCTCCAAGGTCGCGTCGATGCTCGATCGGCTGGCTAAAAAGAACATCATTCACAAAAACAAAGCGGCCAACAACAAATCGAAGCTGGCGCGCTACGTAAACACCCTTTCGTAAGCTACCCAAGCTTTCGATTTCGATTATGACGCCCCGTCCGGTTCGCCGAGCGGGGCGTTTTCGTGCGGGTGATCCAAGGCGTTAGCCGCGCACCCGGCGTAAGTCCAGGAAGGAAAACGCGTACGCGTGGCGCTCATCGGCGGGATGCAGCTCGCGGCTCTCCTCGCGCCACTCCGCCTCGCGCAGCTCCGGGAAGAAAGTGTCCCCCGCTACCGTCGCCTGAACCCGGGTGAGCAATACGCGGTCGGCTATCGGCAACAATAACCGGTACAGTTCGCCGCCGCCAATACCAAACACTTCCTCCCCACCGTCAAGCTGCCGGGCGTACGCCAGGGCTGCTGCCACGTCCGTAAATACGTGCGCTCCGGGTAGCGTTAACTCCGCTTGTCGCGACACGACCAGGTTGGCCCGCCCCGGCAGTGGTCGGCCGAGGCTATCCCACGTCTTGCGGCCCATCAGCACGGGGTGGCCGAGCGTATGGCGCTTAAACCACCGCAAATCCGCTGGCAGGCGCCACGGTAGCTGCCCGTGGAGGCCAATAACATTGTTTTCGGCGGCCGCGACCAGGAGCGTAAGCATCGTAAAAAAAAATAGTTTTTGGGGAGCGCGTCGCCGTTACGGCAGCCGTAGACCGCGCACCAGTTCGGCTACCGGCAGCCGCTTCTTGCCTTCCAGCTGTGCGTCGAGCACGCGTAGCGCACCATCCGGAGTGCGAAAGGCGAGGGTGCCGGCTTTCGCATCAAGCAGCAAGGCGCCGGCAGGTTCCGGACTGTCAACCGAGATTGCCTCGGCGCGGAAAATTTTCAGCAGTCGGCCATCCGGCAAAGCGGTGAAGGCGGTCGGTACCGGCGCGAGGCCCCGGACCCAGTTCACCAGCTCCGAAGCGGGGCGAGCGAAATCGAGCCGCCCCGTCTCCTTCGTGAGCTTGGGGGCCAGGTGGAGCTGGCCGATGGGCAGGTCCGCTTGCGGCTGCGGCTGAATCGTGCCGGCGGCGAGGCCCCGTACCGTCTGCACGGCCAAGCCTGCCCCGCGCTGTCGCAGCGTTTCGTAGAGGCTCCCAAAATCATCTTCCGGCGTGATCGTCACCGACTCTTGCAGCAGCAGATCGCCGGTGTCAATCGCGTGCTGCAAGCGAAAGGTGGTCACGCCAGTCTGCGTCTCGCCGTTGATGAGCGCCCAGTTGATCGGGGCCGCGCCCCGGTACTGCGGCAGGAGCGATGCGTGCACGTTGAGCGTACCGAGCGGCGGCATCGCCCACACGGCTTCCGGCAGCATGCGGAAGGCGACCACTACTTGTAAATCGGCCGCGAAGGCCCGCAGCTGGGCCTGAAAGTCGGCCGACTTGAGGTTGGTGGGTTGTAACACCGGCAAGCCGTGGGCCTCTGCAGCTAGTTTCACCGGTGAGGCGACGAGCGTTTGCCCGCGGCCGGCTGGTTTGTCAGGCGCCGTCACGACGGCGACTACTTGCTGGCCATCAGCAAGGAGCGCTTCCAGCGTAGCAACGGCAAATTCGGGCGTACCGAAAAAAACAAGATGCATTAGCGATCAGTTAGGCTCGCCAATGGATGCGACTTGCGAGCGCGGGATGCAAAGGTCGCTCGCCGGCTTCCTCTGCCCCCAATTGGTCGCACACGCTAGCGCGGAAAGGGGGAGAGAAAGAAATTTTTCGGGCAGCTGCCGGGGCTTGGTATGCTTGCATACCAAAAAGGGACGTAACTTGGCGGGCACTTTCCCGCCTCGCCTGTTCCGATCCTGCCGATGAAGCCCGAAGATACTCTCGATTATAACATCAAAGTGGCGTGGCACGCCATCGCGCGGCTGTACGGTCAGCAGGCCGCTCGTGTCGATCTCACCACCAGCATTGGCTTCGTGTTGCTCAATATCGACCCCGCCACTGGTACGCCCACAACCAAGATTGCCCCACTGCTCGGCCTGGAGGCCCGCTCGCTCACGCGCCTGCTCAAGAGTATGGAGGCGAAAGGGCTCATCTACCGCCAGCCCGACCCGCACGACCGCCGCTCAGTACGCATTCGCCTGACCGATCTGGGGATGGAGCGCCGCGAGACCTCGCGCCTCTCCGTCCGCCACTTCAACCACGTGGTGCAGGAGGCAATCGAGCCCAAAGACCTCATCACGTTCTTCAAAGTCATCCGCCGGATTACGGAGATGATCGAGCGCAAGGAGGTTTTTCCCGCCGACTACGACCCCATTGTCGGGGGGCGCTAAGCCACTACCGGGGCCATCCTCATTGACTGTCCGTCTTACAAGTAATCCATTTCATCAAGAATGAACCGCATCATCAAGAAAGTGGCCGTGCTGGGCTCCGGCGTCATGGGCTCACGGATCGCGCTGCACTTCGCCAACATCGGCGTACCCGTGCTGCTGCTCGACATCGTGCCGCGGGAGCTGCTGCCCGACGAAGCGAAAAAGGGCCTGACGCTGGAGTCACCCGCCGTGCGCAACCGGCTCGTCAACGCCGCGCTGCAAGCGGCACTGGTGGCCAATCCAGCGGCCGTGTACCGCAAGGCCGACGCGCGGCGCGTGACGACCGGCAACTTCGACGATAACCTGAAGGATATCGCCGGCTGCGACTGGGTGATTGAGGTCGTCGTGGAGCGCCTCGACATCAAGCGCGCGCTCTACGAAAAGGTCGAGAAGCTCCGCAAGCCCGGTACCCTCATTACTTCGAATACGTCGGGGATTCCGATTCATCTGCTCGCCGAAGGGCGCTCGGAGGATTTCAAGAAGCACTTCGCGGGGACGCACTTCTTCAATCCCCCGCGCTACCTCAAGCTGCTCGAAATCATCCCGACGGCCGAAACGGATTCGGCGGTAGTCGATTTTCTGCTCGACTACGGCGATCGTTTCCTCGGGAAGACTACCGTGCGGGCGAAGGACACGCCGGCGTTCATCGGCAACCGCGTGGGCGTGTTCGCCATCCTGGATGTCTTGCAGCGGATGCAGGCGCTGGGCTTGAGCGTGGAGGAAGTGGACCGGCTGACGGGCCCGGTGATCGGCCACCCCAAATCGGCGACGTTCCGCACGGCCGACGTGGTGGGGCTCGATACGCTCATCAACGTAGCGAACGGCCTGGCGCAGGGGCTGCCGAACGACGAGGCCAAGGCCACCTTCGCGCTGCCCGAGTTCCTGACAAAAATGGCTGAGAGCAAGTGGCTCGGCGACAAAACCGGCCAGGAATTCTACAAGCAGATCAAGGGCGCGGACGGCAAGTCGGAGATTCAGGCCCTGAACCTGCAAACCCTCGAATACCAGCCCGGCACCCGACCTAAGTTCGCGACTCTCGAAGCCACCAAGACGATTGATTCGCTCAGTCAGCGGCTGCCGGTGCTGATTGGCGGCAAAGACAAAGCCGGCGAGTTTTACCGGCTGATGTTCGGTTCGCTGTTCGCCTACGCGAGCAATCGGCTGCCCGAAATCGCCGACCACCTGTACCAGATCGACGACGCCCTGCGCGCCGGCTTCGGCTGGGAGCAGGGGCCGTTTGAGTCGTGGGACGCCGTGGGGATTCAGAAGGGCATCGACCTCGCCACCGCTGCCGGCGCCACCGTGGCGCCGTGGGTAACGGAGATGCTGGCCGCTGGCCACTCGAAGTTCTACCGCAGCGAAAACGGCCAACGGCAGGTCTACGACGCGGCCAGCAAGGCGTATAAGCCGATGCCGGGCGGCGAATCCTTCATCATCCTCGACGCGTTGCGCGCCACCCGCAAGGTGTGGGGCAATGCCGGCGCCACCGTCCTCGACCTCGGCGACGGCGTGCTCGGGCTGGAGTTTCACTCCAAGATGAACACCATCGGCGGCGACACGGTCCAGGCGATTCATAAAGCGATCGAAATCGCGGAGAAAAGCTACCGGGGCCTCGTGATCGGCAACAACGCGCCGAATTTCTCGGCCGGCGCCAACCTCGCGCTGCTGTATATGCAGGCCATCGAGCAGGAGTTCGACGAGGTGAATCTCATGATCCGCACCTTCCAGCAGGCGATGATGCGGGTCCGCTACTCGGCCATTCCCGTCGTGACGGTGCCGCACGGGCTGAGCCTGGGCGGCGGCTGCGAAATCTGCCTCCACGCCGATCGCGTTATCGCGTCGGCTGAGACCTACATGGGGCTTGTCGAGTTCGGCGTCGGCGTGATTCCGGCCGGTGGGGGCACCAAGGAAATGGTACTGCGCACCGCCGCCCTGGTCGAGGAAGGCGACATCGAGCTAAATTCCCTCCGCAACGCCTTCACCAGCATCGCCACGGCGAAGGTTTCTACTTCCGCCGCCGAGGCGTGGGATATGCACTACCTGCGGCCCGGCGACGAGATCATCGTCAACGGCGACCGCGCGATCGCGGAAGCCAAGCGCGCGGTGCTGGAGCTGGCTGATTCGGGCTACGTGCAGCCCGTGCGGCGCACCAACATCAAGGTGCAGGGCCGCGGGGCGCTCGGGATGTTCATCACCGGCGTGTACGCGATGCAGGAAGGCCGCTACATCTCCGACCACGATCGGAAGATCGCCGAAAAGCTCGCTTACGTGATGTGCGGCGGCGATCTGAGCGCCCCGACGGAAGTCAGCGAAGACTACCTGCTCGACCTGGAGCGCGAGGCGTTTCTGAGCCTCACCGGCGAGCAGGTAGTCTTCGCTGACTTCCGTCGGGGCGCTCAGATCGCCGCCGCACATCACGTAGGC
>JBKJUQ010000386.1:0-11314 GCA_046590685.1 Hymenobacteraceae bacterium
CTGGGCGGGGCCGCTGGGGCCGGTCCCCCCGTGCGCAGCACGTAGCGGGTTCCTCCCGCCGTTTCTTCTGCAGTAGCCTCGGGCAAACGCGCTAGCACCCGCAGCACCAGCTGGTCGAGGGTGCGGGGTAAGGCAGCGGGGTCAGGGTCGGGTTTCTCGGGGGCGGGTAACAGGACGTACAACCGATTGCGCGGCCGGGTGAAGGCGACGTAAAGCATATTGAGTCCTTCCACGAAGGTGCGCGCCCGTTCGGCCCGGTACTGCGCGCTGAGCACGGTGGCGTCAAGCTGCTGGTTGTGGGTCACGACCGCCATCGGGGGCAAGGCGAGGGCGGGTTCGCCGTCCGCCGCTGTCACCTCGGGCAGCACGAAATCGCCCAGGTCGCCCCATAGCAACGCCGTGGAACGAGGGGTAAGCCCCCACTGTGCGAAGGGCACGATCACGACCCCATACGCCAGTCCCTTGGAGCGATGGATTGAGGTGATGGTGATGGCTTCATTCGCGCTGGTGGGCGGCGTGTTGATGCTTAAGGCGTGACCGGCCGCGTCCCAATAAGTCAGGAAAGCGCCCAGGTTGTTGCCGTGGCGCAGACTAAAGCTCAGGGTCAAGTCGAGCAAGCGCAGCAGGTACTCGGCTTCCGCGGCAGCCGCAGTGAGCAGGGCGAAGGCGGAGAAAATATGCTCGGCGGCTTCGTAAAGGCTGAGCGCATCGAGGTAAGCCGGCGCAACCGTTGGGAATCCCAGCCGGGCCAGCTCTCCCCAAAATTCCGTTGGAGTGGTCTCGGTCGTTCGGGAGAGCCCGCCGATGCGCGCCGCGCGCGCCGGCGTCGCGTCGTTTTCGCACACTACCCGGTCGAGCAGCAACAGAACCCCCGCGCGCGCGGGGGCGTCGGTCGGGGAGTGGAGCACCCGTAATACGGCGACCACAAGGTTAACGGCGTCGGCGAAGTCGAGCTGCAACGAGTCGCGCGAAGCAATGGCGTAGCCGCGGCGCTTCAGAAAGCGCGCTACTTCGCGGGCATCCTCGTTGACGCGACAGAGCACCGCCACGTCGCCGAGCGCAAAGCCATCGGCGTGGGCTTGCTCGATCAGCGCTACCGTACGCCAGAGCATCAGCTCGCGCTGGGTGAGCAGCTCCGGCCCGGCGTGCTCGGGCAGCGCGCCTTCCAGATCGAGGGCGCCGGTGCGCGGGTTCCAGGGACGCGCGGGCGCGTCGAGCGGTACCAGCAACACTTCCACGTGTCCAGCGGGCAGGGTTTGGAGGCGAGTGGGGGTTTGCTGTCGAAAAGAATCCTCGTAGAGCGAAGCCAGTAACGGCACGTCATCGGCCCAGGCATCGCGCACGGCGGCGAAAAACGCGTTGTTGAACGTGACGATCTCCGCCGCCGAGCGGTAGTTTTCGCGCAGCGTTTCGGGCACCAGCCGCCGTTCGTCGGGTGGGGGAGGGGGGGCGTTTTCAAACCCGAATACGTCGTAGTGCTCCCGCAGAATGGCGCGGGCTGCGGGCTCGCGCACGCGCTCCAGCAAGCGATGCGGCTTACCCGCGTAGAGGGCCACGATCTGCTCCAGCTCGCCCCCGCGCCAGCGGTAAATGGCCTGCTTGCCGTCACCGACGAGTAGCGATCGTTTCCCGCGCCCCACCGATTCGGCGACCAACGGCAACAGATTGTGCCACTGAAGGGCCGATGTATCCTGGAATTCGTCGATCAGCAGATGATCGTGCCGCTCGCCGAGGCGCTCGTAGATGAACGGCAGGGGCTCGCGCAGCACTACCTCGGCAATGCGCCGGTTGAATTCGCCGATCAGCACCAGTCCGCGCTCGCGGCAGAGAAGCGACACTTCCCGGCCGATTTCGCCCAATAGCGTTATTTGAAGCCAGTGGCGACGCATCGCGCTCAAAATCAGGTACTCGCTCCGGGCCGATTCGAGCAGATCGTAGAGTTGACGCAGCAACCCACTCACGGCGTCCACTTGGGCGCGATCAGTGGGTTTCTTGGCAGCGCCACCGTACCAGTCGTCGTTGGCAATCGTATCCTGAACCGTTTTTGAGTCGGTCTTGCGGTCGAGCTGAAGGCTGCCTTTGGCGAAGTAGGAGTGAATGCCGTGTGCGCCACCCTTGAAGTGCTGCGGCGTTAGGTTGAGGTCCTCGATGTTGGTGAGCGCCGTCTGACACAGTAGCTCCACGTTGACGATGATGTCAGCAATCCTTGCTTTAAGCGCTTCGTCTGCCGAGCGGAACCACGATAAGGTGCGCTCAGGAGCCGTGAGGTGGCGTAGCGCATCGAGGTAGGTATCGTTAAAGAGGTTCTTGCCGAAGTCAACGAGGTCGTCGGTGAGGGAGTTGATCTGCTTGTCGTCGGCGGTGCGCTCCTCCGCATAGGAGCGAAGTAAGTCGGTAAGTATCCCGTCTGCCGGCGTTCGGGCCCGGTTTACGCGGTCGAGTACGCGGGCAACGGCCTCCGTCAGCATCAGGCTCTGGTCCATCTCCACCTCGAAACCGGGCGGCAGATCGAGATCGCGGGCAAAGGCGCTTACCACGCGTTGGCCGAACGAGTCGATAGTGCCGACAGCGAAATCGGCGTAGTCGTATAGTAAACGGCGGAAAGTCGCGGCGGCCCGGGCGCTCACTTCGCGGCGCTGGCTGGCCGCGTCACTCAGCCCAGGCAGGGCGCCGTCGGCGGCCAGCGTAGCCGTTAGATCTGCGAGGAAGGCGGAGTCTCCGACTTTTCCCGTATCCGCACTCGGCACCAGCTCACGCAGCTTGGCCACGATGCGGGTCTTCATCTCGCCGGCTGCATCGTTAGTAAAAGTCAGCGCCAGCACCGCGCCAAAACCATCAGCCGCGGGGGTAGCTAAGGCCAGTCGTAAGTATTCGCGGGTGAGGGTGTACGTTTTGCCAGAACCGGCCGATGCAGAATAAACAGTAAGCTGGGGCATTGTAGGGGTGAAGGTAATGCCCTTCGGATTGACGTGGCCCCCGCCTGAAACGATTAATATAGCCGTTCCTGGTGAGCATCTCGACGTAGCCTGGCACTTGGGAATCCGCGTAAAGCAGGTTGTCGGGATACTCAGCCGTAGCCTTCGACAGCCCGCAGTAGGAGGCATTTACCGCTAAACAGTGGTGTATTGCTCCATGGTAAATTATTTTTGCGGGCTGGTATACCATTTATCGCTTTTTTTAGCGAAAATTTGCTTAACGCAGGGAAGTCTGACAAGCAATTAGTTCAGCGGGCGAGCGCTTTTTTGCTATTCCTATCCTCTTCAACGAACTATATTGCGGCGGCGGGAGTAGTCAGGGGCTGCGTAGCCAGGTTACGCTAACTGAATTCATTTCAATAACATATTTTATATATGTTGTTGATTGGAAGGTTATAAGAAATAAGGCAGTAAATTGCATTTTGTTGCCGGTCAACTTCCGCTATAAAACGGCTTCTTTGCACTGCTTGAATGAAGCGCGTTCGCTATCTTTGGGCTAATTAATGTTTTTTAGCCTGCTTTCTTGGTCAGGAAGCAGGCTAAATGATTCACCTGACCGCCTTGCTCCTTTGCTATGCCGCATTTGTACTTTTCATTCTTGGGGTTATCTCATTTTCGGCGGTCTGCACTGATTTCGCCCGTTCGACTGAGCTGGTTGTTGTTATTTCTGTGGCTGACTCCTATAGTAGGCTTGGCCCAAGCGCCAACTATTACCAGCTTCAGTCCCTCCACTGGTCCGGTGGGAACTGTGGTGACGGTAAACGGTTCGGCTCTAAGTAGCACTACCAGCGTGCGCTTTGGCGAGTTGTCGGCGGCTTTCACGGTCACATCGGCGACGCAATTGGCGGTCACCGTACCGCGTTTGGCTACCAATCAGAAAATCCGCGTGACTACTCCGGCTGGCTCAGCCTTGAGCGCCACAGCCTTCGCCGTGACGCATCCGAGCAATAGCAATCTGTACCCAGCGGTCACGACGGCTTTCAGTGGTGTTAACGTCGGGTTTTATTCAGCTCCCGCCTTCACTGATCTGGATGGCGACCGAAAACTTGACTTGCTGATCGGTAGCGTAGATGGGGTCATCAACCACTACGAGCAAGACGCGGTCAACGGGCAGACATTCTCCTTTGTGGATGCGCCCTTCAATAACATCGCCGTTGGCAGCAACGCGAAACCGACGGTAACAGACCTGGATGGTGATGGGTTGCTCGACCTGCTGATCGGCGATTTTGACGGCAACATCAACCATTACGAGCAGAGCGCACTTAATTCGCTCACTTTCAATCTGGTGACGGCAACCTTCAATGCCATCAACGTTGGGACTGACGCGGCACCAGCGTTTACCGATCTGGACGGCGACGGTCTGCTTGACTTATTGATCGGCGAAGCAGACGGCAACCTCAACCATTACGAGCAGAACGCAGCAAACTCCCTCGCCTTTACTTTACGTACTGCCAATTTCAATAGTATTACGATCGGCTTCTCTTCCGCGCCGACGGTTACCGATCTGGACGCTGATGGCCTGCTTGACCTATTGGTCGGCGAGGAAGATGGCAACCTCAATCACTATGAGCAGACAGCCGCCAATGCGACGACTTTCACGCTCATCACCACTACCTTCTACTCCATCGACGTCGGCGATCGGTCGATTCCCGTAGTAACCGATATTGATAGCGACGGACTAGTTGACGTAGTGGTCGGGGAGCTCAACGGTGGTCTTTTCCGCTTCGAGCAAGCAGACCCGCCGACGGCCTTGGCCCTCAGCAATTCGACGTTGCCTGAGAACGTTCCGGCCAATACCGCCGTGGGCACGTTCAGCACGACCGACCTCACTCCTGGAGACGTGTTCATTTACACGCTAGTAGCGGGAACAGGCTCGACCGACAACGGGGCTTTCACGATTACCAACGCGAGCGGAGTCGGTACCTTACGCATCAGGGCCTCGCCTAACTTCGAGGTGAAGAACAGCTACACGGTGCGCGTTCGTACTACTGACGCGACGGGCCTCACCTTTGAGCAAGCGTTTGTGATCACCATCACCGACGTTCCGCCTCCGACTATCACGAATATCAGCCCCACGCAGGGCGGTGTTGGTTCGTCGGTGACGATTACTGGTACGAATCTGTACGGCACAACACCCGTCACCTTCACCGGCACTACCGGCAATACGGTAACGACTGGCTACACAGTTAACGCCGGCGGTACGCAGATTACGGGTATCATCGTCCCCACTGGGGCTCAGACCGGTACCATCAGAGTGAACACGCCGGAGGGCAGTGCTACCAGCACGCAAACCTTCACTGTGTGTCGGCCGGTAGCGATAACCAAGAACATTACGGTACAACTGAGCGCCAACGGTACGGCCAGCATCACGGCCGCGATGGTGAACAACGGCTCGACGGCAAACTGCGGATTCGCTGCGGGCGGTGGCCTGAGCGTTTCACCAAGCACCTTCACCTGCGCCAATGTCGGCAACAATACCGTTACTCTGACGGTGACTGATGCCTCCGGCGCCACCAAAACTGCCCCCGCGACCGTGACGATAACGGCGCCACCAACGGCTACACTGACCAGTTTGACCCCTAACCCCGCCGCGCCGGGCGCGACAGTGACGGCCGTCGGGACCAACCTGAGTGGCGCGAATGGCCTGACCGTTAACGGGGCACCCGCCACCATCAATGGTCTTAGCGCTACCGGCTTCACGTTTGTGGTGCCTGCTGGAGCTGCCGCCAGCGGCAACGTGGTACTGTCCCTGCCCTGTAACCAGAATCTGAGCTTACCTTTTAGCGTTACCCAGCCCTCCCAACCGCCAACGATTACGAACATCAGCCCCACGAGCGGACCGGTAGGCACAAGCGTGACCATCACGGGTACCAATCTGGGCGGTACGTCAGTCGTCACCTTCACCGGCACTACCGGCAATACGGTAACGACTGGCTACACAGTCAACGCCGGCGGTACGCAGATTACGGGTATCGTCGTCCCGAACGGGGCCCAGACGGGAACCATCAGCCTGACTACGGGCGCCGGTTCGGCCACCAGCACGCAGACCTTTACCGTGTGCCGCCCGGTAGCGATTGCGAAGAATATCTCGGTGCAACTGAGCGCCAACGGTACGGCCAGCATCACGGCCGCGATGGTGAACAACGGCTCGACGGCAAACTGCGGATTCGCCGCGGGCGGTGGCCTGAGCGTTTCGCCGAGCAGCTTCACCTGCGCCAATGTCGGCAACAACACCGTTACCCTGACGGTGACTGATGCGGCTGGGGCAACCAGCACGGCCACCGCAAACGTGACCGTAACGACTCCCCCCGCCGCCACCCTAACCAGCCTAAGCCCTAGCTCGGGCTCAGTGGGTCAGACGATCACGGCGAGCGGCACAAATCTGAGCGGCGCGACGGGCCTGACCGTGAACGGCGCCGCCGCGACCATCAGTAACCTGACGGCGACGGGCTTCACCTTCGTGGTGCCCGCCGGCGCCAGCAACGCTGGCAACGTTGTGGTGACCCTGCCTTGTAACCAGACCCGGAGCATCGCTTTCAGCGTCTGCCGGCCGCAGGCTATCGCGCAAAACGTCAGCGTTGAGCTGGGCGCCGATGGCACGGCGAACGTAACACCCGCGGCCGTTAACAACGGAAGCACCGCGAACTGCGGATTTGCGGCTGGCGGCGGCTTGAGCGTCTCGCCAAGCACGTTCACTTGTGCCAACTTAGGCAACAACGCGGTTACGCTGACGGTAACCGACGCTGCGGGTAACACCAGTACGGCGCCCGCCACCGTGACCGTAACGCTCCCCTCTACCGTAACGACGACCACCTGGAATGGCTCGGTGAGCACCGATTGGAACGATTGCCGTAACTGGAGCTTCGGCAAAGTGCCTAATGCGACGACCAATGCCGTAATCCCCGTAGTGGCAAGCGGCCGCTACCCGAGCCTGTCGGCCGGCACCTACAACGTACAGAATCAAACCATGGCTTCGGGCACCAGCCTGACACTGGGAGCGCCTGCTACCCTGCGCGTCAGTGGCGACTGGACCAACGACAATGGCCCGCTCAACCTGGCGGGCACCGTGGCTTTCGTCGGCAGCGGCCCAATCCAGATTTTAGGCGGCACGGCAGTTACTGATTTCGGTATGCTACTCGTTAACAAGCCTAGCGGCAACGTGCAGCTAGCCCAGAACGTGATGATCGGGGAGGACCTTACCCTGACCACTGGCCTCCTGATCACGACTGACGCTTACCGCGTCACGCTGAGTAGCGCGGCGGCAATCACGGAAAGCGAAACGAGCTACGTAACGGGCACGGTAGCCACTACCCGTCTCGTGATGGAAGGGGTCTCGGAAACATTCGGTGGCATCGGGCTGACGTTGACGCCGGCCGCCGGCTCGACGAGCCCCGGGCTTACTGATGTGGTGCGCGTGACTGGCAAGGCCGTTTCGGGATCCGGCATCGGCACGTCCGTCCTTCGGTATTTCGACATTCGGCCGGCTACAACCACGGGCCTGAACGTGACGATGGTATTCATGTACTTCGATCACGAGCTCAACACGGTTGCGACCAATAACCTGGCATTGTACAAGTCAGCGAGCAGCCCGATGGGGCCGTGGGTGAAGCAACAGGCGGTCACGTTTGGGCCTAACTCGGTGACCAAAACCGGCATCACATCCTTCTCTTTCTGGACGGTTGGCAACGCCGACGTACCACTGCCCGTCGAGCTGGTAACTTTCACGGCGGAACGGCAAGGCTCGGTGGTAGCGACTGCCTGGCGTACGGCTTCTGAGCAGGACAATGCCGGCTTCGTCATCGAGCGCTCCGTCGATGGCCACTCGTTCGTCGATGCTTCGGCGATGATAGCCGGTCACGGCACGACGACCCAGGCAAACGCCTACACGTGGCGCGATAAGGCCGCGCCGGCCAGTGTCCTGTACTATCGCCTGCGGCAGGTGGACACGAACGGAGCGGTCGCTACATCGAGTATTGTCGCCGTGCAAGCCGGTGCCGCCGGTGCCACCGGTGCCGCCCTTTCGCTCTACCCAAACCCCGCCCAGCTGAGCGTCACGCTGCTGAATCTGCCAGCCAACGAGTCAGTGACGTTGCGCGATGCAACGGGCCGCACGGTGCGCACCTTGGTGCCAACGGGTCCGACCGCGCAACTTTCTCTACAGGGCTTACCCGTGGGTATGTACACAGTACACGCTGGAACACAGACGCAACGCTTGGTCGTGGAGTAACCCACCGTTCACCACTTCCTCGTTATTCCCTTCATACGCCCCTGACCACTGGTCAGGGGCGTATGTGCTTTTATAGCGGTAGTGATGCAGCTGCGAGCTGCAAGTAGCCCGATTGTGGCCAGCGACCTAGAATAAGCCACCCTTCGTGGCATCCGCACCTTCAAAACCTCATCATCACATCGTACTAAAGCTCATGCAAAACGCGTTCACTTGGCGGCTACCGTGCTTCACTGCCTGGTTGCTCCTTACGCTTTCAGGTCTGGGAGCCACCGTCTCAGCGCAGGCGCCCACCTGGCAAGCTGTCAGCTCGCCGGGGCTAGGAACCGGGAGCGCGACGACTATTGATGCGGCCGGTAACGTCTATTTCACGGGCGGCATCAACGGGCCAGCCACTTTCGGCGCCTTCGCGCTCAACGGACCGGGGGCGTACGTGACTAAGCAGCAGCCGGACGGGACGTACGAATGGGTAGTGAGCGGCGGGGACGCCATCATTACGGGAGTGGCCGTGGACGGTAGCGGCAACGTCTTCGTGAGTGGCTGGTTCAACCAGCCAACCCTCACGTTTGGCACCATTACCCTTATCGGGAGCAGCACGCCAACGTACGTGACCAACG
This sequence comes from Hymenobacteraceae bacterium, assembly GCA_046590685.1. Taxonomy (GTDB): domain Bacteria; phylum Bacteroidota; class Bacteroidia; order Cytophagales; family Hymenobacteraceae; genus JANNMJ01. The sequence continues at coordinate 8,817 of JBKJUQ010000386.1, forward strand.
ACGGCTTCGTGGCCAAGCTCAGCTCGGCCGGCGTATGGCAGTGGGGCATGACCACGAGCGGTGGCACAACCGCGGAGGCGCTGGCGGTCGACGGCAGCGGGAACGTGTACTTGGCCGGCACTCTCGACGGCTCCGCGCGCTTTGGCACCATTACGGTTGCCAGCGCGGGGAGTGCCGATGGCTACGTAGCCAAGCTGAATGCGGCCGGCGACTGGGCGTGGGCCGTGGGCGTGGGCCGGACCGGCTACGACTACTGCCTTGGACTGACCGTCGATGCGGCCGGCAACGCGTACGCATCGGGCGTGTTCGAAAGTGACAGCGTCCGCTTCGGCTCAACGACCCTCGTCAACACCACCCCAAGCGGGTCGGCCGACGGGTTCGTCGCGAAGCTCAACCCGGCTGGCGTATGGCAGTGGGCTACGCGTATCGGGGGGCAAAGTGATGACGCCAGCCTGCGCGTGGCGGTGGATGGCCGAGGCGAGGTGGTTGTGACCGGGTATTTCCTAAGCCCCACAACAACGTTTGGCACCATCACCCTTGCCGATAGCACCGGGGGCGGAGAACTATTCGTGGCTAAGCTGACGACGGCTGGCGCGTGGGCGTGGGCCACGAGCGCGGGTGGACCTTTCTTCGACTATGCTACGGCGTTGACTACCGATGTCACTGGCAATATCTACCTGACGGGCGCTTTCGAGAGCTTCACGGCCACCTTTGGCACCACGACCCTGACCAACCCCGGCACGGGTGGGGTGGGCGGCTTTATGAACGGACAAGTCTTCGTCGCGCGGCTTGGTCCGACGGGTACCTGGGAGTGGGCCGTCAGCGGGGGTAGCATCAGGAATGATATCGGGACGGGCATCGCCGTAGATCGCAGCGGTTCCATCTACGTAACGGGGGAATATGCCGGGCCGGCCACTTTTGGCGCTTTCACGTTGCCGGCTACTTTCGAATCACAGCCGTTCCTGGCTCGCCTTGGGCCGGCACCCACGGGACTGCCGCTGGCCGCGCACCCTGTCGCCCTGACGCTCAGCTCCAACCCCGCCCGCGAAGTAGTGCGCTTGACCGGCGGCACCGGCCCGACGGCATTCCTGCTCAATTCCCTGGGCCAAAAAGTGCGCGCCGTACCGCTGACCGAGGGGATCGCCACCTTCGACGTAAGTGCCCTGCCCGCCGGCGTGTACGCGGTGCGGACTGGCGCCCTTACCCAACGACTGGTAGTCGAGTAAAACCGAAGCTCGCTCAGTGAGCAAAGCAAAAAGGGCCGAAAGCAAACGCTTTCGGCCCTTTTGGTTGACTAGCAATTTAGGGTAGCTCTGATTTTGCCCTCTCGTTGCAATCTCCGAAGTGGAGATCTAGGCATCGATCGTTGATTAATCGACCACCAACCGCCGCGAGGCTGCCCCGTAGCGAACGAGATAGATACCCGCGGGCACAGCCGTCAGCAGCAGCTCGTGGCTGGTGGCGCCCGTCGTAAGTGCGCTGGTGCGTAGCACTCGACCCACCGCGTCCACTATCTGCACGTGTGCGCCTGCTGGCGCGGGAACCGCTAAGGTCAGACGCACGACGTGGCTGGCGGGGTTAGGAAACAGCTGGAGAGTCGCTACGTTCTGCTCCGCCGCTACTCCCGTGACGATGACGCTTACCGCCGCCGAAGGATCGGAAGCACACCCGGTAGCGCCGGTGGTCACCACGGTGTAGCTGCCGGTCTGCGTCGCCAGATAGGTAGCGCCGGTTGCGCCTACTATGAGTACACCATCGCGGTACCACTGGTTACCCGTTGCCGTAGAGGCCGTCAGCAGGACGCCGCCGCCCTGCGACTGCTGCGTGACTACGGGAGCGCTGGGCCGCGGATTCACGCTCACCACGATCGGCGCCGAGGTGGCCGCGCAGCCGGCGGCGTTCGTTACCGTCACGGTATAGCTGCCGCTGGTGCTCACGCTGATGGTGGCGGTGGTGGCACCCGTACTCCACGCGTAGCTGGCGGCGCCCGCGGGAGCCGTCAGCGTGACGCTGCTGCCCTGGCAGAACGTGGTAGGGCCGCCGGCCGTGACCGTAGCGCCTGGGGCGGCCACAATCGTGAGCGTGGCCGAGGCCGAAGCGCCCGGGCAGCCACTCGCGGCGGCAATCTGATTCGTGACCAGATAGGTGCCCGCCGCCGACTGACTAAGATCCACTGCTCCCGTCGTCGGGTTGAGGCTCAGGCCCGTGGGGGCGGCCGTAAAAGTGCCCGCCACTGAACCGCTGCCCAGCGCGGCCCCGATAGTGCCCGCGCTGCCCGCGCAGTAAGGGCCCGCGGCGTAAGCAAACTGCGCCGTCGGCGCGCTGCTCAGGGTGAGGGTCGCGGTTTGCTGCGCCGGGCACGGACCCGCCACCGCGTAGGTAATGGTGTACGTGCCGGCCTGGCTGCCCGCCAGATTCACGGCGCCGGTCGTGCTGTTCAGGCTCAGTCCCGTAGGGGTGGCCGTAAACGTGCCGCCCATCGTGCCGCTGATGGCGGC
>JBKJUQ010000415.1:0-2714 GCA_046590685.1 Hymenobacteraceae bacterium
ACCTACGGCAGTCCCGATGGCCGCGGCCGCCTGGCCTATTCGATGTGCCGGGCGCCCGATGGCGGCTACGCGATCACCGGGCTGGCCACGCTGACGGTTACGCCCTACAACGCCAACGTCTGGCTCTTGCGCACGGACTCGCTCGGAAATGTCCTCTGGCAACAGACGTATCATCGGGGCGCCAGCGATGCGGGCTACTCGATTGCCGCGACGCCTGATGGGGGTTTTTTACTTGGTGGCAGTGTAGAGTACGTGCTGGGCGGCGGCAACTATGACGGCTTGGTGATTAAGGTCGATTCGCTGGGGCAGGAGCAATGGCGGCGCACGTTTGGCAGCATTGTCTACGACGGGCACTCGATCGTGCGAGTGCTGGCCGATGGCAACTACCTGGTGGGTAACTCCCAAACCGTGAGCGTGCTCAACGGTTATGTGCAGATGCGCCCCACGCTCTTCAAACTCTCCCCGCAGGGGGTTACCCTTTGGCAGCGCCAGTACGGGCCGGCCACGTACGGCCAGCAGGTTTATGCGCTACACGAGTTGGCAGACGGCTCGCTCATCGGCGCCGGTCAAGTGAATGACACAACTGGCGCTACGCCGGTAGGCAATGGTTTTCCGATCGGCTTCGCTTTCAAAGCGTGCGCCGATGGCGATTTAGTCTGGTACCGCACGTACCGCAAGATCGTGGGGCATGATTCGCACAACTACTTACGCGACTTCCGCCCCACACCCGACGGCGGCTTCGCGGGCTGCGGATTCCTCTTCGGTCAGCCTAGCGCCGACAGTTGGGCCTTCAAGACCGACTCGGCAGGCTACCTGCTGCCCGGCGGGGTGCCGCCCACCGTGCGCTGCCCGCGTCCAATGGGAGTAGCAGAGCCGCAAGCCACGTCGCCCGTCGACGTCTGGCCGAACCCGGCCCCGGATGGGCGCTTTACGGTGAGTACGCGGGCGGGCGCCACCCTCACGGTGCGCGACGCGCTGGGCCGGGTGGTGTGGCGCGGGCGGGCGGCGGGCGGCGAGACTCGCCTCGATTTGTGCGCCTGCGCACCGGGGGTGTATGTGCTGCGCCTGCTCGATGCGGCGGGCCGCACCACGACCCGCAAGCTGCTGCGATAAGGGGACGGGCGTGGGAATTGGTAGGAATCCAGTACCGCATAGTGCTGGCACCTACCCCTACTCCCCTTATCAAGCCCCACGCGCGATCTCTAGCGCCGCGCCCATCAGCAGCCCACCGCGCTGCGCGCTGAACACGCGCACGGCCCCAACCGAAGCTGCCGCCATCGGCTGATCGAAGGTCACGGCCACGTTACTGGCGCGCGGAGCAGCTACGGCATTGCGCACGGGCGAAACGGCCGTAATGACGGGCGCCTGCCCGGCCGCGCCGAGTAAAAAAACCGCGAGAGGAGTGACAAAGGACTTCATCGGCAAAGGGGGTTACTGCCTGCCACGTAACCGTGCAGGCATTGGGACGGCGTAGGCATTGGGCGGAAGTGCCAACCGAAGGCAGGGTAGCTCGACGACCTCGAGCGGCGCTGCGGTTATGCTGCTGAACAGCAGGCAGTCGGTGAGGCCGCGGAGCTGGTGGGACTGCGGCTCGGGAGCTACAAGCCCTGAGGGCGGGGTAACGGGTAGCATGCGGAGATGAAAAGGCCTCGCATTACGTGGCGCATTCTTCCGGCAGGGTACCGCTTGTTCGGCTGCTACCCGGTTAACGGTGGCTGGGCAATTTGCTTCATCACAGGATAACAGGCATAGTCAATGCCCCTATTCAACTGCCACCCGACGGGTCGCCCCGCCACATTGCATCAGGTACAATCCTGCTGGCAGACCGCGCACATCCACCGTGGCGGCGCCGCCCTCAAGCTTGGCCGTGCGCACCGGACGTCCAAGTCCATCCAGCAGTCGGGCAACAGGGCCCTTCGCACCCGTAACGCGTACCATTTCGCGGGCCGGATTTGGGTAACACCCCCACTCTGCCGCTTGATCTTTCACTCCTAAAGTCCGTTGCCCCAGGTGACTAATGAACATGCTAGACAATCGGGAGTTCGTTAACGTCGTGGGGCCAAAACTGATGGAAGGACTCTGATAGCTACCGACTACTACCAGCGCGCCATTATTCAGCACTATCCCATAGGCTACATCCTTATAGTCGCCGCCCACACTCAGTACCCAATCCCAGTCACCACTTGGCGTCAGTTTCGCTACCACAATGTCATCACTTCCGTGTCTGGCGAGCGTCGTGCTGCCGAATACTGCGGCCGCGTTTCGGTAGGTTCCCGTCGCGTAGACGTTGCCGCTATCATCACTCGTCAGGGCAATACCTGAGTCCGTATTGGGGCCACCACCTCGAACAGCCCACTCCCACTCGCCGGTCGGACTTAATTTGGCCACGAACATATCCGTACCTCCAACCGACTGTAGGGGCGTTGTGCCGAACTGACTTGTCTCAAGAAAATTGCCTGTCAGGTAGATGTTGCCACTCCCATCTAATGTCAGGTCAGGATAGGAATTGCCATTATAAGACTTTGCATCCGCAGTCGCAATCCACTGGCACACGCCGGCCGAATTTAGTTTTGCCACAAAGGGGACGCCGAATACCACATCCGCGGTAGTAGTCGCCATCGCCCCTCCAAGCGTAAATGTCCGGCTACATGTCTGCCCACTCACATACACGTTGCCACTCCGATCGAGGGCCAAGCCCGTCCCGTAATCATAGC
>JBKJUQ010000038.1:0-9147 GCA_046590685.1 Hymenobacteraceae bacterium
CTGCCGCGAGGGTACGGGCTGGCTCGAAAAGGTGCTCCACCGCATCGAGCACGGCCACGGCCACGAGCACGACATCGATCTGCTGGTGAGCGTCGCCAAGCAGATTGAGGGCAACACCATCTGCCCGCTCGGCGAAGCGGCGGCGTGGCCCGTCGCCGCCGCCGTCCGCCACTTCCGCCACGAGTTTGAGTGGCATGTCCGCCACCCGAAAGCCGCCACCCAGCCGGGCGCCGTTTACCGCGGCGAGGCGGTGCTGGCCTAACTAGTTGATGGTTGATAGTGGATGATTGTTGGAGCTAACGAGCTTTTCATCCTTTGACTATCAACCAACAACCATCAACTATCAACCAATAAAATGGCTAAAATTACCTTCGACGGCCACGAGATTGAGGTGCCCGACGGCACGACCATCCTCAACGCGGCCCGGCAGATCGGCGGGGCCATCGTGCCGCCCGCGATGTGCTACTACACGTCGCTGAAAGGCTCAGGGGGCAAGTGCCGTGCGTGTCTGGTGCGCGTGGCGGCCGGCTCGGCAAAAGACCCGCGCCCGATGCCCAAGCTCGTGGCCTCGTGCATCACGCCCGTGCAGGACGGCATGGTGGTCGAGAACACGACGTCTCAGCAGGTGCTCGACGTGCGCAAGGGCGTAGTGGAGATGCTGCTCATCAACCACCCGCTCGACTGCCCCGTGTGCGACCAGGCCGGCGAGTGTGACCTGCAAAACTTCGCTTTCGATCACGGCACGGCCGGCACCCGCTACGAGGAAGAGCGCCGCACGTTCGACAAGATCGACATCGGCCCGTACATCCAGCTGCACATGACGCGGTGCATCCTGTGCTACCGCTGCGTATACACCGCCGATCAGCTCACGCCGCAGCGCGTCCACGGGGTGCTGGGCCGCGGCGATGCGTCCGAGATCGGTACCTACATCGAAAACTCGCTCGACAACGAGTTCATAGGCAACGTGATCGACGTGTGCCCGGTGGGCGCCCTGACCGATAAGACGTTCCGCTTCAAGCAGCGCGTGTGGTTCACGAAGCCCGTGGACGCCCACCGCGCCTGCCCGACGCCGAAGTGCTCCGGAAAAGTCACGCTCTGGTACCGCGGCGATGAGGTGCTGCGCGTCACGGGCCGCAAGGACGCTTATAATGAAGTCCACGAGTTCATCTGCAACGAGTGCCGCTTCGAGAAAAAGCAAACCAGCGACTGGACGATCGAAGGCCCGCGCCAGATCGCGCGCCAGTCAGTTATCGCCCAAAACCACCCCGAACTGGGCACCGATTGGCAGCAACCGACTATCATTCCGAACCTGCCCGAATCGACTTCGTCGGAGCTGAACAAGCACGCTGACATCAGCAGTACCCAGCACGCCCAGCACACGCCGGCGCCCTAGCGCCGGATGACCCGAAAGAACATTGTCAGCCCCGAGAATTGAGTCGTGGCGGCTCGCCACTGGCAACTCAAAACTCGAAACTCGAAACTTCCCGTGCTTCCCTCTCTCCCCCTTCTTTTTAGCGGCACCGTCATCCTGGTGGTTTTCGGGATGTCGCTGGGCATCGCCACCTATTCTACCTGGGCCGAGCGCAAGGTGGCGGCCTTTATGCAGGACCGCTCCGGACCGAACCGCGCCGGGTGGGGTGGCCTGCTCCAACCGTTGGCCGACGCGGGCAAGATGTTTTTCAAGGAAGAGTTTTTCCCCGCTACCGCTAACCGGGCGCTCTTCATCATCGGCCCGTGCGTAGCAATGATTACGGCGTGCATGGCGTGGGCCGTGATTCCGTTCGGCGACCGCTTCATTATCGACGGGGTGCCCTACCTCGTGCAGGCCACCGAAGTCAACATCGGGATGCTGTACATCTTCGCCGTCGTGAGCCTCGGCGTGTACGGGCTGATGATCGGCGGCTGGGCGTCGAACAACAAGTTCTCGCTGCTGGGCGCCATCCGCGCGGCTTCGCAGAACATCTCCTACGAGATCGCGATGGGTCTCTCGCTCATCGCGCTGCTGATGATGACCCAGACGCTGAGTCTGCGCGAGATCGCCGACCAGCAGGCTTCCGGCGGCTGGAACGTGCTTTATCAACCGCTCGGGTTTATCATCTTCCTCGTCTGCGCCTTCGCCGAAACGAACCGGACGCCATTTGACTTGCCCGAGTGCGAAACCGAGCTCGTCGGCGGTTACCACACCGAGTACTCCTCGATGAAGCTCGGCCTGTACCTCTTCGCCGAGTACGTCAACATCTTCGTCGCTTCGGCGGTGATGAGCACCCTGTTTTTCGGGGGCTTCAACTTCCCGTTCATCGCCGAGACGCGGGCGTTCTTCATCGATCAGTTCGGTATCACCGTCGGCACCAACCTGACGACGGCGCTCAGCATCGCCGCCCTTTTTGGTAAAATCTTCTTCTTCATCTTCTTCTTCATGTGGGTGCGGTGGACGTTGCCGCGCTTCCGCTACGACCAGCTCATGAACCTTGGCTGGAAGATTCTACTCCCGCTCGCCGTTCTCAACATCGTGGTGACCGGCGCGGTGATTCTGATTCGGCAGGAGCTATTTTAACTGGTCGGCTGGTAATTGGTCGGTTGGTCGATTAGGACCACACGCCATTTTACCAAGTACCAACCGACCAAGTACCAATCGACTAATTACCAATGCAACCCCTCAGCACCCGCGCCAAGCGCCTCGAAAAACGCGAGATGACGTTTATGGAGCGCGCCTATCTGCCGGCTATCTTCCAAGGGCTGAGCATTACGCTGCGCCACTTTTTCAAGAAGAAAGCCACGATCCAGTACCCCGAAGAGCGCCGTCCGCTCGCGCCGGCCTTCCGGGGTCTGCACGTGCTCAAGCGCGATGAGCAGGGGCGCGAGCGCTGCACGGCCTGCGGACTGTGTGCCGTGGCGTGCCCGGCCGAAGCGATCACGATGATTGCCGGCGAGCGCAAGCGCGGCGAGGAAGGGCTCTACCGCGAGGAAAAGTACGCCGTGAGCTACGAGATCAACATGCTGCGGTGCATCTTCTGCGGGCTCTGCGAAGAAGCCTGCCCAAAGGCGGCCGTCTACCTCCAAAACGACCGGATGGCTCCGCCCCGCTTCGAGCGCGACGAGTTCATCTACGGCAAAGACCGCCTCGTCGAGCCCGTCTCGCCCGACAACCGCTCCGTGCGCGGCCTCCAGCTCTCCGGGGAGGAAGCGGACCGGCTCCGGACGAAAATGGCCACGGCCTAAATTTCTTCAGCTTTCATTCCTCGCTTGTCATTGCGAGGAACGAAGCAATCCTCGTTTGTCCCATGTAGCTCCGCTACCTGGCCCCCAACCGAAGATTGCGTCGTCGCAAAGCCTCCTCGCAATGACAGGTTAGCTTTACTGCCGCAATGGCCACGATCCTCTTCTACGTCCTCACTTCCCTCACGCTCGCGTTCGCGCTGCTGGTGGTGCTCGCCAAAAATCCGATTCACTCGGTATTGTACCTGATTCTCACGTTTTTCACGCTCTCGGGGCACTACGTGCTGCTCAACGCACAGTTTGTGGCCGCCGTGAACATCATCGTGTACGCGGGGGCGATTATGGTGCTGTTCCTGTTCACGATTATGTTCCTGAACATGAACGCCGAAACGGAGCAGCACAAATCCGGCTTGGCGCGGCTCGCCGCCGCCGCCGCGGGTGGTATGCTGCTCGTGATTATGATCGGTGTGCTCAAGGACGTCAACGTCGGTGGCGCCGACCCTGCCTCCTTCAACTCGCAGATCGGGATGGTGCGCGACCTCGGCCAAGTGCTCTACAGCAAATACTTGCTCCCGTTCGAGCTCGCCTCCGTGCTTTTCCTGAGCGCGATGGTCGGCGCCGTGATGCTGGGTAAGCGAGAGGCCGGCGAGCGAAATTTTTAATCCCCACTAACCCCGGCACTGTCTCAGTGCCGGCGTTAGTGCGGCGCTCGGCGTTTAATCTCATACCGTCTCTGGGACAGAGCCGGCTACGTTAGGCTACGTTAGAAAAAGAAAGCGGCCGCCCCTGCTCGGGGCGTCCGCTTTTGGTGACTACGGATTCGTCTTTGCCGCTGGTTCCTCATTGGCATCCGTCCAGCGCGACCAGCGGGGGCCGCACTTGGCCATTCGGGCGCGGAATTCGGCGCGCTGCTCGTCGGTCATCGTCGCGAGGCGGCCTTCCATCTTCTTGCGCCACATTTTACGGTTGGCCCACGGCGGGCCACCGCGTTGGCTCATCCCCCCGCCGCCCCGGAAGCCGAACAGAATCTTGCTCAGCAACAGCAAGCCGAGTGTCTGACTGAAGGAAACCAGGGGCCCATGGAAGAGATCCGGCACGAGCCAGTTCCAGAGGTGCATCGTGACGAAGCCCGCCACCAGAATAAACAGAGTTGCGAAAAAGGCAATTTTGAGGGCTTTGAGCGCCCAGAAGCGAGGTTGCATATGAAGTTGTGGGGGGCTTGAAGGTAGTGGGGCAGCGTAAGCCCGAACCGCACCAGAGTCAGTCGATGAAATACTCGTCGTAGAGCGCGCGCAGCTTCGTGCGTAGCTTTTTCACCGCATAGTGCTTGCGCGCCAGCAGCGTATTGAGCGGCAGGCCGGTTTCTTCGACGAGCTGATTGAAGCTTTTGCCTTCAATCTCGTGGGCGACGAATACCAGCCGCTGGTCTTCCGGCAATTCTTCGAGGCCGGCGGCGAGGGCTTCGAGCAGTGCCTCGCGGAGCAGATCGCCGTCGGTGGCATCGGTGGCGGGCAGCAGCTCGGCGAGCAGTAACGGCTCGCCGTCGGGGTCGTGGGGAGCGGCCGTCAGCGCGTCGAGCGACTCGATGACTTTCGGCCGCCGGTAGCGGTCGGTGATCTTGTTGCGGGCCACCCGGAACAGCCAGGCGGCCATTTGCTCAATCGGTCGCACGAGCCGGTAGCTCTGCACCAATTCGTAGAAGACGTCTTGCAAAACGTCTTCGGCATCCAGAGGATCGGGGATGCGGCGGCGGATAAAATCGAGCAGGCGCCGACGCTCGCGGTGCACCACGAGGTCAATTTGCTGATTTTGTCCTTCCGGGGAAGCAGCCACGGTGGCAGCAGAAAAAGGGAGAGGCAGCGCGTTCATTCTGGGAGGAAGGACGCGACGGTGCGACGGATATTGTACGAGAGAGGATTTCCGCTGCCCGTCACGCTCCTAACTGCCTGTGCCGATAACTAGCGGCTTTGTCGCGCCCGCTACTCGATGAAGAACGTGGGCTCGCCCGAGTTGTATGCCCGAATGGCCTGCTCGACATGATGGTAAAGAAGCGCCTCGTTGTTGAGCGATTTTAACAGATCGGGGCGGTCGGCGAGGTAGTGCGCGAGCATCGCGCGGAATTTCTTGCTGGTATAACCGCCCATCGCCGGGCGCGTAACCCCCACCCATTCGCCTTTGCGTTGCCGCAAGAGCAGGCTTATTTCTGGGCTGGCGATGACCAATCTTTCGTGCGGCATGATCGGCTTGGAAACGTCCCTTGGAATGTCTACCTGGAGGGTATAGAGCCGCGCTAATTCGAGCCGACCGGTGTCGACCAATTGTACGAACGTGCCGTCGTAATCGGCCGCTGGATCCTGCGTAGGCACGTGGCCCTCCCAATCAGTGGAAATGAAGAAGCGGTTATCAATTGAAAAGGACATTACCGATTCAGGGAAGAGCTTCGTGCGCTCGCCGTTCGGCCAGATCACGAGGTGCGGCGTGCCGCCAAACTCGTACTGCATTTTCCCTTCGTACTTCGTGCCGTCGACCCGCGTACACCGGCCGGCGTCGGTCTTGAAGTTTTCCAGCACGGCCGGCTCAAAAGGGGATTGGGCGCGGGCAGAAAAGGCCCCGCCAAAGAGGCTTCCCACGATCAGAAAGCAATAGGCCGGCAAAAGAAACAGTCGGGTCATTTCAGGAAGGATGAATAGATAAGCAAAGATAAGGAGCGCCGAAACCGGCCTATTTCGCCGTCGGCTGCGTTGGTCGAAGCTGGGTGCGCGCGGCGGAGGCGACCGCTTATTTCATCCCACCCCGCCCCCACTTCAGCACCCCGCCCACCAGCGCTCCGACGTCGGGCACGGCCTTGGTGCCGAGCAGCAGGCCACCGTACACGACCGTAATGACGGTGCCGCGCGCGAGCAGATCGAGCCACGGCGAGCCGAGCCCCGGCACCGCCGCGCCGGCCGCGTACGCCACCCCGATAATGGCAAGCACGGCGAGCGTGCGCCCCGTGAAGGGCTGCATCCCGAACCAGCGCCACACGCTCAGCACCCGGCCCACGTTCACGACCACCAGCGTAAGGGCCGAGGCAAAGGCGGCGCCGGTGATGCCGTAGCGCGGCACGAAGTACCAGCAGGAAAGCACCGTCAGGCCGCCAAGGGCGATGTTGAACGCCAGATCCCAGCGGTAGCGGGAGGAGGTGTACATGATGATGCCGTTGATGCCGGTGGCCATATCGAACAGGCGTCCCAAGCCCATGAGCAGAATGACTAGCCGGCCCTTCTCGTAGCCCGGCGGGAGCAGGCGGAAGAGAACGTCGACATTCGCCCAAAGGCCGGCGAACAGGAAACCCCCGGCGGCCAGATTCAGCAGCGAGATGCGGCGGTAGAGGTCGGCGAGCTTGTCGAGGGCGCCTTCGTGCCATAAATCGCCGACCTGGGGAGCGGCGATTTTATAAAGCGAGCGGGCGGGAACGAGCAGCACGCTCGTGACGAAGAACGCCGTGGTGTAAACGCCGACCTGCGCGTCGGAACCGTAACGCAGGATCATCAGTGAATCGACCGTCGCGATGACGGTGTTCGAGAAGTTGCCGAGTACGGAGAACATGCCAAAACGCAGCATCTCGCCGAGCTTGCCCGAACGGTAGGCGCGCCAGTCGGGCCAGGCGAAAAGCTGCCCGAGCCACGCCGCGTAGATGATCAAGCCGACGGTCCCAAGGGCGTTGACCCCGACGAAGAGCGCCACGAACTGGCTGAAATCGACCCAGCCGAGCGCGTAGCTGCCGACCGCCGCGGCGGTGCCCAGGCGGAGCAGCACATCCTGAATCAGCGACGAAACGACCGTTTTGTAGAGGGAGCGCAGGTACGCGTCGAGCAGGTTGTAGACCAGAATCGCGAAGCCCAGCACCACCACCCAATCGTAGTACCGCGGCAGCAGCTCGGAGTGGCCGGCGTAGTAGCGCAGCACCGCCGGCTTCGCCAGCAGGAAGGCGGTAAGGACCAGCCCGTAACTGAGCGCCGGGATGCTCAGCAGCAGCCACAGGAAGCCCCCGTGCTGGGTAGGGCGATCGCGAAACTGCGGGAAATAGCGGGCCGTGACGTTTTGCAGCCCCAACGCCGCCGGCAGCGCCAGCAACACCCCGATCTGGATGAGCAGACGCGTGAGCCCCAGCTCAGCCTTGCTGAGGAAATGAGTAAAGAGAAAGACGTTGTTCAGAAAGCCTACTCCCACGCCGACGTACGAGATGAGCGTGTTCTGAAGACCTTGCCGACGAATGATACCCAAGTGAGCAGTGCGAGGTGCGGGATGCGAACTGCAAAGGTCGCCGCCAGCACGTCCTTCCATGCGCTCACCAAGGGCTGCCCCCGCCAACCGTCCCGTTTGCCGCCCTCCCCCCGGAACCCCGTACCTTCGTCGGGCCTTTTGTGCGCTGAATGGTTTTTCTGATTCCGACTTTCCTGTGGGGGCTGCTGGCGCTGGCGATCCCAATCATCATCCACCTCGTGGAGATGCGCCGGCCGCAGCGAGTGGTATTCACCAACGTCGCGTTTCTGCGCGAAGTCAAGCAGGTAACGGCTCGAAGCCGCCGCCTCAAGCGGCTACTGATTCTGGCGGCCCGCTGCCTGGCGCTCGCCGCCCTCGTGCTCGCGTTTGCCCAGCCGTTCCGGCCCGCGAAGAAGGCCGGGGCGCCGCCGCCCACCGACGTGCGCGTGTACCTCGACAACTCGCTGAGTATGCAGAACGTGAGCCGCACGGCGGCCGTGCCGCTGCTCGACGAAGCCAAAAGCCAGATTCGGCAGCTCAGTGCCGTCTTCGATAACAACACCCGCTACCGGCTGCTCGACAATGCCTTCAGCGGGGGGATCACCGGCGTACCTGCCCCCACGCTGCTCGACGGAGTGGCCCGGCTGGGCTACTCGGCCCGGCGCGCGACCGGCGAGGAAGCCCTGGCGCGTCTGCTGGCCCCCGACGACGCGGGGCCCGGGACGCGGGTTTTTCTGTACGCCGACTTTCAGCGGAACGCCTTTTCGCCGAAAGCACTGCTGGCCGCCGCCGCTGACGCCGACGTGTACCTGCTGCCCTTGGCCGCACAGGCGACGCGCAACGTGTTCGTCGATACCGTGGCGCTCACCGACGAGTTCGTGCGGGCCAACGAGCCGAATCGGCTCATGGTGCGGGTAGCAAACGCGGGCGCGGAGAAAGCCACCGGCGTCACGGTAAAAGTGCGGGTCGGCGATCAGCAAGTATCGACTTTCAGCCTCGACCTAGCACCCGGCGAGCGCAAAACCACTGAGATTGATGTCCGCTTAGCCGGGGCCAGCGGGGTGCAGCGGGGTCGCGTGGAAATCGCCGACGTACCCGTCACGTTCGATAACACCTTCTACTTCACGCTGCGCGTAGCCCCGCCGATCCGCGTCTTCGGGCTGGGCCCGGTGGGCGTCGAAACCCCTGCTCAAAAAGCCTTCGCCGCGGAGCCCGGGTTTGCTTATACCGCCGCCGACGAGCGGGGCCTCAACTACCAAACCGCCGCAGCTGCGGATCTGCTGCTACTCCAGGAGCTCCCCACACTTTCGGCCGGGCTGACCGAGAACGCGGGCAAATTCGTGCGAGCGGGCGGCGCGGTGCTGGTAGTGCCGGCGGTCGGGGCCAACCGGCGATCGTACGAAACCTTCTTCCGCAGCCTCGGCCTCAGCACCGTGCGCTGGCTTCCCGAAGTACCGGGCGGCGCGGGCTCTCAGCTGCCCGTAGCGGCGCCCGACGAGCGAGACCCGTTTTTCCGCGGCGTCTTCACCGCGCCGGTTACGGGGTTGACGGTGCCGAAAGCCGCACCCGCGCTGACCTGGAGCCGGTCGGGGCGCGACGTACTCCGGCTGCGCGCGGGCGGACCGTTTTTAAGCGCCTTTCCGGTTGGGCGTGGCACGGTCTGGCTGCTGGCCGCCCCGCTCGATG
>JBKJUQ010000064.1:0-5383 GCA_046590685.1 Hymenobacteraceae bacterium
GTCCTGTAGCAATCACCTTTGGCGCACATTCGGCAACCCCAACGGGGTTGAGTAGCCCAGCCCAGGGTTGGCGTAGTCGCCTACCCTGGGTCTGACGCCACCCCAGAGTGTCAACCCTGAAGGGGTTGGGTAGAAGTGGCTACGGAGCAGAAACCTTGGCATACCCGGCCGCCAGCGCCGTCCGGCGCTACCTGGCGCTACCCGCTTACCATTCTCGCCACTGCTTCAGCCAGTTTTTGATAGGCCGGCGGATAAGCGCGGCGGATGTCCGTCAGCAGCGCCCGCAGCTCAGGAATATCGGCTACGCCCCGGTGCTTGCAGAAAGCGATGAACGCCGGCAGCATAGCCGGCAGCCCGTACTGCGCGGGATCAATACCGGCCGCGCGGGCAGCCTCAAACAGCCACGCGTCGCAGGCGGGGTTGAGCACGATCAGAAGTTGCGAGGTATGCGTCGGGTGCGTGAGAACGTGATGCGTGGCGTACTCGGGCCGGACGCGGGCCGGCGGCTGAAAAGCGTCGAGGTATGGTTGCTCATCGAATTTCTTGTCGCGATCTACCATCCCGATGACGCGCCGGGCACCGCCGTACTCCTCCGCTTGCTTTTTCATCAACCGGCCGACGTTGCCAATCCCGTGCTGGTGGTTGATGTACTCGCGCCGGTCGAAGAGCAAGGCCCGCATCAGGGCCGTGTCGACGTAGCATTCGGGCACGAACAGGGGCGGGTGGTGCGGCGCTTCAGGCATCCGGATGCACGAGGCGGTCCATATTGTAAAACACATCGAGCCCATCGGCCCGGATGCCGCGCACTTCCGCATCGGTGAGCTGGCGGAGCTTGGTCTGGTAGTCTTCGTAGTAGGCGACGAAGATGGCCAGCTCCTTTGCCTGCTCGTCGTCGGGAAGCATCGTTTCCAGAATCTCGGTGATGAGGTACGGGCTGTGCGTGGCGACGAAGAACTGGTTGTTGCGGCTCTCGGCAATGCGCCTGCCGAGCTGCGAGACATACACGGGGTAGGAGTGGGCCTCCGGCTCCTCGAAGAGAATCACCGCGTCGTCGTTACTCTCGATGGCGGCGAGGTAGAAGATGAGGCGCTGGAGGGTGTCGGCGGTGCTGGAGTAGGGGACGGAGTAGATGAGCTCGTCTACTTCTTTGGTAACTTCCAGCTCATTACTCGCCATTCTTAACATCAGTTTCTGACCGTAATAGGCAAAAAGCTGAGCAATTTCTTTGCGTAAGTGGCTATGCGTCTGAATAATCTGCTTTAAATTCTCCCCGCTGGGAGGTACCAAGAATCTTGTCGCATATGTGCGACCCACCTCCACACCTTTTGCAAAAACATAAGGCCTTATCGTCACTCTACTGCTTACGTCGTTGGTCGACATCGTAAACCCAAATCCAGTACCGCCAACACGTTTTCCATTAAGATCAAATTTTGCAACTCCGTAATAATCGCTGTGTAATTCAAATTCTTGCTGATCATTTTCCGAGAAATGTAAAAACAAGTTCTCTGGGCCTCCATAATTGGGGTATCTGCTTCGTGCTTCAAGAAGTCGAATCCAGCCTGAATCGCTAATGTATATGGCCTTGAAACGTTGCTGTTTGGGGTCATACCCTGTGTAGCAACGCTGGTGATTTGTCTCTACTCCAATGATATTCTGTAGATTAGTGTCGTAAAAAATTTGGTCAGGACGTTCATATCTGATAAAGCTTTGCATAAACAGTTCTTTTTGTTCAAAAGTCATCCCCCCCAGCAAACTCATCGCTTCCAGCACGTTCGACTTGCCCACGTTGGGCTCGCCGATGATTAGGTTGACGCGGCGCGGGGTGATCGCCACGTCTTTAATCGACTTAAAGTTGCGGATGCGCAGGGTGGTGATGGCGTTTTGCATATCAAGGCGGGACAAGGGACGGCGGCGACGAAAGGTAGCGGGCGGGCGCGTCAGGCCAATTGATTCACCAGCTCCTCTACCGTTGAGGCGGGGTCGGCGGTGGGGGCGGCCAGCCGCAAGAGCATCTCGACCAGCTCGTATACGGTGGTGCAGGATTCCATCTTCGCCGGAGAAGTAGTGCGCTGCTGCCACTGCCGGTGGTTACGCGCCGCGCGGCGATGGGCCAGCACGAGGCGGCGACGCTGATGGGGGCGGTCGGCACGGTCGGGCTGGAGGAAGTGCGCGAACAGGTCGGCCGAAATCTGCTTGGAGCCGCGCCCGTCGTAGGCGGCGCCCAACAGCGCCAGATGTTGATTGAGGGTGCCATGATAGTCGGCGCGAGGCAGTGTTTCGCCCGTGTGCTCCTGAAAGTGCAGCAGTAGCCAGTACTCGAACGCCTGATTCGACCACGCCACCCGCAGGCTGTTGGCTTGCGCCAACTCGATGGCCTCGTTGAATTTGGACGCCTGATCGGGCTTCGGGTCGGCATCGAAGACGCACCAGACGGGATCGTCGGCGTAAAGGCGGTCGGCGTACGCCTTCTTCTGCTCGATTGCGTTCTCCACCACCGACCGCTGGAAACCTTGCGCACCGATAGGCAGCACCTTCACCGAGCGCAACTTCAGCCAGTTGACCAACGCCGTGAAGTACGCCGGTTCCGTGTTTTTGCCTTCGCAAAACAGCAGGATGTAGGGCGTTTCCGCCCGCGTAGGGCCGCGCCGGCTTAACGCGGGGGCGGCGCGGCGGTCAAGCTTGCGGGCCATCGGCGGGGGCGGGCGGAACGGTGGGCAGGCTGGCGAGATCGCCGAGGAAAGGAATCGCCCCGTAGCGGCCTTGCAGGTAGTTGCGCTCGAAGTCGGCCGTGCCGCGCTCCTGCCGGCCGGCGGGCGTCTTGATGTCGCTCAACGAGTAGAGCGTGGCCGCGCCGTGGCGGTCGCGCTCGGTAAACCAAATCTGGTCGCGACGGAAATGGCCGCAACTCAGCAGATTCGTGTCGTGGGTGTTGAAGAGAAGTTGGGCGTTGTTCGGGTTGTGTTCTTTGGAGTTGAATAGGCCGATCAGAGCTGTCATAAGAGATGGGTGTAGATAGGTGTCCAACTCATCTACTATCCACATCAGCCCCTCGTTCAGCACAAGCTGTAACAAACCGGCCAAGTCGAAGAGCTTGCGCGTGCCTGTCGATTCGTCGCGCCGGAGAGAAAAAGCTTGGTCGCCGTCGGGTTCACCTGCATCGCTAAACATCTGATACACTACCCGCATATCCTCTTCTGGGGTAGCGCCATTTACAGATAAACTCGAAGCTGCTGTCAAACCGGTCAGTATATCCTTAAACGGCAAGTCCAGTGAGCGGAAGAACGCAAGCAGCGCAGGTTTACCAATTACGTCACGCAACTTATTAGTTGTAAAGCGTCGGCCGTTTGTCGCATTGAGGCCGACACTGATAAAAAATAATTGATATACAATAGTCGTCGCTATGGGGTTGTTGAACTGCGCAGCGAGCGAGATGAGCAGCGCATTAGTGCGCACTTCGTCGTTGCGAATCAGTTGTGCGGTAGTGCCTTTGATGTATTTAGCGTTGTAGTCGATGGTCTGGCCCTCGCGGCGGAATACTTCCATCTCTTTTTTATTACGCCGAATAAAGAGCCATTCTTCCGTTACGCGCTCGCGGGTAGCGGCGAATCCGTAGCGGTACAGTGTGTCATCATCCACCAGTTGAATCTCGAACTCCGATGGCTCGGTGGCCGTGCGCGGGTTCAGCCTGAAGGGGTCTACCCCGATGGGTGTTCCAATCTGCGTGTTGCTGGACGAGCGCACAAACTGTCGGAAGAAGAACAGCGCATCCATCAGCTTACTCTTGCCACTCGCATTTGCTCCGTACACCACGGCGCTTTTCAGTAGGCGTAAGCCGAAGGGGCCGGCTACTACGTTATCGGCTTCGCGCGTTTGGTCAGCCGACGCGATCATACTCCACTCGGCACGATCACGGAAGGTCTTGTAGTTGGTGACACTGAACGATACGAGCATAATAAGGAGCATTTTGGCGCAGATTCTGCCAAAAGTAGGGCTTATATCATAAGTTGGTGACTGCTACTCTCGGCCAGTAGCATACCGGCCGCTGCAAAGCTGGTGCTGGCAGAACCGCATTTTCCAGATACGCGCGGCCTCACCCAACCGGTGGGCGTGGCCCTGAAGTGGCAGCTACCCCGCGCCCTACCCGGAAAACCTACCCCGCGCGCTGCCCACATTCGAAGAGCTGGAAGCCGAGCTGGGCGGCGACGACTGACCACAAAAAAGCGGGCCGACTTCCCACTCAGGAAGCCGGCCCGCTTTTTCAACTCACCGCGCCCTGCTTAGCCTTGCGCCGCGATCACCGCTTTCCGCCCTTCGATGGCGGTCTTGAACTCTTCGGCTCTGACGATGCGGGCGTTGGTTTGCGCCAGGGCGTCTTCGCGCTCCAGCACCGCGACGGCACCCTGGCTGCCTTGCTTGTAGCGGAGGGTGTTGCGCTGGGCGGTGGCGATCTCCAGCTCACGGGTGCGCTTGCGCTTCAGCTCACCGTCGGCCATCGTGGCTACGTCGGCGGTGAGGGTGGCGACGTCGCGCTCGGCGTCGGCGAGCTTGACGGCCACTTCGGCAGCCGTATCCGAGGAGTTCTCGCGCTGGTAGTCGTGCCCTTCGGCGCTGTGGTGCAGCGCGCGTAGCTGGTCGGCGTTGTGCTCCAGCAGGAGGTCGCACTCGGCTTCGGTAGTCAAAAGCTCAACTGAATACGGCATGCGTGTAAGCGGTTTGACCCGCCAGTAAAATGGTGTTTTATATTAACGCAGCACTTCGTCTTTTATTGCGTGGACCCGAAAAAATAGTTTGTGTCAGGGCTGGTTGTACCGCTAGGCGGGTGGCGGGGGCGCATCTGCCACTGCCAGCAGGCGCCGCTCAAGCTCGGCGCGCTCGACCTCAAGGGCGCCGATGCGGACCTCTAGCAGCGCCTGCGCCGCCGCCCCGCACTCGGTCAGGGCCGCGGTGGCATCGGCGGCGAGCAGCTCCAGCCACAGCTGTTCGTGGGCGGCCGTGGGCGAGGGCGCTACCGCGGCCAGCAGCGGCGGCACGACCAGCAGGCACCGCCGGGCGCAGGCGGCGCGGACCGCCAGCTGCTCCAGCTGGCGGCGGGCGCGGGCCGTTTCGTGGCGGCAGTCGCGCAGGCGCCGCTTCAGGAAGGCGGCGAGGACCGCCGTTTCGGTTTCGGCCGGGGCAAGCGAGGGGGCGTCGGTGGAAGCTGGTCCCGCCGGCGGCAGCAAATTCAGTAACGCAGTCAGCTTGCGGTGGGCGGTAGCCGGCAAGGTGCGCCGGTCGGCTTCTACCTGCGTGATCAGCTCGCGCGACACGTTGAGGTAGCGCGCCAGCGCACCCTGACTAAGGCCTAATTGGCGGCGCAGGGTCCGAATAGGGGAGAGGCGCAAAC
>JBKJUQ010000274.1:0-5878 GCA_046590685.1 Hymenobacteraceae bacterium
CTCCCAGAAATACACGCTCGCCGAGACGGATACGCTGGCGCGGGCCGCCGGCTTCGCGCCGGTTCGGCACTTTCAGGACCGCGCCGGCGCCTTTCTCGTGGCGCTTTGGGCGTAAGGCGCGGCCCTGCCATCGAGTCGCGGGTGCCGCGGAACGGCGCGCGGCGCGGTCCGGGAGGGCGGTGGTGAGGTAGCTTACCGAGCCGGCAAAACCAGCACCGGCAGCGGGCTGTGCAGCAGCACCTCGGCCGTGACGCTGCGATGAAACAGGTCGCCGAGAAAGCTGCGCGGGCGCGCAATCAGCACGATGAGGTCGAAGTGGCCGGTCGCGGCCGCCTGCAAGATACCATCGGCTGCGACCGGGTTAATCAGGTTAACGGTGTGCAGCTGGTGCAGATCCGCGACCAGGCTCAACTGCGAAACCGCGTCGACGGCGGTCGCGGTCGCCGTCTCGTCAGCTTTGGGGCTGACGTGCCCGACCGTCAGCCGGGCGTGCAGGGCGCTGAAGAAGTGACGAACCACCCCTCGGGATTCGTGTAGGGTGAAGGGTTCGGCGTCGACGGCGAGCAGCACGCGGTGCGGGGGAGCAGCAGGGGGCGAATGCAGGGGCACGACCAGCATAGGCGCCGGATCATCGGCGCGTAGCAGGTCCAGCGCGGTGGTCGAGATCAGCTCGTCGGGGATGGATTCTTCCTCGGGGCGGCCGAGTACGAGCACCGCGCCCGGATGCCGGCCCAGCGCGACGGCGACGGCCCCGGCGACCTGGCCATGCCCGGTTTCCGTAACGACCGGTACCGTCAGGTCGCGCACGGCCCGCGTGAGCGCCGCGTCCGTTGACGCCTCGCTCCGGTGCGGCAGCTGCCCGGTGAGCAGCGCGGGGTCCAGCAGGGAGTCGCGGCGCACGTGAAGCAACACCAGCCGCGCGCCGATGGCCCCGGCCAGCGTGTCGGCGTAGCGCAGGGCGCGGGTCGCGGCCGGCGAGAAATCAGTGAGAACCAACAGGGAGGCCGGCATACAGGGGAGTGGTTGGGCGGAATAAGCGGCAAGTACGGCACCGGTGTCCGGCCCGCCCCTGACGAAAATCGGCGCGTTAGCTGATTTATATCAGCTTTCTGCCCGCGACTTTTTGCGTACACCCCAACGTTTGATACCGCTGGCACGCGGTGGCCCCCGACCGCCGCCGGGGCACCCGCTGGTTTCGCCCTACCCGGAGCTCGTGGCTCCGCCGGTCACTCCCAATCTTACTCCCCCATGAACGTCACCATCTTCAGTACCCAACCCTACGAGCGCGGCTTTCTGCTGCGCGCCAACGGGGCCCATCACGTCCTGCAATTGATGGATGCGAGCCTGACGGCCGAAACGGCGCGCGTAGCGCGCGGCTCATTGGCGGTGGGCGTATTCAGCCCCGACGACGTGTCGGCGCCCGTCCTGGAGCAGCTGGGGGCGCACGGGGTGCGGTACGTCGCGGTGCGGGGCGCGGGCTACGATAACGTCGACCTGGCCGCCGCCCAGCGGCTGGGTATCCGGGTTGCCCACGTGCCCGATTACTCGCCCTACGCCATCGCCGAGCATACGGTCGCCCTGATCCTGGCCCTGTGCCGCCACTTGCGTCAGGCAGACCAGCAAGTGCGGGCCAACGACTTTCGCCTCGATCAGCTGATCGGCTTCGACCTGCACGGC
The DNA here is from genome assembly GCA_046590685.1 of Hymenobacteraceae bacterium. GTDB lineage: Bacteria > Bacteroidota > Bacteroidia > Cytophagales > Hymenobacteraceae > JANNMJ01. The sequence continues at coordinate 1,678 of JBKJUQ010000274.1, forward strand.
AAGACGGTGGGGATCGTGGGCGTCGGGCGGATCGGGGAGGTGGCGGCCCGCATCCTGCACGGCTTTGGGTGTAAGCTGCTGGGGGCCGACCCTGCTCCCAACCCCGAGCTGACGGAGCAGTACGGCCTGCAGTACGTTTCCTTACCGGAGCTGTGCGCGCAAGCCGATATCATAACGGTGCACACACCGCTCACCATCCAGACCCGCCACCTCATCGACGATGCGCTGCTCAGCCGGATGAAGCGGGGCGTCCTACTCGTCAATACGGGCCGCGGCGGGGTGCTCGATACCGCCGCCGCGCTGCGCGCCCTGGAGAGCGGCCAGCTGGGGTATTTGGGATTGGACGTGTACGAGTACGAAAAAGGCCTGTTCTTCACCGATCACCGCCTCCAGCCGCTCCCTCTCGACGATACTCTCACGCAACTGCTGACCTTTCCCAACGTGCTGGTCACGGGCCACCAGGCTTACCTCACCCGCGAAGCCCTCACCAACATCGCCGAGGCCACGATGACCAGCTTCGACGCGTGGGAAAATAATCGGCCGGTGGCGCACGAGCTGGTGGCGGCGGGCATCCCGGAGCCGGTCACGGAGCTGGCCGTCGCGTAGGTGAATCCGCGGTCGATGTTCCCGCGCTCGATGTCTCTGCCGGTCCCGCTGGCGGGCTGGGCGACGTGCCGGCTCCCGGCTCAGGTACGGCGCTTCCGCTGGTGGTGCCGGCCGGCTGCGTATCTGCTACTGGCCGTCGCCGGGCTGGGCTGCAACGACGCGCCAGCGCAACGAGAGGTCACCGGCCAAGCGACGGTAGCCCGCCGCATCCTGTCCCAATTCCTGCCCCAGCTCCTGCCCCCACCCGTGCCGGTGGCGCCGCTGATTCAGGCGTTGCTCGACACCGCCGTCGCCGGCAGCTCCCGCGCCGCCGATGCCGCGCTGGGGTTGCAGGCCGGCGCCGATGTTCGCGCGCTCTACGATTCGGCGTCCGGGCCCGTCTGGATCAGCTCCGCGGGTGACGCCGGGGCCGGTTTCAACCCCGATGCGCTGGCCGCCCTCGCGCTGCTAATCCGCGCGCCCGAGCACGGTCTACGCCCCGATGCGTACGGCCTCCCGCGATTGCTGGCCCTGCGCGATTCGCTCCCGCACCCGGCTTCGCCCACCGCCAGCGCCCGGCAGCAGGCCCGGCTCGACGTCCTGCTCAGCGACGCGGTGCTGCGCTTTATGCGCGACGTGAGTCGCGGTCGACTGCGCCCCTACACCCCGTCGGCGCGGGAGCGCGCGGCGGGGCGCGCCTGGCAGCCCGCCGCGATCCTGCGCGCCGCCCTGGGGGGCGCGGATAGCCGCCACGTACCCGCCGCGATGCTGGCCCACCAACCCCCCAATCGCGAATACCGCCTGCTCCAGCAAGCCCTCGCCCAGTGGCTGGCGCTGCCCGTCGCCCCCGATTCCGCCGACCGGCACCAGGCCCAGTACGAGCAAGCCGCCGTCAACCTGGAGCGCTGGCGCTGGGACGACCTCCCCACCGACTCGGCGTACGTACTGATCAACATCCCCTCGTACGAGCTGCAAGTCGTCGTCGGCGACTCCGTGCTGCGCCGCCACCGCGTCATCGTGGGCGCCCCCGCTACCACCACCCCCATCCTCAGCAGCACGATCCGGTACTTCACGCTGGCGCCCGACTGGCACGTCCCGCGCTCGATCGCTACCAAGGAGATGCTGCCCCGCCTGCAACAGGACGCGAGCTACCTGACGCGCAACGAGCTGGCCCTCTACGGCGCCAGCGGCCAGCAGCTCGACCCGCAGGCCATCGACTGGTCGCAGGTCACGAAGCGGAATTTTGCGTACTCGATTCGCCAGATGGCCGGCTGCGACAACTCGCTCGGCAACATCGTCTTCCGCTTCGCCAACCCCTACTCGGTCTACGTCCACGACACGCCCTTCCGCCCGCTTTTCGCCCGCCCCACCCGCGCCCTCAGCCACGGGTGCATCCGCCTCGAAGACCCCATGGCCCTTGCCGCCTGGCTGCTGCGGCGCGGCGGCCAGTCCGCCCGCCTCCCCAGTGCCGAAGAATGCGCCCGCCAGCCCCGCCCGCGCGACATCCGCCTGCGCCAACCGATCGCTATCTACGTGCGCTACGCCACCTGCGTGGCCGAGAATGGCGCGTTACGCTTCCTGCCCGACATCTACCACCGCGACGGCATCGGCATCTGAGCAGACCCGGTACCCAGAGCGCGAAACACCCCCCTAGCGCACCAGCCGGCGCGTCAGGTGCCGCCCATCGGGCCACGTCAGGCGCAACAGGTAGAGGCCAGAGGGCGCGGCCGAAAGGTCGAGCAGCGTCTTGCCTGGGGCCTGCGGGGCGAGGAAAACCCGGCGGCCCAACGCGTCGCTAACCGTCAGGGTAGCGCCCGCCGGTGCTTCGAGCGTAAAACGCCCCTCGGGCGACGGGTTGGGGTAGAGGGCCAGCCCGTCGGGGTCGATCGCGGGAGCTACGCCGACCGGCGCCTGGAGCCGCCCGAGCGAATCGACCTTGAACACCCACGCGTCGTGGGCGCCGGTATCGGGCGGATAGCTGAAGAGAAACCCGGCAGCCACGAAGCCCCCATCGGCCGTGGGGCGCAGGTCGCGCAGGTAGTTGTGGCTGTCGCGGCCGAGCAGCTTTTTGTAGGTATGGAACCAGGCGCTGTCGCCGTTGGGGCGCAGCTTGTAGATGAACGCCTCGGGCAGCTGCTGGGGCGTACGATCGCCCTGCTGGCCGGCGCACACCACCGAGCCGTCGGGTAGCAGATGCAGGGCTAGAGTAGCCGCGTTTTTGACTTCCGGCCCAAACTCGCGTTGCCGCAGCAGCTGGCCCTGCGGGTTCAGCCAGTACAGAATTTGCCGGTAGTACGTGTGGTTATTGCTGGCGTTGAAGCGTTTGCCAATGGTGGAGGCAATCAGGTAATTGCCATCGGGCAGGGCGGTGCCCACGGCAACACCATCATCGTAGGTAGGAGAGCCGCATTCATAGTGCCATTGCTCGTTGCCTAATGAGTCGGCTTTGAGGATGTACGTGTTGACCTGCGTGAGGTCGTAATTATCGCCGCACAGCAGAAAACCGCCATCGGGCGTGGCCGACATCGTCCACGCCTCATTTTGCGCCGCACTGGGGTACTGGCGCCACCAGCGCCGGTTGCCGCGGGCGTCGAGCCGGACGAGCAGCATATCCAATTGCCCCACGGTGGGCGCGCCCACGTAGCCCGCGATGGCAAAGCCGCCAGCGGGCAGCACGCACATCGTGAGCGGATTATCGGAGCGGCCATTGAGGTAGCGGCGCGTCCAGAGCGTATCGCCCTGCGAGTCGAAGCGTAGCAGCACGGTGTAGCCGGCTAAGGGTAGCGGCGAAGTGCGGACCCACTGGGCCTCCGCCACGTAACCGCCATCGGGCAAGCGGTGTAAGGCATTGGCATTGCCCGTCGCGAAGCCGGCATAGTAACGGCTGCGGATAACCTCGCCCGTGGCGGAAAGAAAGCGGAGCACCAAGCCATTCGTGCCGGGCGTTGGGTAATTGTAATAGAAGCCGCTGGCCAGGTAGCCTGAATCCGTAGGAACCACGGATGTAAAGATCAGCTGGCGGCCGAGCAGAGGGCTTTGGTAGCGCTCGTTGAAGTAGGTCTGGGCGGCGGCTGGCGCGATGCCGGCCATCACCAGCACGAGCAGGAGCAGGAAGCGGTGCATAAGCCAAAAATAGATGAAAGGCCCGACGGCAACCCCTGTTTCTTTCGCGCGCGGCTCCAGCCCCGTGCGGGCTAGTAGCAGACCCAAGTTGCGGACAAATGAAGGCGTCCCCGTCAGGGGACACCGTTCGGTAGCAGCAAACGCCCTTATGATGCGTGTCCCCGTCAGGGGATACCCCCGGATGGCTTCGGTATCCCCTGACGGGGACCGCGAGGGATGAAAACGTCGGGTTGCTAACGAACGATATCCCCTGACGGGGATACCTGACATAGTCCGCAACTTGGATTAGCAGGTCTCCAGACCTGCGGCGCGGCAGCGCCACCAACGGCCTGGCCAGTCAGAAGATCTGCTAAGCTAAGTCAACAAGCACCATTTACAGCGGTTTGGCAGTCGCTGGACGGACGTACCGCGGACCTCCGGTCCGCCGTAACCAGGGCGTAGCGGCGGACCGAAGGTCCGCGATACGTCACTCGACGTACGCTGACGCTCAAAC
>JBKJUQ010000562.1:0-9876 GCA_046590685.1 Hymenobacteraceae bacterium
ATCAGCGGCCAACTCTACGAGATGCCGCTTGAGCGTAAAGCGCCCGGCGTGATCTTCCGCCAGCCGGTAAACGAGCCGCTGCAGACCGGCATCAAGGCCATCGACGCGATGATTCCGATTGGCCGTGGCCAACGCGAGCTCATCATCGGCGACCGCCAGACGGGTAAGTCGGCCGTCGCGATCGACGCCATCATCAACCAGAAGGAGTTCTATGAGCGCGGCGAGCCCGTGTTCTGCATCTACGTGGCAATCGGGCAGAAAGCTTCGACCGTCGCGCAGGTGGTGATGGCCCTGGAGCGCGGTGGCGCGATGGCCTACACCGTCGTGGTATCGGCGGCCGCTTCGGCTCCGGCACCGCTCCAGTTCTACGCGCCGTTCACGGGTGCCGCCATCGGCGAGTTTTTCCGCGATACGGGTCGCCCGGCGCTGGTGGTGTACGATGACCTCTCGAAGCAGGCCGTGGCGTACCGCGAGGTATCGCTGCTGCTCCGCCGCCCGCCGGGCCGTGAAGCATACCCCGGCGACGTGTTCTACCTCCACAGCCGCCTGCTGGAGCGTGCCGCAAAGATCAACGCTTCCGACGCCATCGCGCAGTCGATGAACGACCTGCCCGAGTCGATTCGCCACATCGTAAAAGGCGGCGGCTCGCTGACGGCGCTGCCGATCATCGAAACGCAGGCCGGCGACGTGTCGGCCTACATTCCGACGAACGTGATCTCGATCACCGACGGGCAGATTTTCCTCGAAACCAACCTGTTCAACTCGGGTATCCGGCCGGCTATCAACGTCGGTATCTCGGTGAGCCGCGTGGGCGGTAACGCCCAGATCAAGTCGATGAAGAAGGTGGCGGGTACGCTCAAGCTCGATCAGGCGCAGTTTCGGGAGCTCGAAGCCTTCTCCAAGTTCGGCTCCGACCTCGACGCTTCGACCAAGCTCACCATTGAGCGCGGCCGGCGCAACCTCGAAATCCTCAAGCAGGCGCAGTACTCGCCCGTGAAGGTCGAAGACCAGGTCGCGATCATCTACGCTGCTACCAACGGTCTGCTCGATAAAGTGCCGGTCAACAAAGTGCGCGAGTTCGAGCAGAACTTCAACCGCACGATGAACGCCCAGCACAAGGACGCCCTCAACGCCCTGAAAGCCGGCAAGCTCGACGAGGCCACCACCAATGCCATCAAAACGGTGGTGAAGGAGCTGGCGGCCGGCTACTAAGTTTTTGAAGGTGGGAGGGTGGGAAGGTAGGAGGGTTAAAGGGTGAGAGGGTGGGGAGGTTAAAGGGCGAACCACTGCCCTTTACATCCTCCCACCTCCCGCTCTCCAACCCCCCCACCTTCTAACCCTCCCACCCTCTAACCCTCCTCCTATGGCCAGCTTAAAAGAAGTCCGCTCCCGCATCGCGTCGGTCCAGAGCACCCAGCAGATCACGAAGGCGATGAAGATGGTCGCCGCCGCGAAGCTGCGGCGGGCGCAGGACGGCATCATGCGGATGCGGCCCTACGCGCAGCGCCTGAGCGGCTTGCTCGGCAACCTCTCGCGCCTGACGGACGACAACGATTTTGAGAACGTGTACGCCACTCAGCGCGACGTTCGCCGCGTGCTCATCATCGTCATCACGTCGGACCGCGGCCTGTGCGGCGCTTTCAACGCCAACGTGATCAAAGGCGTCAACGCCCTCGTCCGCGAGCGCTATGCCGCCCAGTACCAGGCCGGCAACGTCAGCTTCATCGCCATCGGTAAGAAAGGGCACGAAGCGCTGAGCAAGCGCGGCGAAAAGCTCCTCGGCGACTATACCACCGTCTTCGCGAACCTCTCGTTCGACAAGGTGCGGGTAGCCGCCGAGCAGGCGATGGACGGCTTCCGGGCGGGCGAGTTCGACCGCGTCGAGCTGGTATACAACGAGTTCAAGAACGTCGCCACCCAGCTCGTGCGCGCCGAGCAGCTGTTGCCGATCACCCCCCCCGCCGAGGTGCCCGGCACGAAAGCCGTCGCTGAGCCGTGGTACACGTTCGTGCCGTCGCAGGAAGAAATCCTGACGGAGCTGATCCCCAAGTCGATCAAGATTCAGGTCTACAAAGCCGTCCTCGAATCGAATGCTGGCGAGCAAGGCGCCCGCATGACGGCGATGGACAAGGCCACCGAGAACGCCGGCGACCTGCTCAAAGCTCTGCGCCTGACGTACAACCGTACCCGCCAGGCCGCCATCACGACCGAGATTCTCGAAATCGTCGGTGGCGCCGAAGCGCTGGCAGCAGGCTAGGAATAAGGTAAAATTCTGCCCGGATACGCATCTATGCGTCTCTGCCACTGAAACCGAAACCGCCCCGCTGGCTCTGTGCCAGCGGGGCGGTTTTGCGTAACGGCCTTTTGTGCACACTTTTCGAAATCAGAAAAAACTGTGCACAACGTTGTGCACAGTTTTCGTCAGTGCAAAAAACTGTGCACAACCTTCCAGAACTAAAAACGAGCGGGCTGCTTCCGGATCAGGGAAGCAGCTCGCTCGTTTTTAGATTATTACAGCAGCATGAAGTAAGAATACCCGTCGGTTACTGGGCTGGACCTACCTGGCTTACCAGCAGGGGCCGGCCCGCGCGTCACTTGCCGTCGCTGCGCAGCTCGAAGGAGTAGCGCCCGGCTTTTTCGAACGGGGTTTGGTTGAGGGGAATCGCCATCGCGACGGCCGCGTGCTGGCCCACGGACGGGCGGCCCACCTCAACGTTTCCCTGAAGCTCCGGAAACACGGCGACGCCTTTGTCATTCACCAATTTGAGCAGCATCGTGTGCTGACCGGCTTCGCCGGTCGGAGTAGCAGCTTCGGCGCGCCTGGTTCAGCGAGCAAATTGCCTGGTTCACCGAGCTTCCGCGTGAGGTCGTCTAAAACCCGAGCGGGCGGTAGCGAAAACGGGCGTCAACGGAGTAATCTTGCAGGCTATCAAAGCAGTAGCTTTGCTGACGAGCGATTCGCTGACCAGTTAGGTGCTTGGGTCGGTTACCGGTTTCATTTCAAAGTTGTGCTCTATGCCCACACTTACTTGCTGCTGTCTCATGGTCACTCGTTCGTTGCGAGCCGTTCTGCTTCTCGTCGCGTTGCTGACCGTTGGCTCCGTCCAGGCACAGTCTCCCCCCACTACCGTGGACCAGCCCCTGCGCGAGGTGCTCAACCCCGACGGCACCCTGCGCCCCGGCACCTACGGCTCCTTCGACCCCGCCGGGTACCGCATGGTTACGGCGCCCAACGGCCAGCCCACCTTCCGGCCCGCCAGTCCGACCAGTGCGGAAGATCAACGCTGGCAGGATGGTTTCGGGGTGCCCGGTGCCAATGGAATTATACAAACCATCGCCGTGGCGGGCACCGGCGAAGTATATGTCGGCGGCAGCTTTACGGCGATCGGCACGGTGCCCGCCAACGGCGTGGCTAAGTGGAATGGCACGGCGTGGGTGGAGCTGGGTAGTGGGATCTACGGAACAGTGTACGCGCTGGCTATATCCGGCACGGATTTGTACGCGGGGGGGACTTTTACGTACGCGGGAGGTATTGCGGCCAGCAGTGTTGCCAAATGGAACGGCACCACGTGGACGGCATTAGGTCGGGGTGTGAACGGAGCCAGCTCTTATAGTGGAGTCTTCGCACTCGCCGTTTCCGGCTCGGATGTGTACGTGGGGGGCATTTTTACTACCGCAGGGGGCTCCATCCCGGTGGGCGGAGTCGTGGCGAGTAACTTGGCAAAGTGGAATGGAACAGCGTGGAGTGCCTTAGGTAGCGGTGTCAATAATAGTGTGTGGGCACTGGCGGTGGCAGGAGCAGATGTGTACGTCGGAGGGCAGTTCACGACGGCGGGAGGACTAACCGCCAACCACATAGCCAGATGGAACGGCTCGACCTGGAGCGCGCTGGGAGCCGGTACTGACGGGGAAGTTCACGCGCTGGCCGTCGCGGGCACGAGCTTGTACGTCGGCGGCTATTTCACCACGGTGGGGGGCATAGCGGCCAGCAACGTCGCGAAATGGACCGGTTCGAGCTGGGTGGCGCTGGGGGTGGGTGTCAGCCACGGGGTAGCTGCGCTGGCCGTTATGGGCTCAACCGTATATGTTGGATATACCGACAATGACTACGATGTTTGGAATGGTACCGTAGGAGAGATCTTCAAATGGAACGGCAGCGTCTGGACAGCGATGGACCCGCAACCGAATGGCGGCGTCAAGGTGCTGGTCACTTCCGGCACGGGCCTGTACGCGGGTGGCAGCTTCACTGCCCTGGGGGACGTGGGAGCGTGCGCCATCGCGAAATGGTCGGGCACTGCCTGGACGGCGCTGGGCACCGGGTTCAATGGCGACGTGCGGGCGCTACTGGTAGTGGGTACGGATGTGTACGTGGGCGGCAGCTTTCAGTCGGCGGGCAACATCGCCGCCCGAAATATCGTCAAATGGAATGGTGCTAGCTGGTCGGCGCTGGGTACAGGGGTAGACTCTACCGTTCGGGCGCTGGCCGTGATTGGTACCACACTCTACGCGGGGGGCTTGTTTACCTCGGCGGGCGGGGTATCAGCCAGCCACGTGGCCCGGTGGAACGGCAGTAGCTGGAGCGCGCTGGGCACGGGCATAACGGGACAGGTTGTTCGGGCGCTGGCCGTTTCAGGCACGAGCCTGTACGCAGCGGGCACGTTCGAGGCCGCCGGCGGAGTAGCCGCGAGCAATGTCGCCAAATGGAATGGCTCAACCTGGACGGGACTTGGAACGGGCACGGATAACGCAGTCTATGCGCTGGCCATGTCCGGCACAAATCTCTACGTTGGCGGAATCTTCACGTTGGCCGGCGGCGTCACCGTCAACCGGATTGCCCAGTGGACCGGCACCACGTGGGAGGCACTGGGAACCGGCACGGATAACGTAGTCTATGCGCTGGCCGTTGCCGGTTCGGATCTGTATATCGGGGGGGCATTCTCAAACGCAGGCGGGATGGCGGCGTCCAAGGTCGCGAAATGGAATGGAGCAACCTGGGCGGCGCTAGGAGATGGAATCGGCTATAATTACGTGGATGCGCTGACGGTATCCGGCGCGAACCTCTACGCGGGTGGTGCCTTCTTTTTTGCGGGCAGGGAGCGGGTGGATAATATTGCCCACTGGGACGGCACCCGCTGGGCGGCCTTAGGCTCCGGGCTGGTAGGTGTGGACCAATACGATTATGTCGGGGCCCTGACCACGATGGGCTCGGACGTGATTGCTGGTGGCAGCTTCACCACCGTGGGCGATCGCTCCAAAGTGACGGGCCGCTTCGCCATCTACCACCCCGACGTCACGCTGGCGCCCACCATCACCGGCTTCAGCCCCCTCAGCGGCCCGGCGGGCACCGTGGTGACCCTCACGGGCACCGGGTTCACCGGCGCCACCAACATCACGTTCAATGGGGTGGCCGCCACGACGTTTAGCGTGACAAGCGAGACGAGTGCGACGGCCACGGTGCCGCCCGGCGCCAGCACTGGTCGGATTGGTATCACCACGCCCGGCGGCACGAGCGCCAGCGCTGCTTCCTTCAAGGTACTGCCCACCATCAGCAGCTTCTCGCCCGCGGCCGGCGCGGCTGGCACGCTGGTCACGATCACAGGTACGGGCTTCAACGGTGCCACGGTCGTCAAGTTCTACAACGTGCCGGCGACGAGCTTCACAGTCGTGAATCCGACGACCATTACCGTCGCCGTGCCCGCTACGGCCCTCACCGGCAAGCTGTACGTGACGACCGCAGGCGGCATGGCCACTTCTATCACAAGTTTCTCCGTGGCGCCGAGCATCACCAGTTTCACCCCCGGCCGGGGCGCGGCGGGCTCGGTGGTGCTCGTGCAGGGGCGCAATTTCACGACCACCACCACCGTGGCCTTCAATGGGCTCAACGCGGTCAAGACGTACAACTCCCCCACGCAGATCACGGCTACCGTACCCGCTGGCGCCACCACCGGCCCGCTCACGGCCGCCAACTCCTTCGGCAGCGGCGTGTCGGCCACCAGTTTTACGGTGGTGAGCGGCGCGCTGCCGACGATCACCAGCTTCGCGCCCACCACCAACGTGCTCATCGGCACGGTGGTGACGATCACGGGCACCAATTTCACCGGCGCGACGCTGGTGCGCTTCAACGGGGCGAACGCGACGAGCTTCACGCTCGTGTCGGCCACGCAGGTGCAGGCCGCCGTGCCGGCTGGCGCCACTACGGGCAAGGTGTACGTGGCGACCCCCGCTGGGATGGCGCAAAGTGCTACCAGCCTCACCATCGTCCTGCCGCCGACGATCAGCTCCTTCACGCCTACCAGCGCATCGGCGGGCACGACGGTGACCGTCAGCGGCACGAATCTGACGGGCGCCTCGGCGGTACGCTTCGGCGGGGTGGCGGCGAGCAGCTACGCGGTGGTGAGCGCGGGGAAGGTTACGGCCGTGGTGCCCGCGGGCGCCGTTTCGGGCAGCGTGAGCGTGACGACGGTGGCGGGCACGGCCACTCGCGCGGGCTTCACCTACACCGGCCCCCGGCCCGGCTCACGGCCCGGCCCCTTGGCGGTGGCGACCGTCGGGGCCGAGCCGCTACAGCTAGCGGTGTACCCCAACCCGGCCCACGAGGGGGTAGACGTGCGCCTCAGCGGCGATGCGCGGGCCGTGGTCGCCGTGGAGCTGCTCGACCCGCTGGGCCGGGTGGTGCGCACCACCGCCGTCGCCGCCGCCGGCGCGACACTGAGCGTGCGCGACCTGCCGGTCGGCCTCTACACCGTGCGGGCTGGCGCGGCGACGCGGCGGCTGGTGGTCGAGTAGCGGCGTTCGTTCGCCACTGGTTCGGGCCGAAGCCGAAACCGCCCCGCTGGCTCCTTGCCGGCGGGGCGGTTTGGCGTTAGAGCCGGTCCCGAGCGTAGCGTGGGGGACGAAGCCCTCCGCGATCGCTCCGCAACGTAGTCGGGCATCTCCGCCGAGCAACCGAAGATTGCTGCCCTTCGCCACGCTCCGAGCCGGCTGTCCGCCACGCTCCGCTCGCGGCAGGCGGTCGCCGAGCCTGCGCCGCGCAACCACAGGCCGGGGCGCAAGCCAGCAGATTATTCAGTCCTAGGCATTAACTTTCGTACCCAGACGACAGATTGCGAGGCTTTTGACCCCGTTATTCTATATTTCCAACCCCCGGTTCAGCTTGTGAAACACCTGTACTACGTTCTTTGCTGGCTGCTGCTGGCTATCCTGACCTTGCCCGCCGCCGCCCAACGCCGCCTCGCGCCGGCCAACCCGGCGCCCAGCATCCGGGGGGTGCTCAACCCCGACGGCACGCTGCAACCGGGCGCCGCGGGCTCCTTCGACCCCGCTGGTTATCAGCTGACGACCGCCCCCAACGGCCAACCCGCCTTTGCGCCCACCTCCACCACCGGCGCCGGGGATGAGATCTGGATGGACGGGTTCCGGGTGCCGGGGGTCAATGGCTACGTCTACGCGCTGGCCGTGTCGGGCACGGACGTGTACGTGGGCGGCAGTTTCACGGCGGCGGGCGGAGTAGGAGCCAACAACGTGGCCAAATGGAACGGCTCGGCGTGGACCGCCCTGGGCACGGGGGTGAGTGGCGGCATTTATGCGCTGGCCGTGTCAGGCACGGACGTCTACGCCGGGGGTAACTTCACTACGGCGGGCGGGGTCGCGGCCAATAACGTGGCCAAGTGGAACGGCACGGCGTGGAGCGCCTTAGGCGCCGGGGTCAATAGCTACGTTTACGCGCTGGCCGTGAGCGGCACGAACGTGTACGCGGGGGGCGACTTCACCACGGCGGGCGCAATCGCGGCCAACCGCGTGGCGAAGTGGAATGGCTCGGTGTGGAGCGCTCTGGGCGCGGGGGTCAGCAGCACCGTCAACGCCTTGGCGGTGGCGGGCACGGACGTGTACGCGGGCGGCAGTTTCACCACGGCGGGCGGAGTAGCCGCGAACAGTGTGGCCAAATGGAACGGCACGGCCTGGAGCGCCCTGGGCGCGGGAATCAGTGGCGGTATCTCTGCGCTGGCCGTCTCGGGGTCAGACGTGTACGTCGGGGGCGAATTCACCACGGCCGGTGGGGTAGCGGCTAACAACGTAGCGAAGTGGAACGGCTCGGCGTGGAGCGCTTTGGGCACGGGGGTCGATAGCTTCGTTTACGCGCTGGCCGTGTCGGGCACGGACGTGTACGCGGGGGGCGACTTCACCACGGCGGGCGGAATCGCGGCCAATCGCGTGGCGAAGTGGAACGGCTCGGCGTGGAGCGCCCTGGGCAGCACCGGTATCAATAGCGCCGTCAAAGCGGTGGCGGTGGTGGGGACGGACGTGTACGCGGGGGGCAGTTTCACCGCGGCAGGCGGGGTAGCGGCCAGCTACGTGGCCAAGTGGAACGGCACGACGTGGCGCGCCTTGGGCCCCGGAGTCAGTGGCACCATCAGGGCGCTGGCGGTGGCGGGAACGAATGTGTACGCGGGGGGCGACTTCACCGCGGCGGGCGCGGTATTGGCCAGCCGCATCGCCAAGTGGAACGGCTCGACGTGGAGCGCCCTGGGCACGGGAGTCAACGGCCCCGTCTATGCGCTGGCTGTGTCGGGGTCGGACGTGTACGTCGGGGGCGAATTCACCACGGCCGGCGGGGTAGCGGTCAGCAACGTGGCTAAATGGAACGGCTCGACCTGGAGCGCTCTGGGCGCGGGGATCACTGGCACCGTCAGGGCACTGGCCGTGTCGGGGGCGGACGTGTACGCGGGCGGCAGCTTTACCACGGCCGGCGGCGTAGCGGCCAACCGCATCGCGAAGTGGAACGGCTCGGCGTGGAGCGCCCTGGGTGCGGGGGTCAGCGGCACCGTCAACGCGCTGGCCGTATCGGGTTCGGACGTGTACGCGGGCGGCAGCTTCACCACGGCCGGCGGGGTAGCGACCAACCTCATCGCGAAGTGGAACGGCTCGGCGTGGAGCGCCCTGGGCGCGGGGGTCAGTGGCCCCGTCTATGCGTTGGCCTTATCGGGTTCGGACCTATACGTGGGCGGTGGCTTCACTACCGCGGGCGGGGCGCCCGCCAGCCGCATCGCGAAGTGGAACGGCTCGGCGTGGAGCGCTTTGGGTACGGGGGTCAATAGCTTCGCTTATGCGCTGGCGGTGGCGGGAACGGACGTCTACGTGGGGGGCAACTTCACCACGGCGGGCGGGATCGCGGCCAACCGGGTGGCTAAGTGGGACGGCTCGGCGTGGAGCACCCTGGGCACGGGCCTTAATAGTACCGTCAACGCGCTGGCGGTGTCGGGTAATGGCAACGTGAACGCGGGCGGCAGCTTCACGACCACCGGTGATGGGTCGAAAGTGAGTGCCTATTTTGGCATTTACCGCACCGCTATCCAGCCCACCATCACCAGCTTCAGCCCCTCCGCCGGTGCCTATCAGGATGCGGCCGTCACCATCACGGGCAATTATTTCGCTGGTGCCACCAGCGTCAAGTTCAACGGCACCAGCGCCGCCTTCACCGTGGTGAGCTCCACGAGCATCACCACCACCGTGCCGGTCGGTGCCACCACGGGCCCCATCACCGTCACCACGGCGGGCGGCACGGCCACCAGCGCGACCAGCTTCAAGGTGTTGCCCCAGATCACGTCTTTTGCGCCCGCTTTCGGCGCCCCGGGTACGGTCGTCACGATTACGGGCGTCAGCCTCACCGGCGCTACGGCCGTCAAATTCAACACCGTAGCGGCGACGAGCTTCACCGTAGTCGATGCCACCACCGTCACGGCCACCGTGCCGGCGTTGGCCACCAGCGGGCGGGTCTACGTCACCACGGCGGGCGGTACGGCCACCAGCGCTACGAGCTTCTCCGTAGCCCCTGTTATTACCGGCTTTACGCCCGGCCAGGGCGCGCCGGGCTCGGTG
>JBKJUQ010000308.1:0-2486 GCA_046590685.1 Hymenobacteraceae bacterium
GCACATACTGTTTTTAATTTAACGTGATTATCTTCTTTTTATTACTGTTTATCGGTGTACCAACGCTACTAGTGATCGTATTTCGTGCGATCAGCAGATGGCTATATGCTCGCAATAACCCCCACCTAATGGCCGCGTGGCGAATAGCGGGCTATGCCTTTGTAACTGGCTTTGCCTGGATAATCATTCGAGCCGTTTGGCCAGGGGAGGATTTTTATCGCGATGAATTTAAGGAAAACACGGGTCTATCATTACCTGCTGACACCGACTTCCAATCCAAAAGCGCTACGTACCCCGATCAACACGGGGACTACCAAGCATCCGCATTGGTTATACTCCCGGATACTGCTTATCAACGACTACTGACCAAAATTCAACGAAGTGAACGATGGCACACAATGACTCGTGAACAGCTAGAGCAGAATGGGTACATGAACGAGCTTGCCATACTTCCTGATTTCACCTTCGCGGTTGAAGGAGGGCGCCGCAACATTTGGTTTATCATTGCTTTCGGCTCCGATGGGCGCACTTTGTATTTTGTTAGGCACAGCTCCTAATTTGGCACCTTTAGCCACCTCCACTCGCGCGGGGCTCCAGCCCCGTGTGTACTATTTGCGGGTCTCCAGACCCGCCACGTAGCACAGTCGCAACTTTCTGTCGCACTGCATTGTACCCCGCTCACCCCCCACTTACCACCATGAGCAAGACCGACCTCATCCTCCAGCAAATCGCCGCTCTCACGCCGGAGGAAGCCGAAACCGTGTATCAGGAGCTGAAGCGGCGCCTGGACCGTCGCGCGCAGGCACAGGCGTTCCTGAGTAAGATCATCGGGAAAGGGGCCGGCGTTTGGGGGATGGACGCGCAGGAGTACATCAATCAGCAACGCGCCGATGACCGGTTCTAGGATATTCCTCGACACCGCCCCACTCATTTATCTACTCGAAGATCACCCGGAATTCTGCCATCGAGTGAGCGATTTTCTGGCGGATGCCTGGCAGGAAGATTCCCTGTTTCAGACGAGCGTCCTTACTTTCTCTGAATACTGCGTTCAGCCTCTGCGCAAGAATCAGCTTCACCTCCTTCAGGAAATGGAAGAATGGCTGATCAACTTTGACGTGACGGTGTTACCCGTTACGCGCCCGATTGCCTTAGCCGCTGCCCGCCTCCGAGCCAAATACAATTTTCTGCAAGGAGTAGACGCTTTACAACTTGCCGCAGCCCAAGAGGTACAAGCTGATATTTTCTACACCAACGACCGCAAGCTGCAGCGGGTGGAGGAAATCCGGGTGGTGTTAGTGTCGGCCTCGTAGCACTACTTTTCTAACGCCACCGACACCACAACGCCCCGGCCGGACCATTACAGTCCGACCGAGGCGTCGTCTTATACAATCAGCCAACGGGGCTTACTCAGCCGCCGTTGCGGTCTGCATCTGCTTGATGATCTCGGTGCCGAACTCGCTCGTCTTGAGGAGGGTGGCGCCTTCCATTTGCCGCTCGAAGTCGTACGTCACGCGCTTGGCGTGGATGGCCGCTTCGATGCCGTTGGTGATGAGGTCGGCCGCTTCCTGCCAGCCCATATACTCCAGCATCATCACCCCCGAGAGGATCACCGAGCCGGGGTTCACCTTGTCCTGACCGGCGTACTTGGGCGCCGTGCCGTGGGTGGCCTCGAAGATGGCGTGGCCGGTGAGGTAGTTGATGTTGGCGCCCGGCGCGATGCCGATGCCCCCAACGATCGCGGCGAGCGCGTCGGAGATGTAATCACCGTTGAGGTTCGGCGTCGCGATGACCGAGTAGTCGGCTGGGCGAAGCAGAATCTGCTGGAGGAAGGCATCGGCGATCGAGTCCTTCACGATGAGCTTACCGGCCGCGGCGGCGGCTTTCATCGTAGCCTCGGCGGCGGCGGGGCCCATGTTGGCGGCAATCTTATCGTACTGCACCCACGTGAACACCTTGCCGCCGAACTCCTTCTCCGCCACGTCGTAGCCCCAGTTCTTGAAGGCCCCTTCCGTGAACTTCATGATGTTGCCCTTGTGCACGATCGTCACCGACGGCTTCTTGTGTTCCAGCGCGTACTTGATGGCCGCGCGCACCAGCCGCTCGGAGCCTTCCTTCGACATCGGCTTCACGCCGAACGACGACGACTCCGGGAAGCGGATCTTCTTGACGCCCATCTCGTCCTGCAGGAATTCGAGCATCTTCTGCGCCTGCGCCGTGCCGCTCATGTACTCGATGCCGGCGTAGATATCCTCCGTATTCTCGCGGAAGATGACCATATCCGTCAGCTCCGGGCGCTTCACAGGCGAGGGCACGCCCTCGAACCACCGCACCGGCCGCACGCAGGCGTACAGGTCAAGCTCCTGGCGCAGGGCCACATTCAGCGAGCGGATGCCGCCACCGGCGGGCGTCGTGAGCGGGCCCTTGATGTGACGAGGTAGTCGCGGCCCGCCTGGAGCGTCTCGGCGGGCAGCCAGTTGCCGACCTGC
>JBKJUQ010000273.1:0-3952 GCA_046590685.1 Hymenobacteraceae bacterium
CAAAGCAATCCGGCGCAAGTGGGCGTTGAGCATTCGTCGGATTGCTTCGCTCCGCTAGCAATGACAGGCTAAGTTGTTACTGTTGAAACGCGCCCGCCACCAGGCACGCGTTACCATCGCCAACGGGGGCTGGTGCGCTACGCGAATGTGAGAAGTGCTATTGTTTTTCTTTTACCTTGACTTTCTCTCCATTTAGCTTAAGCTGCACGTAGGGGGTACCTGTATTCAGAGCATGGATGAAGTCGAAAAAATTATAATCTTTTACTCCCCCGCGTGTTAATGCCTCCTGCAAATCAGGCCGGTTTGTCACCAGCGGCCATAAGACGTCGATTATGCCCCGCCCTAAAGTGTAGCGAAAGTTGGGTGAATCCAGATAGATGGGCGAATCAGTGCCTTTTTGCAGGAAATAAAATATATTATTCGGATCTGCAGCACTGGCTGCTTCCTTATACTTCAGCAACGCTACTTGCCCACTATCGAGTACTTCTACCAGTGCCGTGAAGGGCGCAGATGACGCGATTCGCAGATTGCGCACCTGCTTGAACCGACTATTTTGAAACTGAATAGCATCCACCTCCTGCATCGTCCACCGGTGCTTGCCCTCGGCATCCTTCACCGTTATCTTGCCCCGATTCAGATCTACATCACCCACGTGCCGAACGCCTGGCTGGGCCGTGAGATAATACACATGCTGCGCAGTGACTTCAGCGGGCAGCCCCAATAGCAACAGCACCCAAAAGGCGAATAAGGAAAACGTACGCATCGGCCAAACTTACTGCTGCCAACTTGTTGGCGCGCGTTTGTAATTTACACGACACCCTGCACTATCGCGTGGGATTCCATCTGCTCGCGGCCGATGCTACGCGGCTAGGCCGCCGCCCTTACCGCGCGTACGGCCGTCCCACAACCTCTCGCGCGGGGCTCTGCCCCGTGTGTGCCATTTGCAGGCGTCTCGCCTGCCCCACAGTGGGTGCCGGCCAGAGGCCGGCCAATAGTTCCACAGGGGGCAGAGCCCCGCGCGAGTGGGGTGCTATTGCTTGGAGAAGAATAATGGCACTTCCGTTCCCACCTGCTTAATACCCTTTTTAAGAACAGTCATTTTCAATTTCAAAAACATTTGCCCAGTTGGCATCAATTCTCCGACTTGCACTTCGCAGAGTGTTATATCAGACTTCTTCATCTGGTCAATGCTCATTTTGTCGAGCTTTTCCTCTGGTATGTTCAGGTATTTCCACTCATAAGCCTTCCACGCACTGCCATACGCGTTGGAGGCATCACTTACTTCAATAGTTTTCTTAAAAGGGAGTGTGTAGTCCACCATATGAGCTTCGTTATGCGCTAAGTCAATCCAAACCTCATTCATAAACGTTAATCGGCCAGTACCAATAAATCGGACGGTTCCGCCTGAGGTGGTGACTTTGACGCTTTCCGAACCTGTCGAAGCTACCCGCATCCTCGAAGAAGAGGTTTTAATCTGTTCTTCTTCAGCCTGAGAAAACCCAAAGCGTGCATCCATTTTAGCTGGCTTAGGGGCCCTTCGCATAGCCTCCGCCCAATCAGGATGCTCTTGCATGAGCTTCTGAAATCGCAGCATTAATGCGGCCGTCTGCTTGTCCATTGACAAGCTATCCATTATTGCTACCGTGTACGTGCCGGATGGTAACAGCCGCTCTACTTCACGCCCAACAGCTTCCGTCGCAGGTGCTTGGCCACATGCAGGTATACCGCAAATCAATAAAAATGCTAATGCTGCTACTGATGTAACTGAGCAAATAAAATCAATCTTCATTCTGAAAAACAAGGGCATTTAAAGCTAAGAGGCCAACCAGTCGGTTGGCCTCTTAGCTTTTGTGATTACGACCCGCAAGCCTCGCACGCTTCCGGGTTATCCAACGAGCAGGCCAGCGCCTCCGCATCATTATAAACCGGCTCCAGCGTCTCGGCGGCTTGTTTCTCGACGGTGAATTTGATCGCGTCGACGGCGGCTTTGGTGCGCAGGTAGTACATCCCCGTTTTGAGGCCGCGCTTCCAGGAGTGGAAGTGCATACTCGTCATCTTGCCGGCGTTCACGTTCTGCACGTGCAGGTTGAGGCTCTGGCTCTGGCAGATGTAGGCGCCGCGGTCGGCGGCCATATCGATGATCGTGCGCTGCGAAATCTCCCAGACCGTCTTGTAGAGGTCTTTGATGTGCTGCGGAATCCCGGGGATGTTCTGCACCGAGCCGTTCGCCGCGATGATCTGCGTCTTCATCGTCTCGTTCCAGATGCCCAGCCCGATCAGGTCTTTCAGCAGGTGCTTGTTCACCACCATAAACTCCCCACTCAGCACCCGCCGCACGTAGATGTTGGAGGTGTAAGGCTCAAACGCCTCGTTGTTGCCCAGAATCTGCGACGTGGAAGCCGTCGGCATCGGTGCCACCAGCAGCGAGTTGCGCATCCCGTGGGCCTTCACCTGCTCGCGCAGCGCGGCCCAGTCCCAGCGGTTGCTCTCGGGCGTCACGCCCCACATATCGAACTGAAACTGCCCCTTGCTCATCGGCGAGCCCTCGTAGGTTTCGTAGGCGCCGTCGCGCTTCGCCAGCTCCATCGACGCCGTGCACGCCGCGAAGTAGATCGTCTCGAAGATGTCTTTGTTGAGGCCCGCCGCTTCCTCGCTCTCGAACGGCATCCGCAGCGCGATGAACGTATCGGCCAGCCCCTGCACCCCGAGCCCGATCGGGCGGTGACGCCGGTTCGAGCGCTCCGCTTCCGGCACCGGGTAGTAGTTGATATCGATGACCTTGTTGAGGTTGAGCGTCGCGTGGTACGTCACCTCATAGAGCCGCTGGTGGTCGAAGCGCTTCTGCCCGCCCTCGTCCGTCACGTAGCGCGGCAAGGCCAGCGAGGCGAGGTTGCACACCGCGATCTCATTCTCGTCGGTGTACTCGATGATCTCCGTGCACAGATTCGAGCTCTTGATCGTGCCCAGGTTCTGCTGGTTCGATTTCCGGTTTGCCGCGTCCTTGAAGAGCATATACGGCGTACCCGTCTCGGTCTGCGAGTCCAGAATCGCCGCCCACAGCTTGCGCGCCTCGATGGTGGCGCGGCCGCGGCCCTCGCGCTCGTACTTCGTGTACAGCCGCTCGAAGTCCTGGCCCCAGCAGTCGCTCAGGCCGGGGCACTCGTTGGGGCACATCAGCGTCCAGGCGCCGTTGTCCTCCACCCGCTCCATGAACAGGTCGGGCGTCCAGAGGGCGAAAAACAAATCGCGGGCGCGATTTTCCTCCTTGCCGTGGTTTTTCTTGAGGTCGAGGAAATCGAAGATATCCGCGTGCCAGGGCTCCAGGTAAATCGCGAACGCCCCCTTGCGCTTGCCACCGCCCTGATCGACGTACCGCGCCGTGTCGTTGAACACCTTGAGCATCGGCACCAGCCCGTTCGACGTCCCGTTCGTTCCCTTGATGTAGGAGCCCGTCGCGCGCACGTTGTGAATCGCCAGCCCGATTCCCCCCGCCGACTGCGAGATCAGCGCGCAGTTCTTGAGCGTGTCGTAGATGCCCTCAATCGAGTCGTCCTTCATGCTCAGCAGGAAGCACGACGAAAGCTGCGGCTTCGGCGTGCCCGCGTTGAAGAGCGTTGGCGTCGCGTGGGTAAACCACCGCTCGCTCATCAGGTTGTACGTCTCGATCGCCGCCTCCAGGTCGTGGCCGTGGATGCCCACCGCCACCCGCATCAGCATATGCTGCGGCCGCTCCACCACTTTGCCGTCGAGGCGCAGCAGGTACGAGCGCTCCAGCGTCTTAAACCCGAAGTAATCGTACGAGTAGTCGCGGTCGTAGATGATGGCCGAGTCGAGGATCGCCGCGTGCTTGTGCACCACCTCCCACGTATCGCGACTCAGCAGCGAGGCGTTCTCGCCCGTCTTGGGGTCCTCGTAGGTGTAGAGCCGCTTCATCGTGCTCGAAAACGACTTC
>JBKJUQ010000291.1:0-8912 GCA_046590685.1 Hymenobacteraceae bacterium
GAGCTTGCCCGGCCAGGATGCCCACGGAGGTCCCCTACCCGACCCGACGTACGGCGATCAGCTTTCCAACCACGGCATCCCCGGAGTGGCGGCCGAGGGTGAAGTGGCGATTACGTACGCCGAAGAAGCCGGCCAATACCCAGACGGTACCCCGTATACGCTCCGGCGCCCGACGTATTCCTTCCAGACGCTGGCCTACGGGCCACTCGGCGCGGGCGTCCTTACCTCGCCCCGCGTAGCCCCTCAGATGCCCGGCCTGGGCCTGCTGGAAGCGCTGCCAGAGGCCACGATCGTCGCGCTGGCCGACCCAACCGACCTGAATGGCGACGGCATTTCGGGACGCCCAAACTACGTGTGGGAAGTTGAGTACCAGCGCCGCGCCCTCGGTCGCTTCGGCTGGAAAGCCAATCAGCCGAGCTTAAAGCAGCAGACGGCGGGCGCTTTCGCGGGCGATATGGGCATCACGAGTGTGCTTTTCCGGGCGGAGAACTGCACCTCGCCGCAGCAGGACTGCCAGACCGCCCCGTCGGGCAACACATCGGCGCTGGAGCCCTACGAGCTGTCGGACCTTAACCTTGGCCGGGTAGCGTACTATTCGGGTACCCTCGCGGTTCCCGGCCGTCGGCAGTGGCAAGATGCCACGGTGGTACGCGGCAAGCAGCTGTTCGTGCAGACCCTGAATTGCGGCGGCTGCCACCGGCCGAAACTCCAAACCGGGGAATCGGCTATTGACCCGACGCTCACTCGCCAAACCATACGGCCCTATACCGACATGCTGCTGCACGACATGGGTCCCGGCCTGGCCGACGGACGGCCTGACTTCGAGGCAACGGGCGCCGAGTGGCGTACGCCGCCGCTGTGGGGCATCGGGTTGTTCCAGGCCGTCAGCCGTCATTCCTTCTACCTCCACGACGGTCGCGCCCGGTCGCTCGAAGAAGCTGTGCTCTGGCACGGTGGCGAGGCCCAGCGCAGCCGCGATGCCTTCGCTAGGCTGTCGCAGGCAGATCGCGCGGCCGTTCTCAAATTCCTGAACTCCCTTTGAGCTACTCACTCGCTCCGCTCCGCTCCCTGTTCGTCGCGCTCGGCTTCGTACTGCTCATCACGGGTTGCCAGAAAGACAAAGACGACCCCACCAACGATCTGTTTGCCACCTACGACCGGCGCGCGATGCTCACGCGCCTGCGGGATACTGCCGTCGTACCGGCCTACGAGGAGCTGGCGCAGTACGCCACCCAGCTGCACGCGGCAATCGATCTGCTCGGCGCCAACCCGACCTCCGCCGACCTGGAGCGCGCGCAGGATGCCTGGCTGGAGGCCGCCCGCGCCTGGAAGCGCACCGACGTCTTCGCTTTTGGCCCGGCCGAAACACTGAATCTACGCAGCGGTATCGGCGCTGAAGCCGATCCGGTGACCATTGAAAACGCCATCGCCGCGACGCCACCTATCGACCAGGCATTCGTCGATACCCGACCCACCACGGCTAAAGGCGTTTGGGCGCTCGAATACCTGCTGTTCGAGCGGGACGGGGGAAACCAAGCCGTACTCACGCGCTTAACCACCGGACCCGCCGCGCCGCGCCGCCGTGCCTATCTCACAGCCATTGCCACCGACCTTCGCGCCCGCACCGAGGCGACGTCCACCGCCTGGCGGAGTGGTCCGGATCGGGCGCAGTTTGTGGAAGCCGATGGCAACGACGTCACCTCGTCGCTGAGCCTGCTCGTGAACGCCTCGGTTCAGACGATCGAAACGATCAAAAACGACCGCCTCGGCCGGCCCCTTGGCGACGAGAACGGCGGCACTGCCCAGCCCGCCTCGGCTGAGGGCTACCGTAGCGGCACGTCGGGTCAGCTGATTCGGGCCAGCCTCGACGGGATTCGCGCGGTCTGGCCAGGAACCTCTAACCAGCCCGGCCTCAATGGGCTACTCGACCACCTCGGGGCGCAGAGCGCAGGCGGGCAGGCGCTTTCGGGAGCCATTAACGGCCGACTGGACGCCGCGTACACCCGCGCCACCGGCGACGTGGTCAGCTTAGTCGGGCAGGAACGCCAACCGGTACTTGACCTGCAAGTTGACGTCAAGATGCTCACAGTGCTGCTCAAAACCGAGGCCGTCAGCAAGCTCGGCGTACTGCTGACCTTCAATGACAACGACGGCGACTAAGGCATATTCGTGAGCGAAGGATTGCTGAACCACCTCAAAAAACGCGCGGCGCGGCCCACCTCCCTGGCTCCGCTGGCGGGATTTCGGGTGGCGCTCGGGTTGCTGGTCTGTTTCGCGACGGTGCGGTTCTGGGCCCACGGCTGGATTGAGGAGCTCTACATCCAGCCGCGACTTTTCTTCCCGTACTACGGCTTCGAGTGGGTACCGCGCTTACCGGCGGGCGCGCTCTACGGCGTGTTCGGCTTACTGGCCGTGAGCGCGCTGGGCGTGGCCTTGGGCGCGTACTACCGGCTCTCGGCGGTCGTGCTGCTCGCCACGTTCAGCTACATTGAGCTGCTGGACAAGACCAACTATCTCAACCACTACTACTACGTCACGCTGGCGGCCGCGCTGCTGGTTCTGCTGCCCGCGCACCGCGGCTGGTCGGTGGATGCGTGGCGCAAGGGCTCCACCTGGGCCCAGTCTACGCTGCCGGCGTGGATGCTCTGGGTGATGAAGCTGCAAGTCGCATCGGTGTATTTCTTCGGCGGAGTAGCCAAGCTCAAAGCCGACTGGCTGCTCGACGCCCAACCACTCAAAATCTGGCTCGCCGCCAATACGGCGCTACCCGTCATCGGCCCGCTGCTCGACGACGCGTGGGTGGCGTACGCAGTGGCGTGGGCGGCGTGCCTCTTCGACCTGACAATACCGTTTTTTCTCTGGCGCGAGCGGACCCGTCCCGCGGCCTACGCGGTGGTGGTAGTCTTTCACCTGCTCACCGCCCACCTCTTCTACATCGGCATTTTCCCGTGGGCGATGCTGGTGTCGACGTGGGTGTTTTTCCGCCCCGGAACGCACCAGCGCGTGCTCAACTGGCTGTTTGCCGTTCCCTTGATGCTGCGCGCCGCGCGAACGACCGTGCTGATGACGCCCCCGCTGGCAGACACGCCGACCGACTTCAGGGGAATGGCGCGGGTTCGGCTGGCCGTAATCGTCGGCCTGTTTCTGGGGCAGCTACTCCTGCCTTTCCGGCATCTCCTTTACCCGGGCAACGTGCTCTGGACGGAGCAAGGGTTTCGGTACAGTTGGAACATTATGCTCATCGAAAAAGCCGGCACCGTCGACTTTCACGTCCGCGACCCCGCCACCGGCCGCACCTGGAGGGTTGACCCGCGACGGTATCTCACCCGGCAGCAGGCGCGCATGCTGAGCACCCAACCCGATATGCTGGTGCAGTTTGCGCATTTCCTGGCCACGGAGGAACGCCGCCGCGCCCCGCTCGAAGTCCGCGCCGAAGCGTGGGCGACGCTTAATGGTCGCCCCGCGCAGCTCCTCGTTGACCCCAGCGTAGATCTGGCGCGGGAAACCGACTCCTTCGCCCCCAAAACCTGGATTTTACCCTTGGCTGATCTGCCGCCGCCGCTGGCCGACCGGCGACCTTGAAGCTGCGCTTTTCGTCCATTCGCCCGCCGTGGCTCGTGCGTGCCGGGTGCCCGGCCCCAGCCAGTCCTGGGTTGGCTTTTGGCTTTGCCACCCTTTCGCTCTCTCCGCTCCCGCATTGATGCGCTTCCGCTCCCTCGTACCCCTTCCTTGTCTTCTCACCCTGTGGCTGCTGCCCAACGCGTTGCGGGCGCAGTCGCGGCCACCGGCCGATACGGCCCGGACGCGGCAGCTGGAAGAGGTACTTATTCAGGTGCGCCGGCCGAGCGACGTCGTCGGACGCCTCGCCGACGTCACCCCGGACGCTATCTATGCCGGCCGGCGCTCGGAGCTCATCAACGTCACCCAGCTCCAGGCCAACCTGGCCACCAACCCGGCGCGGCAGCTGCTGGCGCGCGTGCCCGGCGCCAACGTGCCCGAGATCGACGGCGCCGGAATGCAGCTGAGCGTCGGGGTGCGCGGGCTGAATCCGAATCGGGTGCAGGAATTCAATGCCCGGCAGAACGGCTACGACATTGCCGCTGATCCGCTCGGCTACCCCGAGTCGTACTACACGCCCCCACTCGAAGCTGTCGAGCGCGTGGAGGTGGTGCGCGGCGCGGCCTCGCTCCAGTACGGGCCACAGTTCGGCGGCCTGCTGAATTTTATCCTGAAAGCGCCTCCCCGTGACCGGCCGCTCACCGCCACGCTGCGCCAAACGGGTGGCTCATTCGGTCTGGCCTCAACGGCTGCTACCGTTGGGGGCACGGCGGGCCAGTGGAGCTACCTGGGCTTCGGGCAGTTTCGGCGCGGCGATGGCTGGCGCGACAACAATGGCTTCTCCCAGGGCACGGCTTTCGGCACCGTCCGGTGGCAGGCCACCGCGCGCCTGCGCCTCACCCTCGACCTCACGGCGATGCGCTACGGGATGCAGCAGCCGGGTGGCCGCACCGACGCGGAATTTGCCGCTGACCCACGTGGCTCGTCGCGTAACCGCAACTGGTACCGCGCCCAATGGCTACTGCCCGCTGTCGTGGTGGATTACGACGTGACGGAGCGTACGCACCTCAACGTGCGCACGTGGGGGCTGGTGGCTCACCGCTACTCGCTCGGCAACCTCATCGCCATCGATAAAGCCGACGAAGGCGCTGAGCGTGACTTCCTCGCCGATCAGTACCGCAACGCCGGGACCGAAGCCCGGCTGGCCAGAGCCTACCCGCTCAGTGCGAACGGGTGGCTGCGCGGTGATTTGCTCATCGGCGCGCGCCTGTATCGGGGCCACACGACGCGCCAACAGGGAAAAGGTCCGGCCGGCGACGCGGCCGACTTCCGCTTTTTGCGCCCCGATGCGCTCGAAAGCTTCGACTACGAATTTCCGTCCTGGAATGCGGCGGCGTTCATTGAGAACGTCTTTCACCTCGGGCCACGCCTGACACTTACTCCCGGCGCCCGGCTCGAATACCTGAGCACCTCATCCGCCGGTTACTACCGCCAGAGCGCCACCAGCCCGGCCATTGCCGACGCGCGCTCCCGGCGGCGCACCTTCCCGATGTTCGGCCTTAGCTCGGGCTACCAGCTCACGGCCCGTACCGACCTCTACGCCAGCGTAGCCCAGAACTATGCTGCCGTATCCTTCAATGACCTGCGCGTCAACAACCCCAACCTGACCGTTGACCCTAACCTCAAGGATCAGAGCGGCTATTCGGCGGAAGTCGGCTACCGCGGCGCGGTAGGCGACGGCGAGTGGCTCACTTTCGACGTGGGCGCTTTCACGCTGCACTACAACGACCGCATCGGCCAGTCGGGCACGACCCGTACCAACGTTGCCGCGTCGCGCTCGGTCGGCGCCGAGACGTACGCCGAGCTTCACCCGTTGCGTCTCATTAAGTGGCCGACCGAGCGCGTCGGCGACCTCTCCCTGTTTGCTTCCTACGGCTTCACCGACGCGCGCTACGTGCGCGCGCCGTCGGCGGCGATCGACGGCAAGCGCGTCGAGATGGCCCCGCGCCACGTCGTGCGGACGGGCATGAGCTACCGGCGCGGTGGCCTGGCGCTCACTGGGCAGGTAGCCCACACCAGTGAGCAGTTCACCGACGCGACCAACGCCCGAATCGCGAACGCCGCCGCCACCGTCGGCATTATTCCGGCCTACACCGTTGCCGACTTAGGCGGCTCCTATGCGTGGCGGCGCTACACGCTCGGCGCGGGTATCACTAACCTCACCGATGCGCGCTACTTCACGCGCCGCGCCACCGGCTACCCTGGGCCGGGCATTCTGCCGAGCGACGGGCGGGGGTTCTACGGGTCGCTGGAAGTGCGCTTATAGCCCGAGAGTTACGCCGACTCGCCGTGCTGGCTGAGGTCGAGGCCGACGGCTTCTTCCGCTTCCGTCACGCGTAGCGGGACGATGCGCGCCGTCAGCCAGTACAGCGCCCACGATCCGCCGAGCACGAAGACGGCCACGACGGCAAGCGCAGCCAGGTGCTTCAGCAGCAGCGTCGGGTCGCCGGTGGCGAGCAGCCCGCCGTCTTTAGCGAACACGGCCGTCAGCACCATCCCCACGGCGCCGCCGAGGCCGTGGCACGGGAAGACGTCGAGCGTATCGTCGAGGCCCGTCCGGTGCTTGAGTCGCACGGCGTAGTTGGAGATCAAGCTCGCCACCACGCCGATCAGCAACGATTGCGGCACCGTTACGAATCCTGCCGCCGGCGTGATGGCGACCAGCCCGACCACCGCGCCAATGCACGCGCCGAGCGCGGTGATCTTCTGCCCGCGCGCCGCGTCGAGCAGCAGCCACGCCAGCATCGCGGCGGCCGACGCCGAGTTGGTCGTAGCGAAAGCCTGCACCGCCAGCGCGTTGGCGCCGAGCGCCGAGCCGGCGTTGAACCCAAACCAGCCAAACCACAGCAGCCCCGTGCCGAGCAGCACGTACGGAATGTTGGCGGGCTCTTCGGCCTGCCCCGCGACGTGCGCGCGGCGCGGCCCCAGGTAGGCCGCCGCCGCCAGCGCCGCCAGCCCGGCCGACAGGTGCACCACCGTGCCCCCCGCGAAATCGAGCACGCCCCAGCGGCGCAGGAAGCCTTCGGGGTGCCACGTCCAGTGCGCGAGGGGGGTGTAGATGAAGAGCGTAAAAAGCGTCATAAACACCAGATACCCCGAAAACCGCACCCGCCCCGCGAACGACCCGGTGATGAGCGCCGGGGTAATGATGGCAAACTTGAGCTGGAACAGGGCGAACAGCAGCAGGGGCACCGTCGGCGAGAGCGCCGCGTCGGAGCCGAGGCCGACGTTCCGAAAAAACGCGAACGTGAGGGGCGAGCCGATCAGCCCGTGCCACGAGGTACCGAAGGCGAGCGAGAACCCCACCGCCACCCACAGCACCGATACCACTCCCAGGGCCACGAAGCTTTGGAGCATCGTTGAAATCAAGCTCTGCCGCGACACCATCCCGCCGTAGAAAAACGACAAGCCGGGCGTCATCAGCAGCACCAGCCCGGAGGCCGTGAGGAGCCACGCGGTGTCTGCCGGCGATATGGCGCCCCCAGTGGGTGGTTGCAGCTCGGTGCCCGGCACCAACGCGCCGACGGTAGTCAGCAGAACCAGTAGCGCCAACGCGACACTCCACGGCGGCCGACGCCGGGGACGGCCCACGGCGGGCGCGACGAACTCAGGTAAGACGGTAGAATCAGCCACTGGCGTAACGGAGATGTTGCAAACGCAATTCTACGACACGTTTACCTTACCCCATTCACCAGCGAGGACGAACCACTTAAGTAAGCTTATTTTTTCGCTGCCCCCCTGTTTACACAAGGGGTCAACCGCGCTACACCGCACGTTTCCAGCTGCACCCCGCAAAATCTACCCTCGTCCTCCTACGCGCCCACGTCCACCAATAAGACTTTACCACCGGTGGGGCTGGCTACCACCACCCGCGATTCGGCCACGAGCCGGACGTGGTCGCCGGCCGCCAGGGGCTGCCCGTTTACTACGAGGGCGCCGCTGACGGCGTAGAGCAACAGCTGGCGGTCGTCATCGGCCAGGTAGGTCTGACTCGCTCCGGCGGGCAGCGCCGCCCACCACACGCTGGCGTCGCAGTTCAGGAAGACGGCATCGCCACCGCCATCGCCCCGCCCGCTGACTACGGGGGTCCAGCCAGTGGAGCGCGCCTCTAAGTCGATCCGCTTTTGCTCCTGGGAAGGCAATATGTTGGCCTGACCGGGCTGAAACCACAGCTCCAGCGCGTGGGCAGCGCTGGCCCCGCGATTCGCTTCCGCGTGCTGCGTACCCGTGCCAGCCGTCAGGCGCAGCGCGTGCCCGGTCCGCAGATCGCGGTGATTGCCGGCGGCATCGGAGTACGTGAGCGTGCCTTCCAACGCGATGATCACGACTTCTACTTCGGTGTGCGGGTGCAGCGGCAGGGCCGTGCGCGGCGCGAGCGTGAAGTCGTTGAAGGCGCGCAACGGCCCGAACGATACGTTCTCGGGGTCCTGATGGTGGGCGAAGGAAAACAGAAACTGCGCCTGCAAGCCCCCTAGGTCGGCGGCAAAGCGGGCGGCGGCGGGAACGTACTGCAGCATCAGAAGCGGATTGGAAGTCACAAAGCAACAACGCGCTTCCTCCGGCGGGGCGGAGGAAGCGCGTTTGGCGAACGGAAGGTGTCGATAACTCCTGGTGTCCCCGTCAGGGGACACCGCTCGGTAGCCCAACGTATCCCGGCCCCTTGTCCCCGTTAGGGGATACCCGAACCGCCCGCCGGTATCCCCTAACGGGGACCCCAAATCTAAAAAAGCTCTCATCCTACCGAACGGTGTCCCCTAACGGGGACGCACATCTAATAATCCGCAACGTCGGTTCGCAAGGCGAGCAGCTATGGCCCCCTACTTGGCTTTCAGCGCGTGGATTTCGCGCTGCAAATCGCGCAGCAGGGCCGTCATCTCGACAGCGCTCAGGGCTGGTCCTGATTCCGGGGCGGCGCCATCGGGGGCGGCCGGAAAGGCAGTGCTCAGGTAGGCCCGCGCTTCCCAGAGCTCCCGGACGTCGGCCGCGGCGATGGTGTAGGGCGCGTAGGCGGGGTTGTCGGATCGCAGCTCCAGCACGGGCTCGCCATTCTTCTTGCCCGCCCGGTAGACGCGCTTAAACACGATACCCTCAGTACCGACCACCACGCACGGCGCGCCGTCGCGCGCATCGCGGGCGGGGTCGGTGAGGTAGCGGCCCACCACCACCGTCCCGGAGGCGAGCGGCAGCATCGAGTCGCCGCTGATCTCGAAGGCGCGGTGCGAGCCGTCGCGCACGGCCGCCAGCGGCAGGCGGAAGCGCGGCAGCTCGGGCACAAATTCGGGGTCGGCGTAGCC
>JBKJUQ010000354.1:0-1795 GCA_046590685.1 Hymenobacteraceae bacterium
CGCTACGCCCGCGAACCGTACCTCGACGCCGCCCTGCACTACATCGAGCCGCTGGATAGGCGCGACACGTTCAAGGCGCTGCTCAAGGCGTTCAACAAGTCGGTGAGCATCGTGCTGCCCCACCCGGCGGCGCTGAAGTTTCAGCCTGATTTCCTGCTCTTCAACGAGCTGCGGCTGCGCGCCCGCAACGCATTCCCCGACGACGAGGAATTGAAGATCAGCGCCGACGAAAGCCGGCGCCTGCAAGTCCTCATCAACGAGCACCTCACCTCGACGGGGGTCGAGAACCTGCTGGCCGAGCCCGTGTCGATCATCGACCGCGAGAAATTCCGCGCCGAGCTGGCGGGCGCCTCGCCGGCCACCCGCGAGCTCAAGATCCGCCACCAGCTTGCGCATACCATCAAGGTGGGAATGGGCCGTAACCCCGACTTTTTCAAGCCCCTCGCCGACCGCCTCGAAGCCCTGCTGGAAGAGTACGCCGCCAACCGCCTCGCCCAAACGCAACTGCTGCTCGAATACGACAAGCTTCAGGATACCCTCGCCGACGAAGCCCGCGAGGGCAACGCCCACGGCTTCAGCACGCCCCGGCAAGTGGCCGTCTTCAACTCCCTCAAAACCCACTGGGACAGCCCCACCGCGGCCGAGATCACGGCCCAGCTGCTAACCGCCGTAAGCGGCAAGCTCGACATCGTGGGCTGGGAGGATAAAGGCGAAGTCGCCAAGGACATCGAGAACACGCTCTTCCGCCTGCTACGAGACGGGCTCCCGGAGATCGCCCGGCAGAAAGCGAAGGACCTGGTCAACCTGCTGCGCAAGAACCCGAATGCCTGAGCTGCTCTACGGCGACGCGCGCATTGCCTACACCGTCGTCGAGCGTCCCACGCTCAAGGCGCACTACATCACCGTCGACCGCGCCCACGGCGTGGTGCTCAAAGGCCGCCGGCTCCCCGTCGAGGACGCCGCGCGCCTGATCCGCCAGAAGGCCCGCTGGATTCTCGCCAAGCTCGCGCTCGTGCAGGCTCCGGTGGCGGAGGCCATCGTCACCGGCTCGCGCATCACCTACCTGGGTCGCAGCTACTACACCGAAGTAGTGTCGGTGGAAGGCTTGACCCGCCCGGAAGTCACGTTCAACCATTCCCGCTTCCGCATCACCCTCAACTCCACCGACCCCGATCCGCAGGCGACAATCCGCGCCGCCATCGAGCGGTTTATGCGCGACCGCGCCAGCGAGAAGCTCCCGCTCCGCGTGGCACAGTGGGCGAAGCAAACCGGCCTGAGCTACACCCGCCTCACCTTCCGGCGGATGACGCACCGCTGGGGCAGTTGCTCGCCCACAGACGTGCTCGTGCTCAACACCGAAGCCATCCGCCTGCCCTACGCGCTCATCGATTACCTCATCGTCCACGAGCTCTGCCACACGAAGGTCAAAAGTCACGGGAAAAAATTCTGGGCCGAAGTAGCCCGCCACCTGCCCGACTGGCGAGTGCTGGATGCGCGAATTCAGCGCGTCCGACTCGAAGCAGTCAACTAATCTATCCTGATGTTTTGCGGCTGCACGGCCACTCTCGAAGTGCTCGGTCTATCTGCCGGAATTTGTTTCGGCAGACGGGCAGTTCCTCCCGGCGGTTGGTAGTGAGATAAGCCTCCCTCCAGGATGCGCGGCTGCGCTTATGCCGGCACAATTTGTTACAAATTGTGACTTCTTGTGACAAATGGTTACAAAAGGTTACAAATTGTAGCAAATTGTAACAGCATTTTTTGGAGGATCTAAGCGCGTTATTCATCGAAAGAAAAG
>JBKJUQ010000276.1:0-2297 GCA_046590685.1 Hymenobacteraceae bacterium
GGATGCGCTGGCTTTCACCGCCGGAGAGGCTCCGCACCGGGCGGTGGAGGGTGAGGTAGTCGAGGCCGACGTCGAGCAGGAAGCCCACGCGCTTGCGGATTTCCTTGAGCAGCTCGCGGGCGATGACGTTCTGGCGCTCGTTGAGCCGGTCTTCGAGGCCCGTGAGCCAGGCGCGCAGCTCCAGCAGATCCATCGTGCTCAGCTCGCCGATGTTGCGGCCGTCGAGCTTAAAATGCAGCGCCTCGCGCTTGAGGCGGTAGCCGGTGCACTCCGGGCACGGCGTGACGCGGGTGTACTCCTGCAACCAGTCGCGGATGGAATCAGAATCGGATTCGAGCTGCTCCTTCAGAAACGGAATCAGCCCCTGAAACTCATCCGACGTGGCCGTTTCGGGGTCGGGCGGACCGTTGACGAGCAGGCTCCGCACATCGTCGGGCAGCTTGTTGATGGGCGTGCTCAGCGAGGCTTTGTAGCGCTTGAGCAGCCGGCCGATCTCCTGAAAAATCCAGATGTCGCGGTACTCGCCCAGCGGGGCGATGCCCCCGCGGCTGATCGGCAGCGTAGGGTCGGGGATGAGGGTTTCTTCCGTGATCTCGCGCACTTCGCCCAGCCCGTTGCACGTCGGGCAGGCGCCATAGGGCGAGTTGAACGAGAACGTGTTCGGCGCGGGGTCGTCGTAGGCGATGCCCGTGGCCGGGTCCATCAGGAAGCGCGAGTAAAAGGCCGTCTGCTGCGAGTCGGCGTCGAGCACGAGCAGCTGCCCCTTGCCCTGCCCGAGCGCCGTCTGCACCGACTGACTCAGCCGGTAGCGGTCGTCGGGCGTCGGGCCGACTTTGATCTTGTCGATGACAACTTCGATGTCGTGCATCTTGTAGCGGTCGACCTGCATCTTCGGCACCAGCTCGCGCAGCTCGCCGTCGACGCGCGCCCGCAGGTAGCCCGACTTACGCAGCTGCTCGAACAGCTCGCGGTAGTGGCCTTTGCGGCCCTTCACCACCGGCGCGAGCAGCACGAGCCGCCGCTCCGGGAAGCGCTCCTGAATCGAGGCCACGATCTGGTCGTCCGACTGCCGCACCATCGCCTCGCCGGTGGCGTAGGAGTACGCGATGGCCGTACGGGCGTAGAGCAGCCGCAGGAAGTCGTACACCTCCGTAATCGTCCCGACGGTGGAGCGCGGGTTACGCGAAGTCGTCTTCTGCTCGATGGAGATCACCGGCGAGAGCCCCTCGATCTTGTCGACGTCGGGCCGTTCCAGCCCCCCCAGGAACGTGCGGGCGTACGCCGAGAACGTTTCGGTGTAGCGCCGCTGCCCCTCGGCGTAGATCGTATCGAAGGCGAGCGACGACTTGCCGGACCCCGAAATGCCCGTGAACACCACCAGCTGGTGGCGCGGGAGCTTGAGGGAGAGGTTCTTGAGGTTGTGGACCCGCGCGCCGTACACCTCAATGAAGGGCGTTTCGGGCACGACGGCTACCTGCGTGGCGCGGCCTTCAGGCCGCGGGTGAACGGGCAACTCAACCGGAACAGGCGCGGCAATCACGGCCACTTCGTCGGAAAGGGAATCGGCAGCAGCAGTCTTCTTCTTAGCCATCAAATCGGCGGGACAGGGCGAAAACGCAAAATTACGGCTCAGCCGACCCCGAACCTAGCCAACCCCAAACCTGGGTTCCGGGTTGCGGGTCGTGGCATTGGAGAAGAGCGGTAGAAGAGCGGTAGGAAGCCGTTTGTCGTCATATCGACTTGCGGAAATGCGCAAAAATGAAGATAAGCTCCGGCGTCAGAAGCGTGCAGAGTGAGTGACCGAAAGTATATTCGTTCGGCTGAATCAAAGAGGTTTATTTATCTGGCATCGGTACACCCTTCACGCTCCCATGATCCTGTTCTTTGACACTGAAACTACTGGTCTGCCGCGCGACTACCGCGCGCCCCTCACCGATACGGCCAACTGGCCGCGCGTCGTGCAGCTCGCGTGGGTGCTTTTCGCGGCCGACGGGGAAGAGCTGGCGAGTCAGTGCGACCTTATTCGGCCCGATGGCTGGACGGTGCCGCCGAATATGATTCACGGCATCAGTCACGCGCAGGCAGTGGCGGCGGGGCGGCCACTCCCGACGGCGTTGGCCGAGTTTAGCGCGGCGGCGCGGCAAGCCACCACGCTCGTGGCGCACAACTTCGACTTCGACCGCGCTATCCTGGGCGCTGAGTACGCTCGGCTCGCGCAGCCGGACCCTATTCCGACGCGCCGCGCCATCTGCACGATGCAGGCAACGACCGCGTACTGCGCCATTCCTTCCCCCACC
>JBKJUQ010000388.1:0-2477 GCA_046590685.1 Hymenobacteraceae bacterium
CGCCGAGCTGGCCCGCCGCGTCCGCGATTATCCGCCGGCTACGGTGCCCTTCGCCGATTTTCGCGTCTCGCCGGCGGCCGACGTGCTGCTGTGGCAGCAGGTGGGGCGGGTGCCCACGGCGAAGCCGCTGCTCGTGACGCAGACCCGTGCCGGGCAACGCACCGCCGTGCTGGCCGGCGAGAATACGTGGCAGTGGCGCCTGGCCGAAGCCGCCGCCCACGACAACCAACCCGAAGCCTACGACCGGGTGGTCAACGGCGTCGTGGGCTTGCTCACCGCCGCCGACAACAAGCAAAAGCTGCGCGTTTTCCCGCGTCGCGACGAGCTGACCACCGCCGACGATGTCGTGTTTGGGGTTGAGGCCTACAATGCGCTCTACGAGCGGGTGTACGGCCAGGCGGTCACCGTCACCCTCACGGACGAGAAAAACCGCCCGCGCACGTTTTCCTTCATCAACGCGGAGGGCACGCCCGGCCTCACGGTAGGCTCGCTGCCCGCCGGGCTCTATCGCTACTCGGCCCGCGCCACCGTGGAGGGCCGGCCCGAGACGGCCAGCGGCGAAATCTTCGTGCGCGACCTTCAGCTCGAAGCCCTCACGGCCCGCGCTGATCATAACCTGCTGAGCCAGCTCGCCAAACGTTCGGGGGGGCAGCTGTTCTACCCCAGCCAGCTCGCCGCGCTGGAGAAGACGCTCCTGGCGGCCAAGTTTCCCGCCATCCTGCACGCCGACGAGCAGCTACGCGACCTCATCAACCTGCGCTGGTTGTTCTTCGCCCTGCTCGCGCTCCTGACGGTGGAGTGGGCCGCGCGCAAGTACTTGGGAGGGTATTGATTTTAAGTGAGAAGTGAGAGGTGCGACAAGCGACGAGCTTCGGTAGCTCGCAGTTCTCAGTTCTCAGTTCGCAGTTCGCAGTTCGCATTTCTCAGTTCGCATTTCTCAGTTCAAGATGCCTACCCTCCTTCTCAACAAGCCCTACGGCGTCCTGACCCAGTTCACGGATGAAGGCGGGCGCCGCACGCTCAAGGAATTCGTGTCGGTGACGGGGGTGTATCCCGTCGGGCGGCTCGATTCTGACTCGGAGGGATTGGTGCTGCTGACGTCCGATGCGGGCCTCCAGCACCGCCTGAGCGACCCCAAGTTCAAGGTGCCGAAAACGTACTGGGTGCAGGTAGAAGGCGTGCCGACCGAAGACGCCCTGGCGCGGCTGCGAGCGGGCGGCCTGGTGCTTAAAACCGGCCCGACCGCGCCCGCCGAGGCCCGCGCGCTGCCTGCCGAACCGGCGGATCTCTGGCCGCGGACGCCGCCGATCCGGTTCCGGGCCGTTATTCCGACGGCGTGGCTTGAAGTCACGCTGCGGGAAGGCAAGAACCGGCAGGTACGCCGGATGACGGCCGCCGTGGGCCTGCCCACGCTGCGGCTCATTCGCGCCGCTATCGGTCCGCTGACGCTCGGCGGATTAGCGCCCGGTCAGTGGCGCGCCCTCACGGCCGCGGAAGAAGCGGCCTTGCGCGGTCTGGGGCAGCGCGCGTAAGCCCCAAAGCACCCCTGAGCGGCCACGTATCTTTGACCCCGTGAAACTGTACTCTCCGCGCCGGGCCGGCGCCCTCCTGTCAATGGCCATCCTGAGCGTTGGCTTGGGTGCCTGCGAAACCGACCTCGACCCCAACGATGCCTACCACGAAACGACCATCGTGTACGCCGTGCTCGATCCCGGGCACGTGGAGCAGCGCGTCAGCATCAGTAAAGCGTTTCTGAATACCAAAAGCAACGCGATCACGATCGCCGCGACTGCGTCCGACTCCATCACGTTCCCGGCGGGCGTGATTGAAGCCAAGCTCCAGTTTTTGCGGCCCGATTCGAGCGTGAAGGTCGAATTTCTGCTCGAGCGCGTGGCGAATACCGTTAAGCCCCCCGGCACCTTCAACCCTACAGGGCAGGTCGTGTACCAGACGCCGCCTATTGGCTCCCAAGGGTATCAGGGCCTCGATGCCGACACCAGCATCTCGTACCGCGTGGTGGCGCGCAACACCCGAACCGGCACCGTGGTGCAGGGAACCACCAGCCTTCCACTGGTTTATCCGAACCCGTCCACCAGTAGCCTGTTCTTTACGTCCGCGTACATAACGCTGGGACGGAATCAGCAGCTCGCGATCCGTGAGTTCGACCCCGCTCCCATAGGTCTGCCCCGTATCGGCATACACACGCAGCGTCGGGCGGAGATTTACTCGGTTGATCTGGACTTTCGGTTTTTGGAAATTGTCGGTACCGATACCACGCGCCGAACGCTCACCTGGGCGATCATGACTAACCAGCGAGCCGATCAGACGAATCCGGACCTGGTGCGCCAGCTGACTTCCGAAGCTTTTTTTACCGATTTCCTCATCCCTCAACTCAACCCCTCCGCCGATGCGCCGGGGCTGCGGCGGGTAGTTATTCCTAACGGGATCACATTCCGCGCGACGGCGGGCTCGCCGCA
>JBKJUQ010000479.1:0-4938 GCA_046590685.1 Hymenobacteraceae bacterium
CTGGCTCGCCGGTGGCGTGCAGCCCCGCCTGATGGTGGTACCCGTGGCGAACTATACCCACGCTACGCCGTGGGTGATTCCGGTAGCGCCATCACCCAACCTGCGCACGGCGCGAGCCATTCGGCTGTACCCTAGCTTGTGCCTGTTTGAAGGTACGGGAGTCAGCGTGGGACGCGGTACTGACCGGCCATTTGAGCAGATTGGTCATCCCGCGTACGCCGACACCGCGCACGTCTTCGTGCCGCGCCCGGGCCCTGCCAACGCGGCTCCTCTCCTGGTGAACCGGCGTTGCTACGGTCCGGACCTTGCTGCGATCCAACCCGCGCCCCGCTTCACGCTACGCTGGCTGCTCGACTTTTATCAGCAATCAGCGACGAAGAGCACCTTTTTTAATCCCTTCTTCGCGAATCTGGCCGGCACCAAAACCTTGCGCCAGCAGATCGAAGGCGGTCTCACGGAAGAGCAGATTCGGGCTACGTGGGCGCCAGGGTTGGCTACTTACCGGGAGCGGCGCGCGAAATACCTGTTATACCCGGAGTAAGATTATGCCTGCCAAAACCCGTGGCGCCGAATGTATTCTTCGACTGCATCGGGCACGAGGTAACGGATGGATTTGCCCGCCCGTACGCAGTCGCGGATGTACGTCGCGGAGATGTCGAGCAGGGGCGTTGGCAACAGACGTACCGCCGGGTGCTCGTGCAACGGTGATACCGCGGTGCCCGGCCGCGGGTAGACGTACAGCGGATATCGATCGAGCAGAACCTGATAGTTCTTCCACTTCGGCAGGGTCGGCAGGTTGTCTTCCCCGAGCAGCAGCGCGAATTGATACGTAGGGTACTGACTTTCGAGGTGCGCGAGCGTGTCGACTGTGTACGACGGCTGCGGCAAACTGAATTCCACGTTGCTCACCCGCAAACGGTCGTTGTAGTCGACGGCAAGCCGGGCCATCTGGAGGCGCTCGGCGGCCGGCAGCAGCGTGCTGGCGGCCTTGAGAGGGTTCTGCGGCGAAACCACGAGCCACACCGCGTCGAGATCGGTGTGCTGGGCCATCACGTTGGCCAAAATCAGGTGCCCAACGTGGATAGGATTAAACGAGCCGAAGAACAGGCCGATGCGCATTTATTTTCGATTGAGTGATTGAGTGAGTTTCGATTTACTGCGTAATCGCTCAATCGAAAATCGCTCAATCACCAATAAAGGTATTCACGAGCTGCTCCGCTTGCGCGATGGCCTCGGGCAATTGATCATTGATCACCACTGCATCGAACTTATCAGCGAATGTGAGTTCGAAGCCGGCTTTGTAGAGCCGGCTGCTGATACTCGAAGCCGAATCCGTGTTGCGGGCCGTCAATCGCTCGGCAAGGGTTTCGAGCGAGGGCGGCTTAACAAATACCCCCAATGCGCGGGCGCCGAAATAGCGCTTCACGCTCAAGCCCCCCTTAACGTCGAGATCGAGTACGGCGTGGCGTCCCGTGGCCCAAATACGTTCCAGCTCAATTTTAAGGGTTCCGTAGTAGGCGCCCTCGTATACTTCTTCCCACTCCACAAATTCGTCTCGCTCAATGCGGGCGCGAAACTCCTCGACCGAAATAAAATAATAGTCCTTGCCGTGCTGCTCGGTGCGGCCGCGCTTATCGCGCGTGCACGCCGAAATACTGAACGCTAGCCGCTCATCGTGGCCCACTAAGTGGCGCACGATAGTCGTCTTACCGGCCCCCGACGGGGCACAAAAGACTAGTAGCTTCCCAACGAATCCGTCGGAGCTAGCAGTAGCGGAATGAAATTCAGTAGGCAGAGCGGAGGAGGCGAGAGGCGGCATCAGGCCGCGAAGCTAGCGCAGCGAACGGGGAGTAAAGCCCGCACGCTCCGGTAGCGGAGCCTCCACAGGCGCTAACTACGCGATGGCTTCGTGCTCGATGGAGGCCCGAATAGCGCTGGCGAGGCTCGCCGGAACGCCTTTCTGCCGCACATTGCCCTGCACGAAGGAGATAAAAAGTCGCTGTTTATCGATAGACGAAAAGCAAGGTGAACAATCTTGGGCGTGGTCGAGCAGGTAATCAACTTCTTCGGGGCTGGCGTCGCCAACCTCAACCTTGTCAAGTACAGTCGCAATCTTATCGCAGTCGGTCTCCGGCTCGGCGGCCATCAGGGGCTCTGTGGCAATCGAGCGGGAACGGTCAGCGCCGTGGTTAGTAGTATTCATCGGCGGGTAAATTGAACGGTGAGGGGAATAGGGAAAATGGTGAAAAGACCAACGGCGTGCATTGCAGATGTCGCCCAAACGTGCCTGAGGCAGGCATAAAGTTCACTCACGCCGCACTTTCATCGCCAGTAGCCTCAGGATCAGCGCTCTCGGCATCATCACCATAACCCATAGACCGCGCGTAACGGCCAAGCTTGTCTTTCAGGCTCTGCCGGGCCCGGTGTAGCCGCGACCGGACCGTACCGATCGGAATGTCAAGAATCTTTGCCATCTCCTCGTACGTGAAGCCCTCAAGGTCGCAGAGGATGATCACGGTCCGGAAATCGATTGGCAACGTATTGAGGGCGCGGGCCACCTCATCGCCGATGAGCTCCTGCGTTACCTGGGCCCGCATATCGGTCGTGGAGCCGCCGGCGTCGGCGTCGCTTTCCACGTCCTCGGAGTTATAGTAGCCCTCAATCTCGGAGTAATCGACTTTCGCCGGTTGCTTACTTTTGCGCCGAAAATCGTTGATGAACGAGTTTTTGAGAATTCGAAAAAGCCACGCTTTCGCGTTGGTGCCTTGCTCGAAATAATCAAAAAACCGGTACGCCTTGAGGTAGGTTTCCTGGACGAGATCGTTGGCGTCGTCTTCGTCGAGGGTCAGTCGGAAAGCAAAATTGTAAAGCGCATCGATGACGGGCATCAGCTCCGCTTCGAAGCGCCGGTCTTTTTCGGCCTTGCTGAGTTGGCGATTGCGTTCGCGATAGTCGCTCATACGCGCTGGAGGGGCAGCCGAAAGAGGTTCGGCCACAGGGTGAAGTGAGTTCGGCGCAAAGGTGGTGCCGCAGGCGCTATACCGCAGCCGGGCGGCTGAGGTTATGGTCGGTCATGGCCACCATCTGCCGGAAATTCGGCGAGTAGCCGCCGCTGCCAGGGCCCCACGACCAACACCGCATAATGCAGCACGAAGGGATGAAGCCCGTACTGAACTTCCAACATCGAGTCAAAGAAAAGAGCAAAGCCCACTGTTGCCACCAAGTGCTGCACGAAGGGGTCGCCGCGGGTCGGGCTCGCCAGCACGGGCAACAGCAATAAAGTCAGCAGAAGACCTAGGGCGACCACGCCCCCGCCCAGCAAGTACTGGAGGTACTGGTTATGGGGCAGAATCTGGTTTTCGATCCGTAACCCGAAACTCTGGCGGGCATACTGCTCACGCATTACGTGCGGCACATCGGCTTGGCCTACCCCCAGCAGCCAGTGCTGCCGAACCAGCGTAAGCGCGGTAGACCACGCCGCCAGTCGCTGCGAGAGCGAGTATTCATTGATATCCTGGCCGCTCCGAAAACGGTTCAGGTCGTCCTGAGTCTGACTGACCCGGCGTTGGACGGAATTTAGCGAATAGTAGGCCGCGACCGGGGTAGCGAGTAAGCCAATGACCATAGCTGAACCCACGACCAGCTGACGCCGCACAATGAGCGTCCGGACGACGCTGACGGCTAAAGCACCGTAGAGCGCGACCAAGCCCGTGCGGTAAGCCAGCATATGCATCGTGATGGCGCACAGGAGCGCCGCTAAGCCCGCCGCGAGGCGCGCGCCCCTGGAGCGGGATTGGGTTGACGAGCAGGCGATCTGTAGCCCGTACAGGGTACAGAGGGCGAGCATCACCCCGAAATAGATGTGCCCAATACCCGTTATGGCCGTCTGCGTCTTGCTGCGCGAAATGCTTTCCTCGATAGCGGCCCGATGACGCAGAAAGTATACTAAAGTGGCCGCGGCAACCGCCGTGCCTACCGTCAGCCACCACGTGGCCAACGCCGCGCGGTACCGGGCCGGTAGCGGCGGCGCTACCGCCAAGGCCAACGGCACGACGACCAAGGGCAACTGTCGGAATATCTGATGGCGCCACTCGGCCATGTCACTCGTCATCACCACGCTCGCCACGACCAGCGCATACAGGGCGGCCGGCACGAGGGCCACCGGATTGCGCCAGTACGCCCGCCAGGCGCGTAGGCGGTCGCGGTTGAGGCCAGCCGCCAGCAGCAGCACGAGGGGCGAAAGCGAAATCAGCGCCCGCGACGTAAACAAGCCCACCACGTACAGCGCGCACCC
Source organism: Hymenobacteraceae bacterium (assembly GCA_046590685.1). Taxonomy (GTDB): domain Bacteria; phylum Bacteroidota; class Bacteroidia; order Cytophagales; family Hymenobacteraceae; genus JANNMJ01. Next base: position 4,295 of record JBKJUQ010000479.1, read on the forward strand.
AAACCCCAGGACGGGCAGCGTCAGCTCGTTGCGGCGCTGCCGGGCCACCAGCGCGGGCCACCAGCCAGCCGGCACGGGCGCGGGATCGGCGGCGGGCGAGACGTGGTCGGGCGGGGGTAAGGGCATAGGCAGCATACGGTAATGGCCGAAGGTACGCCGAACCGGGTTTAGCCTTCCAGAGCGGTGATGACCTGCGCGGGCGATATTTCGGGCAGGCAATGACAGGCCGCGGGGCGGCCAACGCAGTCGGAACAGGCAGTGCGCGCGGGGGTGACGAGCGAGATAGCGCGCACGCCCAATGCTCCCCAGCGCCCCGGATGAATGGGCCGCAAGGGGGGGAAAAGACCAACGGCGCGTCGCCCCAACGCCGCCGCCAGATGCAACGGGCCGGTGCCGGAGGCCACCAGCGCGTCGGCTTCGCGCAGCACGGCGAGCAATTCCGGCAGGGTGAGGCGGCCGGTGAGATCGGTCAGGAACGCGGCATTCTCGCGGCGGAAGTCGGTCAGCAGCTCCGCCTCGGCGGCCGACCCCGACAGCAGCACGCGGTGGCCGGTGGCGTGCAGCTTCACCAGCAGGCGGTCCAGCACCTCCATCTTGCCGCACTCGCGCACCAGCAGCGTGGGCTCGAAGTCGACGTAGTTGGG
>JBKJUQ010000490.1:0-1678 GCA_046590685.1 Hymenobacteraceae bacterium
CCTGGACGGCCCGGGTTCCCGAAGCCGTCACGTACCCGGCGCCGGCTCGTTTGGTGGGCGCTGAGCCCTTCGTGGTGCTGGCGCTCGATTCCCATTCGGCGCCGTTTACGACGCAGATCAGCGGCGCTTATAACTTCGAGAATCTGGCGGCGGCGGCGGCGGTGGGGCGCTTCCTGGGGGTTTCCGAGGGCGATATTCAGGCGGCGCTGGCGGCTTACGCGCCCGCCAACAACCGCTCGCAGCTGGCGTTTCGGCCCGCTACGGGCAACCACCTTACGCTCGATGCCTACAACGCGAATCCGAGCTCGGTTACCGCCGCGTTGCGCCACTTCGCGACTCTGCCGTTGACCGATGAGGCGGGAGAGCCGCTGCCGAAGCTGCTGATTCTGGGCGATATGCTGGAGCTGGGCGAGGAGTCGGCGGCGGAGCACCGGGTGATTGGGGGCCTGCTCGCCGAATTAGGGTTGGGGGAGGTGCTGCTCGTGGGGCCGCAGATGGCGGCGGCGGCGGCGGCTTACCCGGTTGCCCGGCACTTCAGGACCAAAGCCGACGCGGCCGCGTGGCTGACCGCGCACGCCCCGCGCGGCCGGCGGGTGCTGCTGAAAGGCTCGCGCGGGATCGGTCTGGAGACGCTGGTCGAGCTGCTGTAATCGCGGGCGTGGTGGTTCGCGAGACGTGCTGGCGGCGGTAAGGGGAGGAAAGCGGTCGGCCGCGCCGGTGGCGACGGGTTACCCTACGCCGGAAAGCTGACTAATCGGCGTTCGCGCCGGGCCAACCCTGGCCGCGCTTTATCGGTACAGGGGCGCAATCACTGCTTTCAACTTTCACCTCAATGGATAACAACCCGCAACCCCGCCCCTCCGGTCAGCAGATCGCGGACTCGCCCGTTTTCAAGCGGGTCCTCGGCAAGGCCGAAGAATACGTTAAGAAGCCGCTGCGCATCAAGCAGCTCCTGAACGACTCCTACAAGAAGGCCGCTGAGAAGAAGGACATCGGCCAACTGGCTGGTGATGTGTGGATGAGCCTGCAAGTGCTGTTTCGCCTGATCGGGGCGGCGGCGAGTGGTCGGTACCACGGCATCCCGACGCCGGTGCTGCTCGGCGGTACGGCGGTGCTGCTGTACTTCCTGAGTCCGATCGACGCGATTCCGGATTTCATCCCCGTCATCGGGCTGCTCGACGACGTGGCGCTGCTGGCGTGGTTTACGGGGACGATCAAGGACGAGATGGATCGGTTTGAGGCGTGGGAGCGCACCAGCGGGGAGGGGGCCGGGCACGTGGCCCTCGCACCGAAGCCGCAGGCCGCCGATTTGAGCCGCGAAACCCACGGCCAGCCCGCGCCGGAAGCCACCCGCGACCACAGCCTGCGTGCCCTGACGACCGATGGCTCGCGCGACTCGTCGCACCGCGCCGACTACTCCGGCGGCGATTCGGGCGGGAACGTGCGGTAGGTTAGATAGCCGGATTATCACGCACAACGCACAAAAACGCCCCGCCGACTGTAAAAGTCGGCGGGGCGTTTCGCATTTGACCACTGGGGAAGATCCCTTTAGGCAGCCATAGCGGGCTGGTGGCGGGCGACGTACTTCACGAAATCGCCGACTAGCTTGAAGGGGACTTCGTCGGGGATGGTGAGGTGGTAGCGCTTTTCGAGGTCCAGGATGACGTCGACGACGTCG
>JBKJUQ010000540.1:0-19577 GCA_046590685.1 Hymenobacteraceae bacterium
GCCTGCGCTACTACTCCCGCACGGGCCTGCCGCAGGCGGCGGCCATCACCACCACCGCGCAGCGCCTTTTCGGAGCCGGCGAGGTGAGCTATTACCTGTTGGGGCAAAGCCTGCAACAGGCCGCTCAGATTCGAACCGACTACCTCGACGCCGTACGCGGCTACCGGCAGGCGCTGATTCAACTCGATTTCCTCCAAGGTCAATGAGCCTTACTCTCTCTCGCATCCCGGCGCGCGGCCGGGTGGGCATTCTGCGGTGGCTGGTGCCCCTGCTGTTGCTCCTGCCCGGCTTGGCCGACGCGCACAACGGCGAAGACCACGGCGGCGCGGGCACTCCGCCCCCCGCGCCAGGGGCGACGCATTTCACCACTTCCGTCAGCTCCGACAACTTCGAGCTGGTGTTGCGCTACGCCCCGCTGCGGGCGGGGGCGCCGGCCACGCTCCGGCTGTTCGTGTCCGACTTTGTCACCAACGTCCCTCTCCACGGCGCGAAACTCACGCTGATGACGACCGAAGCTCCCACCATTCGCCTCCAGGCGACCGAAACCGCCCCCGGCGATTACCGCCTGACGGGGCAGTTTCCCGCGAACCGCGCGTATGCGCTCGCCGTGCAGGTGGTCGCCGCTGATGGCCGCGCGGACTTGCTGCTGCTCAAGTCGGTCGAAGTTGGTAAGCAGCTGCCCGCTTTAGCTGACTCGGCATCGCCCGCCGCGACGCCCTGGCTCACGTGGCGCACCGCGCTGGTCGCGCTGGGCGGCCTGCTGCTCGGCGCGGCCCTCACTGCCTGGCTTCTGCGGCGCCGTCGGCAGCCCTCCCCCATCGCCCCTTCTTCCGTCAGTCCATGAAACGTTCTCTTTATCTGCCCGCCGTTGGGGCCGGCATCCTGCTGCTGACTTTCCTGGGGCCACCCACTCGGCCGGCCAGCGCCCACAACGGCGAAGACCACGGCGCCCCCGCCAAACCTGCCGCCGCTACCGGAGCGGCCGCCAACGAGGTGCTGCTGCCGAAGGAAAGTCAATTTCTGTTTGATATCCGCACCCAGCGCGCCGCGACGGCCGCGCTCCTCACCCGCCGCACCCTGCTCGGCACCGTGACGGCCGCCCCGGGTGGCGAAGGCCGCGTGGTGGCGCCGCAGGCGGGCCGGCTCGTGTCGCTCAGCGTGCGGGTGGGGCAGCGGGTGCGGGCCGGGCAGGTGCTGGCCATCCTCGACCAGACCCTCGCCGCGCCCGATCAGCTGGGGTTGGCGACGGGGCGGGCCAACGCCCAGGCCGAGCTGCGCGCCGCCGAGCAGGACTACCGGCGCCTCCAGAGCCCCGCCGACAGCGCGGCGCGTAAAGACGTCATCGCCGCCGAGCTACGCCTGCGGCAGGCGCGGCAGAACGCCGGGCTCGCCAACGGACAGACGCAACGCGTACGCCTCACGGCGCCCATCAGCGGAACGGTGGACGTTTTCGCGCTCGCCCCCGGCCAGCAGGTGCAAGCCGGCGACGAGCTGCTGCGTGTCATCAACCCCGGCCGGCTGGCCGTGGAGGCCCAGGTCTTCGCCGATGATCTGGCGGCAGTGACGAGCGCGGCGCAATTCATCATCGAAAACGTGGCCGACAGCGAAGCTGGGGCAACCCGCCGCGCGGTGCCGGCTCGCTTAGTGGCGTTCAGCAACGTGGTGAATCCGACGAACCAGGCCCGGCAGCTCGTGCTGGCCGTGGCCGATTCGGGCGCTGATGCGAGCAGCTCTGAGCTGCGCGTGGGGCAGCGGGTGCAGGTGCGGGTCCAGACCCGCGACGCGCGGGCGCAGCTGGTGGTACCCACTTCCGCCGTGACGGACGTCAACGGGCAGCCGGCAGTGTTCGTCCATTCGGCGCCCGAGGTGTTCACGCTGCGGTTCGTCCGGCTCGGCGCGGGCGACGAGCGGCAGACAGCTATCCTCGGGGGTCTGACCGAGGGTGAGCGCGTGGTGACCACGAACACCTACCAGCTCAAGTCGTTGTACCTCAATCAATAAAGCGCAATGATCTCCTCTGCCCACCCCTGCCCCCGCCCTAGGCCCCGGGCCTGACACTGCCCCTCGCCGCCGGCGGATGACCGGCAGTGTCGCAGAAATTTTGTGACAAAAACGTCCGGCTTCCGTGGCTTCCTCGCGGAGCGCGCGCCTGGCTCGCGGCTCCCAGGGAGCGTCTACTTCAGCAACCAGCTTCTTTCATGCTCGACCGCATCATCCGACTGGCCCTCGAAAACCGGCTATTGACGCTGGCCTGCGCCGCCGCGCTGCTGGTGGCGGGGTTCTTCACGCTGCGCGGCCTGCCCGTGGACGTGCTGCCCGACCTGGACCGCCCCCGCGTCACGGTGTTTCTGGAAGCGCCGGGGATGGCGCCCGAGGAGGTGGAAGCGCTCGTGACGCGCCCCGTCGAGACGGCCCTCAACGGCGCGACGGCCGTGGAAGCGGTCCGCTCCAACTCGGCAATCGGGCTGGGGATGGTGTTCGTGGAGTTCACCTACGGCACCGACATTTTCACGGCGCGGCAGGTGGTGGCCGAAAAGCTCCAAACCGTGCAGGGGCAGCTGCCCGAGGGCATCACGCCGGTGCTCGGGCCGATCTCCAGCGTGATGGGACAGATTATGCTCGTTGGGATGACCACAAGTGGCGAGTCTCGAGTGGCAAGTAGCGAGTCTCGAGTAGCGAGTGACGAGTTAGGAGTGGCGAGTGGCGAGCGTGATTCAAAAACTGAGCGCCACTCGAAACTCGAAACTCGTCACTCGAAACTCGAAACTACCAGCGCCGACCTGCGCACGCTCGCCGATTACACAGTTCGGCAGCGGTTGCTGAGCATTCCGGGAGTGGCGCAGGTGATTCCGATTGGCGGGGAGTCGCGGCAGTACCAGGTGCTCGTGGACCTGCCGCGCCTCAACGCGACGGGCCTGACGATCGAGCGCCTGACGGACGCGCTGCGCCAGTCGAACCTCAACACGACCGGCAACTTCTTCGACCGCAACGGCTCGGAAGTGCTGATTCGGAACCTGGGGCGACTGCGGTCGGTGGCGGAGATCGAGGACATCGTGGTGGGCTACCGCGCCGGCTCACCCATTACCGTGCGGCAGGTGGCGACGGTGCGGTTCGGCGCGCGCTTCAAGCGCGGCGACGGCTCGGTGAACGGTCGCCCCGCCGTGATCCTGAGCATCGAGAAGCAGCCCGGTGCCTCCACCCTCGACCTAACGCAGGCCGTGGAAGCCGCGCTGGCCGATCTGCAACCGTCGCTCCCGGCGGACGTGCGCTTCAACACGCGCCTTTTTCAGCAGGCAGAATTTATCGAGCACTCGCTCACCAACGTGGAGGAAGCGCTGCGCGACGGGGCGATTCTGGTCGTGCTCGTGCTGTTCGCGTTTCTGCTCAACGTGCGCACGACGGTGATCTCGCTCACCGCCATTCCCCTCTCCTTGCTGGTCACGGCGCTGGTGTTCCGGGCGGTGGGAATCTCCATCAACACGCTCACCCTCGGCGGCCTGGCCATTGCCATCGGCGAGCTCGTCGACGACGCAATCGTGGATGTCGAGAACGTCTTCCGCCGCCTGCGCGAAAACCGCGCGCTGCCCGCGCCGCGGCCCGTGCTGCAAGTCATCTACGAAGCCTCCTCCGAGGTGCGCAACTCCATCGTGTTCGCCACCCTCATCGTGGTGCTGGTGTTTCTGCCGCTGTTCGCCCTGTCGGGGATGGAAGGCCGGATTTTCGCGCCCCTGGGCGTGGCGTACATCACGAGCATCGTCGCGTCGCTGTTCGTCTCCCTCACCGTCACGCCGGTGCTGTGCTACTACCTGCTGCCGGGGCTAAAGCTGTCGGCTGAGAAGGACAGCGCGTTGGTGCGCTGGCTTAAAGCACGCGACACCCGCCTGCTGCACTTCGGCTTCCGGCACGCCGGGCTGATTCTGGGCGCCACGGCGCTGCTGTTTATGGTAGCGGCGGCGGCAGTGCCGTTCTTCGGCACCGAGTTTCTGCCGCCGTTCAACGAAGGCTCGCTGACGGTCAATTTTTCGGCCCCGGCGGGGACGTCGCTAACCGAATCGAACCGACTCGGCACGCTGGCCGAAAAGCTGATGCTGCAAGTGCCGGAGGTGGCCTACACCGCCCGCCGCACCGGTCGCGCGGAGCTCGACGAGCACGCCGAATCGGTGAACAACTCGGAGATCGACGTCACCTTCAAGACCGCCGAGGAACTGGAAATGGAAAAGCGGGAGCCCCGCGCGAAGGGCGAAATCCTCGCCGACCTGCGCGAGCGCCTGAGCCTGCTGCGCGGCGTGACGGTCAACATCGGCCAACCCATCTCCCACCGGCTCGACCACCTGCTCAGCGGCGTGCGGGCGCAGGTGGCGATCAAGCTCTTCGGCAACGACCTGCCGGAGCTGCGCCGCTACGCCGCCGACGTGCGCGCGGCGGCCGAGTCGGTGCCAGGCGTCGTGGATCTGCAGATTGAGAAGCAGGTGCAGGTGCCACAGCTGCTGATCCGGCCGCGCCCGGAAGCGCTGCGCGCCTACGGCCTGGAGCGCGGCCGCGTGGTGCAGGATCTGCAAACGCTGTTTCAGGGCGAGGTTGTCTCGCGCATCCTAGACGGGCAAAAGAGCTTCGAGCTGATCGTCAAGCTCCCCGACTCGCTGCGGCAGAACCTGCGCACCATCGGCGCTGCCCGCATCGAGACACCCGACGGCGGGTTCATTCCCGTGCGCTCGGTGGCTGAGTTGAGTTACGAGCCCGGCCCCAACACCATTAACCACGAGAACACGCAGCGGCGCCTCACGATCTCGCTCAACGTGGCCGGGCGCGACCTGGGCAGCACGGTGGCGGAAGTCCAGCGGCGCGTCCGCGAGCGCGTGAAGCTGCCCACCGGCTACTATCTCACCTACGGGGGGCAGTTCGAGAGTCAGCAGGCGGCGAGCGCGCGGATTCTGTGGCTCAGTTTGTTCTCGTTCGCCGGCATCTTCCTGGTGCTCTTCGCGCATTTCCGCTCCGGGCTGCTCGTCGCGCAGATTATGCTCAACATTCCGCTGGCGCTCATCGGCTCGGTGGCGGCGGTGGCCCTCACGGGCGGCACGCTCAGCATCGCGTCGCTGGTCGGGTTCATCACCCTCACGGGCATCGCCTCGCGCAACGGCATCATGATGATCTCACACTATCTCCACCTGATCGAGCAGGAAGGCGAAGCGTTTTCCGACGAGATGATCGTGCGCGGCTCGCTCGAACGCCTCGTGCCCGTGCTGATGACGGCGCTCGTCGCCGCCCTCGCGCTCGTGCCGCTTACCCTCGACCCCACGGCCGCGGGCAAGGAGATTCTGTACCCGGTAGCGGTGGTGATTCTCGGCGGCCTGCTGTCCTCCACGCTGCTCGATGTAATCGTGACGCCGGTCGTGTTCCGGCTGCTTGGCCGGCGCGCGCTGGCGCAGTACCAGCGTGCGCGCGCCGAACCCGCGATTCGGGTCGGGGAACTGGGGCGCTGAACCGGGTCGCGGAAGGAGGAGCGCTCGGCTACCCCCCGCCCGACCGCCAGGCGAAATCCTACCTTTGCAGCGATGCTGCTGACCCGATCTTCCCTTCCCTTTACCCGACTCGCTCACCTGAGCGCCACCGTGGCTTTACTGGCCGTAGTCGGCTGCAAAAAAGACAAAGTCGACCCGCAGCCGCCCATCACGACCCACAACTTTCACCTGGAGCTTGAGCATCTCGGGGCGAATGGCCGGCCGTTGAAGCTCGACACCGTGTACACCAACGCGGCGGGCAATCGGTACGTCGTCAACGTCCTGAAGTACTTCGTGAGCAACGTGCAGTTCACGCGGCAGGACGGCACCATCTGGTCGGAGCCCGCTTCCTATCACCTCGTCACGGTGCCGGGCGCCCCCGCCGACAACCCGGAGATCGAGGTCAAAGACCTGCCGCTGGGCACGTACACGAGCGTGTCGTTCGCCATTGGCGTCGACTCGGTCGCCAACAGCCGAACCGATCACGTCGGCGACCTCAATCCCACCAGCGATATGGTGTGGGACTGGAATACGGGGTACATTTTCTTTAAGCTCCTCGGGCGGCACGTCGTCGGCCCAACGCCTAACCCGGCCTCCGACCCCGCCCTCGACCTGCAAATCGGCACGGCGACCACCTACCGGCGCGTTACGCTCCCGCTCCCGCAGGCCGCTACCGTGACGGCGACGATCTCGCCAGAGGCGCACCTGGCAGTAGCGGTGAACAAGCTCTTCGGTGGCCCGAACGTGATCAGCTTCGGCCCAAGCGACTATCACGTAAGTGGCGGCGCGGCGCCGGGGCCGCAGCTTGCCGACAACTACGCCACGATGTTCGTGGTCAGCCACGTCCACAACGAGCCTGACCCCCAGTAAGCGCGGATGCTATGCGTGGTTTTAACCTCCCTCGCGGTTACGGGGGCGGGGTTGCCGGGCCGCTCGCTCAACATGAGGTGATACCAGAACGGCCGCCCCGAGAAATTCGGAGCGGCCGTTCGTATGCGCGAGCCGCTAGTTTTGCGGCGGAAGGTGCTACCAACAGCCCAAACCGCCGACTACCGCACCAGCAGCTTCTGGGTGTAGGGCTGACCATCGAGGGTGATCGTGACGACGTAAATCCCCGCGCCCGGCTGGCCCAAGCGCTGGCCCAGCGGCAGCTCGTGCACACCGGCAGTCAGGGTCTGCTCAATGTCCGCCAGCACGCGGCGGCCCAGCAGGTCGCGGATGCGCACGCTCACCCGCGTCGGCCGGCTCAACGTCAGGCGCACCGCCGTTTCGGGGGTCAGCGGATTAGGCGCCAGCGCGATTCCCGCCGCCGCCAGATCGGCGGTCAGGCCCAAGGATTGGCTTTCTATCCGCAGATTATCGAGGTACAGGTTGTTGCCGACCGACCGGGTGATTGCCTCAAACTTGATCATCACGGCAGCTTGGTTGAGGAACTGGTTGATGAGCGGAATGGAATCGGTACGCCATTGGCTGGCGGTGGTCGGCACAAAATTCGGGAGGTTTTGCACCCCATTCGTCGACAGGGCACTACCCGATTTCTGGTACCGCTGCAGCCAGGTGCGGCCGCAATCTTTCGAGAGCGAAACGCGCAGCTCGTCGGCCGAAGCCGCGTTACGGAGCGCGTACGCGATGTCGAACTTCACGTACGCCCGCAGATTGCCGGGCAAGCCCCGCGTGTCGAACGTCGGCGACAGCAACGTGGAGACCGTACCCATCGGAATGCTGGCATTCGGTAGCTGAAAAGCCGCCTGGCCATCACTGGCGACTAAGCCGGGGAGCACCGTCGGCGTCACCACCTGCCAGCGCCGCACTGTCGCGACGGCGCTGGACGAGATCACATGAAAAACGGTGTCAATGCCCGCCGCCTCAAAACTCTCCCGGAACGGAGCCACCAGCGAGCCCCGCGGCAGCACCTGAACCTCCAGGGTGAGCGGCGCGCTCGCCAGCCCGCCGACGCCGAGGACCGTCAGCGTAATCGTCTGCCGGCCGGGCGAATTGAAGACGACCGTAGGGCTTGCGGAAGTGTCGGTGGCGGGCGTCGCATTCGAGAAAGTCCACCGACGCGAAACGATGCTCGTGCCGTACGAGACATCCGTGAGGGTGATGGGCTGCCCCTGGCACGCCAGGTAGCTACCGCCCGTCTGGCTTAGCCGGCACGTATTGATATAGGCCACGGGCGCGGGAGGCGGCACGACCTGACCATCGGCTACGCCGGTCGCCAGCTGATTGGCCGGACTGACCAGATTCTGGAGGAAGCTAATTTGCTGCATCGCCGCGTCGACCCGCGCTTTCTGCCCCCGCGTGAACATATTCTGGCAGTCGTCATAGCTCATGAAGTTCTCGATCTGGTCTACCACGTTCGTCGTGTAAGGACTGCCCGGCCCGACGTCGTTAGCGCAGGTATTCTGCCGCTGGCTACAGCCTTGCGTGGCCGACGCGTGCGGCGGCGTATCGCAGACCCCATCGCCGGAAGCCGTGCAGGGGCCGCTTCCGCAGCCACCGCCATCGGTAAAGGAGTGGTACAGGTTAAAGCAGTGGCCGACTTCGTGCGAGGCCGTACGGTTGTTCGCCCCAAACGCGCCCGTCCACGAATCGGCCCGCATCACAAATCCCCACGTATTCCACGGCCCCGTGCCGGGAAACTGCCCATAGCCAAGGATCGTCCCGGTACCACTACCGCCGCCGATGCTGGGCACGAGCCAGATATTAAAGCACGTAGGCCAGTAAGGCACGGCATCTTTCACCGGGTCGGCACCGTCAGCCGTGCTTTGGGCTTTGGATGTCACGCGGTGAATGCCATCGGTCGGGTTACCCTGCGGATCGAGCTGGGCCAACCGGAACTCAAGATCAAGCCCAGCCGCGTACGGCTTAAAAACGCTCCGGGTGGCGCCGGTATCGGGATTGAGGCGCAGCCAATCCTGCTGCATCAGCCGAAAGCCCGCCAGGATTTGCTGCTTCGTGACCCCCGTCGCCCCGCACGGCGTGACGACGTGGATGACGGTCGGAACGATCCGCCCCCCTGACCTCGGGCGGAGCGATCGGGCCAGGAGATCGTCCGCCTGGAGCTGGGCCGACAACATTTCGGCCGCCGCGCGTTGGGCTTCGAGCGCCGGATCGTGGAAAGTAGCCCGCAGGCGAGCCGTGTGGGCATCCGTGGCGCACCAGTTTAGGCGCTGCTGGGCGTAGGCTGAGGGGAAAGCCAGCAACAGGATAGCACAAAGGGTAAGCGTGCGGCGAAGAAGTGATCGCATCAAATCGAGGGAATGATTGAGAGTGAAACGGCGGTCCGGTTCCCAACAACGGCTGCTTGGGACGTAGCCGTTTCGTTTGCCTAAAATTACGCGGCGGGTGGTGCTTGACAGTAGCTATACACGGCCGCCCAGGCAGCCCCGCTGGTCAGCCGCCCCCCGTAACGGAGGGCTCAGGTTGCGGCTGCTACCGGGAAAATTCGGCAGTCTATCACGCCCTTTATGGTATAACTACCTACCAGATCAGGCGTAAGAAGCGGCAGGAAAAGGAATTTCCCTTTTCGTCGCCATTTCCTCTCTTGCCCGTGCATACCCAAAACCAACCACTGCTGGCGGCCCTCTATGCCTGCATCAGCTCCTGCGAACACTGCGCTACTGCCTGCCTTAGCGAAGCCGACGTAAAAATGATGGCCCGGTGCATTGCCCTGGACCGAGACTGCGCCGACATCTGCGCCCTGACTGCCCGGTTCCTGGCGCGCGGCTCCGAGCACGGCCCGCACCTGTTGCGCGAGTGCGCCGAAATCTGCAAGCTCTGCGGCGACGAATGTGAGCAGCACGGCGCGCACATGGCGCACTGCCGCGAATGTGCCGAGGCCTGCCGCCGCTGCGAGGACGCCTGCCGCGCTGCGATGGCGGCGTAATTCTGCACGCCTGAGGCCGAATCGTATACGCCATCCGGGCACTACGGTACCGAAGTTTGGGGTTTGAACCTCAACCGCTACGGTGGCGGCTACTTTTGGCTTTCTCCATGAAGACCCAAACCTTCAAGACGACCATCAACTGCGGCGGCTGCGTGCGCGCCGTAACGCCTCTTCTCAACAACGAGCCGGCCATCGAAGCCTGGCAAGTTGATACCGCTAACCCGGACAAACTACTCACCGTCACCGGCGACGTCACGGCCGCCCAGGTGACCGCTCTCCTCACCGAGGCGGGCTTCGAAGCCCGGCTGCTGTAAGGCGGCCGCTCCGCAACCTTACCGCAACAGGCACTGGCCTCAACCGCGCGTTCGTGTTCGCGCAAAGATCAAGAGCCCACCGGATATTCTCCGGTGGGCTCTTTGGTTGATTGGCAGGTTGATTCAGCGTAGTGCCCTATTGCTTGGCGAAGCGCACATGATACGTGTTCGGGCCGTCGCTGAGCGTCAGCGTATACATCCCACGAGCCAAGCCGGCTACGTCGAATGATTCGCCGTCGAAGCGCACGTTGTCGAGCCGGACGCCCCGCAGGTCATACACTTGAGCGGAGGTTATGGCGGCCCCGTTAGGCAGTGCTACGTGCAGGACGTCGGCCACCGGATTAGGATACGCTTCGATCGTCGCGCTCGTGGTAGCCCCGAGCGAGTTGGTAGTGCGCGAAGGGTTGCCACCGCCCGTAGTGGGCGCGAATGCCGATGCGGCGCCAACACCCACGGCGTACCAAGCATTCGTAACGGCCGCGACCTGGGGCGAGCCGGCACCGTAAAGATCAGTTGCCGCTGAGATTGAGGCCGTCCGCGCACTCGAGAACGTCGAGTTAGCCGACAGATAGACGCTTTCGGTCCGGAAAGCGATTTTAGCGGCGGCGTCGATGCCCACGCCCGCCACCGAGTACACACTCCCTTTATCGTTGGTACCCGATCCGCCCTGGGTGAGCAGGTAGAACCAGAAGTTGAGCACGCCCGAGTTGGTGTGGACCCCACCGTAATCGTTCGCGGAGGTAGCCCGGCGATAGCTCAGGTAATAGGAACCGAGGTACGTATCCGGCTGCCGATAGGCATTGGGGTTGCTCATCGAGCGCAGCGCGCCACCGGCTTTCTTGATCTCTTCGCCAATAAGCCAGGTGCTCTTCCCCGTCAGCCCGAAGAGGCCGGCAGCGCGGGCCTCCACGCAGGCCCCCCAGATGTCGGAGAAGCCTTCGTTCATCGCCCCGGATTCCTGCTGGTAGGCCAGGTTAGCGGTCTTTTCGCAGATGGCGTGGCCAATCTCGTGGGCACATACGTCGAGCGACGTGAGCGGCTTGAAGGTGGAGGCGCCGTCGCCGTACGTCATCACCGAGCCGTTCCAGTAGGCGTTCTCGTAGGCGTTGCCATAATGCACGTAGCTCTTGATTTTGGCGCCCGCGTTGTCGTAGGAGTTGCGCCCGTGCACAGCCGACCAGTAGTCGTACGTCTGCTCGGCGCCGAAGTGCGCGTCGCCGGCCGCGTTATCAAAGTTGGCGTTGCTGTACTCAGCGGCCGTCCAGTTATTGTCGGCATCGGTGAAGTCTACCGCCGCCGTGTAGCTGGTGCCCTTGCGCATGTTGTACGTCTCGATGCCGAGGCCGCGGGCGACTTCGCGCAACCGGAAGCTACCGTTGTAGCTGTCCGTGGTCATAGACCGAATGCCGCTGTACGCGGTAGCGAACGAGGCCGTAGCATCTGCGTGCTTGATGATGGCATCGTGGGCCACTACCTGACCGGTATGCGCATCCACGTACACCCACGCGCGGCTCACGGGCGCAGCGGCGTAGATATTGAATTTCCAAGCCAATACGGGCTGGCCAAACTGGGCCTCGTCGGTGGTTAACGTATTGGCCACGATCACCAGCTCACCGCTTGGCCGGAAAGAAGTCTTCCCTTCGGCTTCCTGAGCAAACTTCGCCTCTTCCGGCTTTTCCCACATATACTGCCGAGCGTGGACGAACGCCAGCGCCGAGGGCAGCGCAGCTTCAGCCGCGATGATGGGCTGCACGTTCAGGCCGCGAATAACGCGCATTTCGCCGCTTAACGACTCAACGGCATCACGACGGACGTGGGCGGTATAAAAAGCGTTTTCAACCTTGACCCCTTGGTAGTACTGCTGAAACTTCTGGTGGGTAAAGCCCAGGTCATCGGACTCGTTGCGAACCGGACGTAAGTCCGATTGCGGGTCCAGGCCTAACACCCCACGCATTACCGGCTGCAACTCGCTGGCCGCCGGAGCGAACTGGCGTTGGAAGCGCACCATTTCGGGAGTGCCGTTTTCATGGTGGGTGATCTGCGGCGCCCGGGCCGCATTTTGAGCTTGAGCTTGAATGGCTGCGCTGCTGAGCAACGCCAACGCCACTGCTTTGTACGGGTGCACCATGTTCAGGAAGGAACTAAGGATTGAAAAAGGTGATGTTTGCCGAATAGAGCTTATTCGATGACGTAAATTACGTAATTTTCAACAAATTGGTGCGCTTATTTAAAATAATTTGTTTTAAATAGTTCATTTGAATGAAATTTTTAATCTACCTGACGCAATCTAGTGCGATTTAGACAGTATGGCTTCGCGATGAATCGCTAAAATCTTAGCCGGCGCCAGCCCCACTCTAACGAAATGAGTACGCGCCACCACCGGCATTTCTTGATGCAAATCAAGAAGAGATCACTCCGGGCACCGACACCTTTGCGGTGCTTATTCCAGTCACGTTTTTCCAAATTCCATTTCCAATGGCAACCACCCAATGGGTTCTTGACCCCGCCCACTCCGAGCTACTGTTCAAAGTGCGCCACCTGATGATCAGCAACGTCACCGGCTCATTCCGAAAATACACGGGCACCGTCGAAACGAGCGGCGACGACCTATCGACCGCCAAGGTGCGCTTTTCGGCCGAGATCGATTCCCTCACGACCAATCAAGAGCAGCGCGACGCTCACCTGCTGTCGGGCGATTTCTTCGATCAAGCAACCTATCCGCACCTCACGTTCGAGAGCGACCGGCTCGAAAAGGTCGATCAGGAAAACTACCGCCTGCACGGCACCCTCACGATGCGCGGCGTGAGCAAGCCGATCACGCTGAAGGTCGAAGCCAGCCCGGTCGTCACCGATCCCTACGGCCAAGCCAAGATAGGCTTCACCGTCAGCGGCACCCTCAATCGCAAAGACTTTGGGGTTAGCTGGGATGCCGTTACGGAGGCCGGCGGCGTGGTAGTCAGCAACGAAGTGCGACTCAATGCCGAGGTGCAATTTGTAAAACAGGCCGCTGCCGTAGCCGCGTAAGGAGCCCCCGTAGCCCGAACATCCCGCCGCCGGCGGTACTCTTGTAGTGCCGCCGGCGGCGGGATGTTCAACACCGGCTCGTTCGCCCCGATGTACGACGTTCTGCACGAGCACCTCAGCCGCAAAATTGCGCTCACGACGGAGGAATTCGCGTTCATCTGCCAACAGTTTGTCCCGCGCACCAGCCCGCGCAAGACCGTGCTGCTGCAAGCCGGGGAAGTCTGCCGCGACACCATCTTCGTCACCAAAGGCATCCTGCGCTCCTTCTCCCTTGATGCCAAGGGCACCGATCACACGTCCCAATTTGCCCCCGAGGGCAGCTGGATCGGCGACATCTACAGTCTGCTGACCAGCGAGCCGGCTACGCTCTCCATCGAAGCCCTCGAAGACGCCGACGTGCTCTTACTCGACTCGGCCGCCAGCGAGCGGATTTATACTCACGTGCCCAAGTTTGAGCGCTACCAACGGCTGCTGATGCAAAACCACTTGGTGGTCGTTTATCGCCGCCTGCTCACTACACTAGGCGCGACAGCGGAAGCGAAGTACGATGCCCTGCTGAGTGCCTACCCCGCCGTCGTGCAGCGCGTACCGCAACACCTGATCGCCTCGTACCTCGGCATCACCCCCGAATCGTTGAGCCGCATCCGCGCGCGCAAAGCCGGCCGGGGGTCGGCCCTGACCTGAGCTGTTGAGGCCAGGACGCTCCAGCCGGCGGCTAACTTAGTCGAACAGCAGCGTCATCTCGACGCGCCGGTTGCGCTCGCGGCCGGAAGCCGTTTGATTGGAGGTAATAGGCTGGCTGCTGCCAAACCACTCCACCACGAACCGCGTCGGCGCAATGCCCTGCCGCACCAGGTAATCGCGGACGGCCTGGGCCCGCACCCGCGAAAGGGTGAGGTTGGCCGCCGCAGACCCGACATTATCGGTGTGGCCCGTCAGCCGCAGGCGGTAGGTAGCTTTTGCTTCCAGCAGCTGCGCCAGATCGTCGAGGGCCGGGTACGACGACGGCCGGATAACGGCCCGGCGAAACTCAAACTCCAGGTTCGCGAAGGCCGTCTTGACAATGCTCAGCTCAAGTGGCGTGAGCACCGGGCAGCCCTGATTTGCTACCGGACCAGGGGTTTGGGGACAGTTATCGGTCAGATCGGGCACCCCGTCGCCATCGCCGTCGGGGGGAGGGCAGCCGTGATTTTCCGCTGAGCCGGGTTCGGTGACGCACTGGTCTTCGTGATCGAATACGCCGTCGGCGTCGGTATCGGGGCAGCCGAGGTGCGCCGGGTCGCCGGGCGCATCCGGGCATCGGTCGCTGCTATCGGGCACGTGATCGGCGTCGCGGTCCGGACAGCCTTTGAACTCCGCCACGCCGGGCACGTCAGGGCACGCGTCGTCGCGGTCGACGATGCGGTCGCCGTCGCGATCCGGACACCCCTGAAACTCCAGCGGCCCCGGGGCATCGGGACAGCCGTCCTCGCGGTCGATGATACGGTCGCCGTCGCGGTCCGGGCAGCCGCGAAACTCGCGTAGCCCGGGCTCGTCGGGACAGTTATCTGAAACATCGGGCACGTGGTCGCCGTCTCGGTCCGGGCAGCCGCGAAACTCCCACACGCCTTTCACGTCGGGACACTGATCGGCCGCGTCCGACACGGCATCGTGGTCACGGTCGAGGGGTTTGCGCTGCAGCAAGGCGAACGCCACGCCGGCGTACAGATCGTAGCCCGATACGCGTCCCAGCCCCAACACGCCCCCGAGATTATCAGAACCAATAAACGCGGGGCCAATGCGTACCATCGCGCCGACGCTGAAGCGGCGGTAGTCATCCCCCAACGACAGCGGCAGCGCTACTTCCACCTTGGCTTTCTCGAAGCGCGGAATCAGCGTGAAGCGCGAGAACGTGCGCGCACCCACCGCGTAGCGCGAGAGCAGACTTTGGCTCCAGAGGGCGCCTACGTATGTGTGCCGGTGCAGGTGGTAGTCAGCCGTCAGATTCAGGGTGCGCGGCAAACTCGACTTGAAGGTGGCCGTCCGGCTTTCGACGCCGGCCAGCTGCGCGACGAGCGCGTCGACGTGGTCGAGATTGCGGTACGAGAGCGTATCCAGTGAGCCGAGCTGCACGGTCGCCGATTCGGTCAGCTGCGAGCTACTTACGTACTGCTGGTGCTGATACTTGATGCGGCCCAGGTCTACTACCGCTAACCCGACGCGAAGGCGGTATTTGTTCTGCACCTGATCGGGCAGCCCGGTGGCGCCATCCATCGCGTAGTCGTACTGCGCGTGGTCGGGACGAAACTCGTAGGTTATGCCCAGATCAAGGCCCAGGCCGCGCCCCAGGCGGTTTTTGTTGTAGAGGTTGGCGAGCTTGAAGTCGTTGGCGCGGGCGTAGTACCGGTAGTCGGTGTAGCCGTAGGCCACGTGGCGGTCGCGGAGCTGAATGCTGTCGCTGTTGTAGACCACGTAGCCGAGGCCCTCGTTGTTGATGTAGCCCCCGGCGAGCCCCACCAGGTACTTGACCGTGGCACCCGCCTTGAAAAAGTGCGTGGTGTTGGGGGTCAGCACCCGCGCGTACGTCGCGTCAAACTCCTGCCATCCGTTGACATTCGCCGAAAAGCGGTTATCCTTCAGTAGCTGATTCGCTAAACCCAGGTCATCGGCCCGCCCCAGGCCAAAGTGGTTGATCCGCGTCAGATTCTCGCTCACGTTGTTAGCCTGAACGTAGAGCCGGACCCGGCTGCCAAAGGCCACGCTCTGCTGGTGCGGCAGCGCGAGTTGAATCGTTGGGAGCCGCGCTTCCCCGCTAAGGGTCATGAACTTGCTGCGGCCCGTAAGATCTTCCTTCAGGTACGTGTCGCGGAAGATGGTGCGCCCCTGGTCGTCGCGGTAGCGGCTCGCCACTTTACCCCGCACCACGGCCAGCAGCCCGTACGGGGGATCAATCTTCAGGTAGTTATTATACAGATTCACATCGCCGCCGATCACGTTGAGGTAGAGGCGGTAGCGCGAGTCGGCGATGCTCGACGGGTTCACCGCCAACGCGTTCGTCCCGGCGTAGTTCGAAGCGCTCAGCCCCACCCAGCCCTGTGCCTGGCCAGTGAGGGCATGCGCCCCGCTGATCAGGAAGAACAGCAGCTGCAAGAGCCTCGTTTGAAAGATCGTAGTTGGGCACGCCATAGGAACCGGCAAATAAAAGGCGTACCTGCCGAACCTCATCGTTGCTGCCGATCATCCGATGCGCGACGGCACCGACCTGCGTCGCGGGAACATCGTGGCCGGCGACTCCCCCACTCCCCCAGAAATTCAGCCACTACGCGGGCCACCGACGCTTTGCCTCCCCAAACCAGTGGCACGACAGGGGCCGCACAACGCTCACCCCGATCCTACCGCCCATCGGCCGAGGGATCACCCACGTCATCCCTTACCCCGCTACCCGCTGCCGACGCGCCCACCACGCCCGCGCCCACCGCACGGCGCCCGACCAGAAATTCACTTCCAACACCGACGAGTCGCGCCGCGCCTGTAGCAGGAAAAAGAGGCCAATCGGCAACAGAATCGCATTGGACAGCCACATCCCCACCGGGACTGGCAGCACCGACTCGCGTCCCCACTTCAGTCCTGATAAAGAAATGACGTAGTAGAAGATAAAGAAGACGATCGAGAGCAAGACGGGCACCCCCAGTCCGCCTTTTTTGATGATGGCCCCCAACGGCGCGCCAATCAGAAACATCGTGAAAACCGCGACCGACTGGGCGTACTTGTTCCAGAACTCGACCTCCCACGAGTTCGCTTCGCGCACGGTGAAGGCGATCCGCTCGCGCGTCGAGCCCAGGTAAGCGCGCACGTTTCGCGAGACGTTCAGGGCCGACTCCAGATCACGGTTCGTGGTTGGCCCCAGTCGCGCCAGGCTGACGGTCAGCGCGCTCGCGTGCCGCGCGAGGGAGTCAGCGACGCGACGGCGAGTGTAGCTCCTGAAAGCAACGGAATCGAGCGGTAGCCGCAGGTTGGTGTAAAACGGGTCGAGCGACAGCGCGACGCGGGCCCGGTCACGCGCAGCTTGCCGGCGCAGCGAATCCGTGGTCGCCACCAGCTCCGGAGTGCTCTTCATCATGCGGTTCTGCGCGAACAGCTCCTCCTTGGTCCGGTCGAGCTTGAAAGAAGCGAGCGAAAAGGTGATCTGATTGCGCCCAAACGCTTGCCGTACGTACCCCGCGTTGGCGCCGCGGACGGTACCATCGGCCTGATCAATGAACCCCTCGCCGCGAAAGAGGGTCAGGCGGAGGTACTGACCGCCGTAGAGCAGCTCCATCCGGCCCGAGTCGGCCAGAATGACCGTCGTGTTGCCGCGGCCGCTCTTGTGGTCGTAAATCATCAGGTTGCCCAACGACGAACCATCCGGGTACTTGCGGCCGGCTTTGATGACGTACCCCTCCAGCCCGTAGTAAAATACGTTCTCGCGAATGTCGAGCGCCAGCTTTTGCTGACGGGCATCCCACATGAGGCTGTAGGCTTTCAAAGCCGCGCGTGGGGCGCCGTAGTTGTTGAACAGGAAAGCCGCGACCGTGAGCACCATCGCCACGAGGCCGACGGGCAGCAGAATCCGAATCAGCGATATCCCGGCCGACTTGATAGCCGTCAGCTCGCGGTGCTCGCCGAGGTTGCCAAACGTCATCAGCGACGAGAGCAGCACCGCCAGCGGCAGCGCCATCGGCACCATCAGCAGCGCGAAGTAGCCGAGCAGCTGCGCGATGACGAATACGCCCAGATCCTTCCCCACCAGGTCCTCCACGTACTTGAGCATATACTGCATCAGCAGGATAAACTCCACGATGGCGAAGGTGAGCAGAAACGGGCCGGCGAACGCCCGCAGGATCAGCCGATCGAGTTGCTTCATTGCAAGTTGGATGAGTAGGTGGGTAGATGAGTAAATGGGTAGATGAGTAGGTACGAGGCCGCCATCTACTCATCTACCCATCTTGTCATCTACTCATCTTGTCCACTACCCCCCCACCTGCTCGCGCAGCACCTGGACGAGGCCATCCCACAGCTCCTGCAGCTCTTCTTTATCGTGCTCTTCCGAGTAGTCCGTCACGCGTAGGTATTGCTCCTGCGTAAGCTCGCTCGACTCAAGCGTGAAATCGATGTACCCCGGATCGGGCAGCGGTTGGCGCTGCGGCGAGAGGAAGACGAACCGGATCGAGCGGTTCTGCCGCAGATTCGTCACGGCGGCGAAATGCGCTTCCCCATCCCAGATGAAGTTGAACAGGTGGTCCGGCGTCAGCTTTACGTCGTCGCAGAACCACTGCGCCAGCGAGCCGGCCGTACTCAGGTACGGGAAGAGCAAACGCGCGGAGGCGTTGATCGAATACTCAGCGACGAATTTAAATTTCGCTTCGTGAGGAGCGGCCGCGACACCGGCGGCTGACGTGGGCACAATGGCCATAGAACCTAATCTTGACAACGCGCGGGCCATTTGCCCGCGCAAAACAGAACCACCGGCCGCCGCACACCCCGCGCCAGTCAGCGTCCCGCGCCGACGACCTTCAGCAAAATTACCCCTAAAATCGCACATTCCGGTTGCACGACCGAGGCCGAAGCGTACCTTTGTGGCCCGAAACGCGCCAATCGGCCTTTTTTTCGGGAATCCGGCGGGGTAGCTCAGCTGGTTAGAGCACAGGATTCATAACCCTGAGGTCGGCGGTTCAATCCCGCCTCCCGCTACCGGCAATTCACAGAAGCCCGTACAAGTCAACTACTTGTACGGGCTTCTGTGCTTTACTACCGAGAAGTACGCGCGTCGACTCTCGGTTGATGCGCGGCAAGCGGTAAGTTTGCCACCCCGGATCACGGATCCATTTCCTCCCACTGCTCCCGTCGATGAATCCCACGCATCTGCACCTGCTGCTGAACCACATTCCTATTCTGGGTTGCTTTTTCGGACTGGCGCTGCTGGCGGTCGGGGCCGTGAGTCACGACGGCCAGCGCTGGTTTACGCGCGCCGCGCTGGGCTTTTTCATCGTTGTGGGGGTCTCGGCGGTACCCGCCAATCTGACCGGTGAGCCCGCCGAACACCAGATAATCAAGCTGCCCGGCGTCACCCGGCACGCGATTCATGAGCACGAAGAAGCGGCCGAGGGCGCCCTGATTGCCGCCGGGCTGCTTGGGGCCGTCGCGCTTGGGGCGTTCCTGCTTCAGAAACGCGACCATCCCGCCACTTCGCGCGCCCTGTGGGCCGTGTGGGCGCTCGCGCTGCTTACGGCTGGCCTGATGGCCCGCACCGGCTACGAAGGCGGCCTAATCCGCCGGCCCGAGCTACGCGGCGAGCTGAACCAGGGGATCGAGAAGTAGCAGCAAGAAGTAGCGCAGCTCCGGTCCGAGGGTCCGGCCAGCAGGCCAGTCTGCTCCTCCACCCTCCACGGCTCGACACGCAAGCGGATGATTTTCGCCTGTTCGGCCCGATCCCGGGGGGCGTGAGTGGCCAAGTGCGGCCATCAGTGGCGGCTAGAAGTCGCGGGCGCGCCACGTCGCTTTGGCGGACACCGTCCGTGACCTGACTAACGCATTCGGCCTTGAAAGCGGCCTTATATGCTCGCTGGATAACCGACGGACCAGAAACAGAAAGGTGTCCTGAACAGGGAAGTTAAGACAACCACCTGCCTACGCCGGTTATGACCAGACCACCTCACTGGCGCGGTCACTCTACTACGACCCGGCGACTCAAAACCGTGGTAGGCAGCACGATCTGCACGATATACGTGCCCGCTACCCAGGGTAAGGAAAGCGCGACGTGGTGCTCGCTGGCCACAGGCAATTGCTGCCGCCCAACCTCCTGCCCCAGCACGTTCCAGACGCGCACCGTGCCCG
>JBKJUQ010000028.1:0-3578 GCA_046590685.1 Hymenobacteraceae bacterium
GCCACATCTCCTTCCCCCCATGTCCATCCTGGTCTTCGATAACTACGATTCGTTCACGTACAACCTCGCGCAGCACCTGCACGAGGTTGTACGTGAACGAATCGTAGTTATCGAAGACCAGGATGGACATGGGGGGAAGGAGATGTGGCGATGTGAGAAAAGATGTGTTGATGTGCTGATGTGGAGATGTGACGGATTTGATGTGGCAATGTGACGGGTTTGTGTGATTGGACGCATAGAGCGCGCCCGGTATGTGCATCGACACATCTCCACATCAACACATCTTCTTACCCAATCTCTACCACCGGCACTTCCTCGTGCGCGGTGGCCGCTTGTTGCAGCGCCTGCCGCAGCGCGGCGAGCTTATGATGCACCTCATTCAGCTCCGATTCGATCTCCGATTTCGCCACTACGCCCGCGCCGGCCTGGTAGTACAGCGTGCCGCCGATACTCACGAACGAGCGAATGAAAATGGCGTGGTTGAAGTCGCCGTTGAGGCCCAAATGCCCGATGCAGCCGCCGTAAAGGCCGCGGGCCGTGGGTTCGAGCTGATCGATGAGCTGCATCGCCCGCACTTTGGGCGCCCCGGAGAGCGTACCGGCCGGGAACGTGTCGGCCGCGACCTGCAACGGGTCGATGCCGTCGGCGAGCGTCGCGACGACGTGACTCACAAGGTGGATCACGTGCGAGTAGTACTGAATCTCGCGGAACCGACGCACTTCCACGGTTTGGCCGTGGCGGGCTAAGTCGTTACGCGCCAGGTCCACGAGCATCACGTGCTCGGCATTTTCCTTGGGGTCTTCCACCAGCTGCTGCGCCAGGGCGGCGTCCTCGGCGTCGTGCCCCGTGCGCCGGAACGTGCCCGCGATCGGAAAGATGCTCGCCTCGCGCCCGTTCACCAGCAGCTGCGGCTCCGGCGACGACCCGAGCAGCCGGTAATCGCCGTAGTCGAAATAAAACAGGTACGGCGAGGGGTTGATAGCCCGCAGCGCGCGGTATACCTGAAACTCGTCGCCCCGGAAGCGCTGCTGAAACCGCCGCGAGAGGACGATCTGAAACACGTCGCCGCGCAGGCAGTGCTGCTGACCGGCCGCCAGAATCTGCCGAAACTCGTCGTCGGTCTGGTTCGTCGTCTCCTCCCCTTCCAGCGTGAAATCAAAGATCGGCCGCACGGGGCTGCGGACCAGGCTAAGTAGGCGTTGCAGGGCCGCCTCGTCGGGAGCTTCCGCCTCCGGGGTGTGCTCAAAAATGTGCAGCTCCTGCCGGAAATGATTGATCGCCAGCACGTAGCGGTAAAGCCCGTAGCGCACGTCGGGCAACGGGCCGGCTACGGGCTTATCCTCCCGGAACCGCACGTCCTCGCAATACTGGGCCGCCCCGTAGCCCCAGTAGCCGAACAGCCCGCCCGTGATGAAGGGCTGATCCGTCGGCGGCGCTTCAAACCAGCTGGCAAACTGCCGCAGGTAGTCCATTGCCTGCCGGCGGGGGTCGGCCAGCGTCGTGCGGTACTCGGCGCCATCGGGCAGGCGTTCCACCAGATCAGCCCCGCGCAGCTCGAAGCGCGCCAGCTCGTGGCACGCCAGGTAGGAGAACGCGTTTTGCTGGGTGTGGTAGTCGGAGCTTTCGAGCAGCAGACAACCGGGGTACTGGTCGCGCAGCCGCAGGTAAAGCCCCACGGGCGTCACGGTATCGGCGGGCAGGCGCACGTGGCGGGTACGCAGACGGATGGGATGAGCAGGCATCGGTTCGGGGAAGGAAAATCGAAGTCGAAACCGCCGGGCCTAAAACGCAACAAGCCCGGCGTGGTCGGCCGGGCTTGTCGCGAAGTGGAGTGCGAAAGGGCAACGTCAAGCGCTACCGTTCAGTCACCGACACAGGCTGAGCGTCCCGTCCGAAAAATCGGCTGGGCCACCACCAAAGTTGCAGATGTGCGGATGGACGAATCACGAGGTCATTGCGGTTGATGGCGCAAACGTACGACGGTGGACTGAAACTTGGCGCGGGCGACCGTAGAATTGCGTCAAAACGCACCTCGGCTACCCGTCAACCAGCCAGCCGTCCGACATTGCCGTGTTCGTTCACGGCTATTTATCGCAATTATCGCAGGTAGAATACGCCCCCTGAACCGCCCCGCCACCCCCTCATGTTAGCTTCGACAATCCTTATTTTCCAAGCTGATGACTATTCTGATCATCACTATACCAACGGCTCCTGACCCTAAAACCCTCGCGTGGGTACTGGAAGTGCTAGGCGCCACGCAACTTGATGTGTCTGACGAAACCGCGCTCACTCCGCACGGGCGGGCGCGCCTTGCGGCCAAACACGAACCCCTTACGTCGGCCCAGCGCGAAGCGGCATTGAAGATCGTCGCGGCCGGGGGCGATGGCAAAAGCATCATCAACCCGATAGCGTGGCAGCGCGAATAAATTTTGACGGCTTTTAACCGCAGTACAGTTACACAATGCAAGTAAAGATCGACACGAAGTACTCTGTTGATGAGCTACTGTCAGCTCTCGACGTACTCATAGAGGTCGGAGTGGTTGAACCTACTGCTCGTGCAGCGCACGAACAATTTATCGTAGATTCTCAAGCATGCCACGACCCACTTAATTTTCTAAACATTAATCACTTACTACGCCCATCACTTGACAACTACATTCATATGATTTTCGATGATTTCAAACAAGCGCAGCGTATCGGCGGCGAAAAGGTTGATGAATTCACAGAGAATTTTCTTTGCAAATTTTTGAAAGCTAGGGGGTGTTCTCAATTAATTTTGGCGGATGAATGCTGATCGGACGCTGCTGACTGACCCCATGTGGGCGAATTTGTCACCTCACCTACCCGGTCAAGCCGGCCAACGCGGCGTGACGGCGCGGGACACGCGCCGGTTTGTGGAGGCCGTCTTGTGGCTGGGCCGTACGGGCGTGGCGTGGCGCGACCTGCCGTCTTCCTTCGGCCACTGGCACCGCGTGTACGTGCGCTTTGCGCGCTGGCGCGACACGGGCGTCTGGCAGCGGGTCGCCGAGTGGCTCATCGCGCACGATCGCCGCTTACCGCACCCCCGCCAGCGCCAGGTGCAAGTGGACTCGACCAGTATCCGCGTGCACCAGCACGCGGCAGGTGGGGCGAAAAAAAAGGGACGCAAGCGATCGGCTCCAGCCGCGGCGGGCGCACCAGCAAGCTCCACCTGACGACCGATGCGAGCGGGCGGGTGCTCAACTGGGCCCTCACCCCCGGCCAAGCGGGCGACGCTCCGCAGGCCGCCGAACTGGTGGCGCCGCATCTGGCGCCCGCCTGCGAAGTAGTCGCCGATGGGGCCTATGACAGCGATGCGCTACGCGAGCAAATCGCCCGCGCTGGGGCCATCGCCGTCATCAAACCCAATCCGCGGCGCGTCCACTTGGTGCATTTCGACCCCATCGCGTACGCCAAGCGCCACCACATTGAGCAGACAGTCAATCGCTTCAAGCAGCACCGACGAATTGCGACCCGGTACGACAAGCTCGATGACTCCTTCAACGCCTTTATCTGCCTGCGCATCATCACCTTATACCTTAATTGAGAACACCCCCTAG
>JBKJUQ010000112.1:0-7615 GCA_046590685.1 Hymenobacteraceae bacterium
CTCGCCGTTGACGTAGGCCGCGAAATCGCTCAGCAGGTACGCCGACAGGTTCGACAGCTCCTGGTAGTGGCCGAAACGCCCCACGGGGATGCGCTTGAGCGGGTCGAGCGTCTCGTCGAAGGGCGGCGGAAACAGGCGGCTCCACGCGCCTTCGGTCGGGAAGGGGCCCGGCGCGATGGCGTTGAAGCGCAGTCCGTACCGCGCCCACTCCACGGCCAGCGAGCGCGTGAGCGCCACCACGCCGGCCTTCGCGCAGGCGCTCGGTACCACGAAGCCCGAGCCGGTGGTGGCGTAGGTGGTTACGATGGAGAGGACCGTCGCGGGCTGCTTCGTCGCGATCCAGTGCTTGCCGAAGGCGAGGCAGCAGTTGGTGGTGCCCTTGAGCACGATGTCGATCACCACGTCGAACGCCTTGTGCGAGAGGCGCTCGGTGGGGCTCACGAAATTGCCGGCGGCGTTGTTGAGCAGCCCGTGGCAGGCGCCGAACTCGGCGAGGGTAGCGGCGAGCAGCGCTTCGATCTGGGCGTAGTCGCGCACGTCGCACGCCACGGGCAGCACCCGGCCGGGGGCGGGGAGGGCGTCGGCCACTTCGGCCGTCATCTCGGCGGCGGCGGCCGTCAGCACGTCGAGCTTGCGGGAGGCAATCACCACGTTGGCGCCTAAGCGCAGCAGGTAAGTCGCCATCGCGCGGCCCAGGCCGGTGCCGCCGCCGGTCACCACGTAGGTTTTGCCCTGGAGCGCGCCATCGCGCAACATCGGTTCCTGATACTTCAGCATAATCGGGGGAGGAATGAAAAGGGGAGGGGGACTGGCGGCGGTTGTCGCCGGGTTGTTTACGGCACCAAGTTGGGGCTTTTTTCGCGTTCTTCGCCCCGGGCTGTTTCCCGGTCCGGCGCTAAGGCGCCGGGCCGGGAGCTTTTTAATGTATCTGTATGGCCGTTGCTGCGAAATTTTCGGTTGCCGTGATCGGCGCCGGCTGGCTGGGCGAGCCCCTGGCGCGGGCGCTGGCCGCCGACGGTCACCCCGTTCGGGTTTCGACCACCACCCCCGCGCGGCTGGCGGCGCTGGCGGCGGGCGGGTTGGTCGCGCACCGGCTGACCCTCGAACCCGAATCCGCTCCCGCCGAGTGGCACCGCTTCCTGGAAAAAACGGAAATGGTGGTGGTGAGCCTCCCCCCGGGGCTGCGGGGCGCCCCGGACCCTGCCAGTGCCTACGCCCGCTACGCCGCGCGGCTGGCCCGCCTGGGTGAGTTAGTGGTGGGCACTTCGGTCCGGCGCGTGCTGCTGCTTTCTTCCACGGCCGTCTACCCGGATCTTCCCGACGCGCCCGAAGTGACCGAAGCCGCCGCGGATTCCGCGCATCCGCTCGTGGCGGCGGAGGCGTCCCTCGCCGCGGCCCTGCCCGAGGCCGTCACGCTCGTGGTGGCCCGTTTGGGGGGGCTGATGGGCCCCGGTCGCGCGCCCGGACGATTTTTTGGGCCGGGGCGCCCCGTGCCCGACCCGATCGCGCCGGTTAATATGCTGCACCTGACGGATGCTATCGGCGCGGTGCGCGCCCTGCTGGCGGCTCCCGCCGCGCGCGCGGCGTACGGGGTGTGCGCGGCGGGTCACCCTTCGCGCGCATCCTTCTATGCTGCCGCCGCGTTGGCTTTAGGCTTACCCGTGCCCCCGTTCTCGCCCGCTACGGGAATATGCAAGGGCAAGCAAGTCAGCAGTGCTCGCCTGCGCACCGAAACCGGCTACTGCTTTCGGTACGACGATCCGGTTGCGGCCCTCGCGGCCTGCTGAACCCAGCTTCGCCGGCAATCCGGCGCCATACTTTCGGGCCGGTAAACGCGCGAAGGTGCCGCAAGACTAGTAACTTGCAGCCGTTTTTAGGTGATACACTAATATTTAGCCGGAATGGGGGCAGTCGAACATCTGCGAAGCTGGCGACGGCGTACGGTAGGGCTGGTGCTCAGCGCCGGTTTGCTGGCGGGGTGTCACGCCTCACGGGTTGAAGATTCGCCGACCAACACCCTGACCGCTCCCACGCTTGAGGGCGAGTGGCTGCTGCTGGATATCCGGCCATTGCCCGCCTTCCGGCAGGACCCCACCATCGCCATGTATCAACACCTAGCGTGGATCTCGGCCGTCCGGCCGCTGTGGCGGGGGACGGTGCAGCGGCCGCGCTGGATTTTTCAGAAGGATCATTCCATTATCGTCCGCTGGACGCCGGCCGGCAAGCTGAAGGGGCGCCGCCACCCGGGCGGCACGTGGCGCCGCAACTGGCGAACCCGGGAGGTGACGGTGCGCTCGCGCGGCGCGGCGAGCGACCAGCCCATCTCCTTCGCGGGCGATACGCTGCTGCTGGAGGATCCGTCGACCCATCTGGTGACGCGGTTCCTGCCGATCTACTGAGTTTGCGCGCCGGATGCACATCGTGATCGTGGGGGGAGGAGCCGCCGGGTTTTTCGCCGCCATCGCCGCGGCCGAAGCGAACCCCCGCGCCCGCGTGACGATTCTCGAAAAAACCAGTAAGCTGCTGCTGAAAGTGCGCGTATCGGGCGGCGGGCGCTGCAACGTGACCCACGCCTGTCCTAACCCGACCGATCTCGTCGCTTACTACCCGCGGGGCGGGCGGCGCTTACGCAACGCGTTTCGCGCTTTTGGTACCACCCAAACGGTGGCGTGGTTCGAGCAGCGCGGCGTGGCGCTGAAGACCGAGCCCGACGGGCGCATGTTTCCGGTGACCGATTCATCCGAAACCATCATCGCCTGCTTGCTGGAAGCCGCCCGGCGGGCCGGCGTTCTGGTGCGGCTGGGAACCAGCGTGCGCGCGTTGACCCCCGCAACCGAAGGCTTTACCCTAACGCTCGACGCCGGCGATAGCCTGCTGGCTGACCGCGTGATCGTGGCCACCGGCGGGCACCCGAAAGCCGATGCCTACGCGTGGCTGACGGCGCTGGGCCATACGTTGGCCGCGCCCGTGCCCTCGCTTTTTACCTTCAACGTGCCCGATTCGCCGGCCGCCGGCCTGCCCGGACTCGCCGTCGTGGCGGGCAGCGCGCAGGTAGCCGGGGAAGCCAGCCTGCCTACGACCGATGGGCCGCTGCTCGTGACGCACTGGGGGTTCAGCGGGCCGGCCGTCCTCAAGCTATCGGCGTGGGGCGCGCGCCGACTTGCCGCGATGAACTACCAGTTTACGGCGCTGCTGAGCTGGGCGGGAGGCTTTACGGAAGCCTCCCTGCGCGCCGAATTTGCGCGCCGGCGTCGGGAACACGCGCGGCGGGCCGTGGCGACGGATCCGCTGCCGGGCGTGCCGCAACGTCTCTGGCGGCGCTTAACTGAGCACGCCGGGGCCGACGCCGACGTGCGGTGGGCGGACCTGCCCGCCCGCACCCACAATCGTCTGCTCGAACAGCTGCTCCGGCAGCCGGTGACGGTTAGCGGCAAGACGACGTTCAAGGAAGAGTTTGTGACCTGCGGCGGCATCGTGCTCGACGAAGTCGATTTGCTCACCTTCGCCAGCCGCCGGGTGCCGGGGCTATTTTTCGCGGGCGAAGTGCTCGATATCGACGCCCTAACCGGCGGCTTCAACTTTCAGGCGGCCTGGACGACCGGTTGGCTCGCCGGGCGAGCCGCCGCCAGTTGAATCACGAACCCCGAGACGCGGGCGGACCAGCTCGCAGTTTTGTAATCAGTAATTCCTGCTTGAACCCCCTGGTTTCCATCGTTGCGCTGAGCTTCAACCACGGCCGCTTTTTAGCGGAAGCGCTCGATTCGGTGCTCGCGCAAACCTATCCGCACTGGGAGCTCATCATCGTCGACGACGCGAGTACGGATGATTCGGCGGCCGTTATTGGCTCGTGGGTCGAAGCGCACCCGGGGCGCGTGGCGCACGTGCTCCTGCTACCGGTCAGTGCCGGCGCCTGCGCCGCGTTCAACCAAGGATTTGCCCGCTGTCGGGGAGAATTTGTGCTGGATCTGGCAACCGACGACGTGCTGTTGCCCACCCGTTTGGCCGAGCAGGTAGCCGCGTTCGCGGTCCTCGATGAAAGCTACGGCGTGGTCTACACGGATGCGGAGCTGATCGACGAAGCCGGCGCCTTCATCCGCCGCCACTACCGCCGCGATGCCGCCAACCGACCGTTTCCGGCGGCGCCCTCCGGCGACGTTTTCGCGCACGTTCTCGGGCACTACTTCATCTCCTCGCCCACGATGATGATCCGGCACCGCACGCTGGCGGCCCTCGGGGGCTACGATGCGACGCTGGCCTACGAAGACTTTGATTTCTGGGTGCGCTCATCGCGCGAGTGGGGCTATTTCTTTCTCGACCGGGTCCTGACGCGCAAGCGACTGCATCCGCGCTCGCACTCCCGCGGCTTTTACCAGCCGGGCGATCCGCAGCTGGGTTCCACTATTCGCGTCTGCCGCAAGGCGCAGGCGATGTGCCGAACCTCCGCCGAGTGGGCGGGGCTCCGTCGGCGCGTCCGCTACGAGTTGCGGCAAGCCGTCCGATTTCGGTGTTGGGGCGAAGCCCGCGCGCTGGCGGAACTTTTTGCGACGCTTCCGGGCGTGTCAGCGGGCGTGCGGTGGGCCTTGAAACAGTTGGTGCGCTTCCAATTGTGAAGCTAACTCGGGCCTGGCGCCCGCCTTGCAGGCGGAAACTTGGTCGGTAGGGGCTACTTTTGCCCTCTGTCGAAACATCTGCTTAGTGTCGAATTCTTACTACGGAACCTCTTCGCGCTCATCGGCCCGCGCGAAAGCACGGGCTTTAGCCGCTCCCGAACGGGAAGAGCGGTGGCGCCGCGGAATTATCTATTTTCTGCCGGCGGTACTCATTGCGGTAACCGCGATCGTGACGGGGTGCTATTTCGAGAATGCCGACGATGCTATTCTCACGTTTCTGCTGCGGGGTACGTTGACTTCGCAACCCGTCACGGCCCTGCACGTGGGGCTGTATGGCATTGGGCACTTGCTGGGCGGGCTCTACGCGATCCTGCCCGACCTGCCGTGGTACGGCTTACTGCTGTACGCGATCCTGTACCTCGCACTGCTGCTCCACACTGCGCTCCTGCAACGGATCGCGCGGCGTATCCTCACCAATCCGCAGATTGCCGTGCTCGTCACGGCGCTGTTCATGGTGGCCTGGACCGAGCACGTGCTGTGGTTCAACTACACCCGATTGCCGATTTTGCTGGCGTCAGGGGCGTTTCTCTCCTACGCCTTCGACGATAAAGAGACCAGCGCCCGGCACACCCGCGCGGCCGTGCTGTTCACGTTGGCGTACCTGCTGGCGCTGTGCATTTTTCCGACGTCGGCCGTGCTGGGGCTGGGGCTGGCGTTGCCCGCCGCTATCAGGGTACCGGCGCGTAGCGGCCTCGATTTCAAAAATCTGGCGAGCTCCCTCGTACCCTTCGTCCTGGTGAGCGTGATTTTCTTCTCAGCGGCCGTGCTGACGCGTTCCGAGGAAGAAGTGGGTTACAGCCGGTTGCTGAGCCGCTTCAATGATTACCAGCACAACGGGCTGTATTATTTCAAGTCAGTCGGCGATGCGAACGCCCCCGCCGCCGCTCGTACCTACGCGGTCAAAGAATCGATCCGCAATGGGCTGCTCAGCGATAGGTTAGCGGTCAATGAAGCCTTTTTCGCGCGTTCGGGCGGGGCCAACTGGTCGGAGTTTCTGCGCGTGCGATTGGTCGGGAAGCTGCGCGAAATGATTGTGCGCCTGGCGCGTGATTACTACCTCGCACTGCTCGCCAACCTGGTGGTCGTCGTGTACTGCTACCGCAAGCTGCAATCGCGCACCCGGCGCTGGCTGCTGCTGGGCACCCAAATCTGGTTTCTGGGCTGGCTGCTGCTGGTGGGGGGCTTCTGGAAGCTGCCGCCCCGGCTGGCGGGCCCCTCGATGGTCGTGCTGACGATGGTGAACCTGCTATTCTACTTCCGCCACCGTCGGTTTCGGCTGCCAAAGGCGCCGGGCTGGGCGTGGTCGATTTTATTGGTCTTATTCGCCCTGCACGTGTACCGGACCGGCGCGCGCACCCTGACGCTGTCCGCTAAACAGTCGGCTAACGAACAGTATCTGGCCAGTCTGGAGCGGCGTTTTCACGGCCAGCTCTTGGTGGCCGTTGGGTTTGAGCCGTACTTTACGTCGCTCTCGCCGTGGCAGAATTACCGCTTCGGGCAAAACAAGCTGTTGATGTTGACGGGGTGGCAAACATTAGCGCCCGAGTTTCGGTCTTACCTCGAAGATGTTACCGGGCAAAACCAGTTTGGAGCGGCCATCGAATCATTAATGGCCCGTCCTAAAACGATCTGGATCGCGCCCATCGGCTTCGAGCAACGCCTTAACCGCTTGCTGACTACGGTTCACAACTCGCACGTGACGTTGCTTCCCTTCAAGCCCTTTGTGCCCGGACCGGCGTTAGACGAGCTGAACGAGTATTTGGTGGGGGTGCCGGCTGGCAGTAGCCAACCGCCCGGCCCGTTGCCCGGAACACTCTCGCCAGCCTCCAGTCGCTGAGGTGCCGAGGGTGGCCCGAACCGTACCTTTTGCGTCGCCATTCCCGTATGCGGCCTAGTCGCTACCTTTCTGTGTCATAATCTGCTATATTTCCTATGCCGCTCTCTACCTCCCTTGCCCTGACCCGTTCCGATGTGTTGCGATCGATGGAAGGGTATGTCGCCGACAACCTTCCTACTTTCCTGAAGCCGGTGGAAGAAAGCTGGCAGCCGGCCGACTTACTGCCCGACTCGCGCCCGGAAACCTTCTTTGAGGAAGTCCGGCAACTGCGCGAGCGCGCCCGGGAGCTGAGTTACGACCTGCTCGCCGTGCTCATCGGCGACACGATCACGGAGGAAGCTCTGCCGAACTACGAGACGTGGTTTATGGGCCTCAAGGACATCTCGAAGGCTGCCCAAGGAGGCTGGATGCGGTGGGTGCGCGGGTGGACGTCGGAGGAAAATCGCCACGGCGACGCCCTCAATCGCTATCTCTACCTTACGGGGCGCGTGAATATGAAGCAGTTCGAGATTTCGACGCAGCACCTGATCGCTGACGGGTTCGATCTGCAAACGGCCAATGACCCGTACCGGTCATTCGTCTACACGTCGTTTCAGGAGCTGGCGACGAATATCAGCCACCGCCGGGTGGGGGTGCTGGCGCGTAAGGCGGGCGACGACTTGCTCTCGAAGATGTGCGGGATGATCGCGGGGGACGAGACGCGCCACGCTCGGGTCTACAAAGACTTCGTGAGTAAGATTTTCGAAGTGGATGCCTCGGAGATGATGATTGCCTTTGAGGATATGATGCGCAAGAAGATCGTAATGCCCGCGCACTATATGCGCGAGCTGGGCGTGGATCTGGGCAAAACCTTCGGGCATTTCACGGATGCCGCGCAACGGCTGGGGGTGTACACAAGCCACGACTACACGGATATTCTGGATTCGCTGCTCAAGGACTGGCAAATCGAATCTATTACCGGACTCAACGATACCGCGGAGCGCGCCCGCGACTATCTGCTGGCGCTGCCGGCGCGCTTTCGGCGGGTGGCGGACCGCGCGACGGCGCCGACGCTCGAGTACCGGTTTAAGTGGATTGACTAGCTGCCAATGCGGTAGCTGCCATTACC
>JBKJUQ010000129.1:0-3830 GCA_046590685.1 Hymenobacteraceae bacterium
GAGCCGGGTCGAGGGCGGCTACGCGCTGGGCGAAGTCTGGCGCGTTCACGTCCGCGTGGAGGGCGTTGGGCAGATGGCCTTGGGCAAACTCGTCGGGCCGGCGCACATCGAGCAGGACGACATCGGGTTGCTCCAGCCCCTGGGCGAACTGGGTGGCCGTCAGATTTTGGTAGCCGGGCGAAGCGGCTTTGAACAGGTTGAACATGGCGAGTGGGGATGAGGGGAAAGGAGGAAAACAGGCTGCTGCGTCGGGGGGAGGTGACGCTGCGGGGGCTACGCCGCCCGCGGCGGGAACGATTTGACGGCCTCGCTCAGGTCGAATACCGTCGCGTCCGGCAGGGCTGCTTCGAGGATACTGGCTCCCACGGCCGACCGATACCCGCCGGCACAATGCACCACCACGGGTTTGCCAGCCGGTACTTCTCCGGCCCGCTCGCGCAGCTCCGGAAGCGGGATGTTAAGTGCCCCGGCAAACAGCGGCTCGTGGCGGGTTTCGGAGGCGGCGCGCACATCGACAATGGTGTAGGCATCAGGTGCCCGCCGGAACTGATCAACGTCTAAGGGGACCATCGTCGCCTCGGTAATCGGTTCAGCCACGCCCGCCGCTTCGATCAGGGCCTCGTAGCCGATCTTGGCAGCTTTACGAATCACCTCTTCCAGCGTCGGTACGTCGGCCGCCAGCAGGTAAAACCGCTCTTCGGGACCGATGACGGAGCCCAGCCAGGTTTCAAACTTGCCACCGTTCTGGATGTTGAGGGCGCCGCGCAGGTGCCCCTGTTTGAAGATCGCCTCGGGCCGGGTATCCACGATCAGTACGCCCGGCCGTACCGGGGTTCCGGCCGCCAGCCGCGGCACCTGATTCAGGCTGGTTTG
Source organism: Hymenobacteraceae bacterium (assembly GCA_046590685.1). Lineage (GTDB taxonomy): Bacteria > Bacteroidota > Bacteroidia > Cytophagales > Hymenobacteraceae > JANNMJ01. Next base: position 874 of record JBKJUQ010000129.1, read on the forward strand.
CAGGTCCGGCGCCCCGGCTTTGTTCAAGGCCACGTCGTAGCCGAAGTACTTCGGGATGAAGGGCTGGTCTTCGAGCAGGGTTTGGACGAATTCGGTCTCGTTCATCGGTTGCAGCGCGTAGTTGCCGATTTTCTCCGCCCCGATGGTGCTACTGGTGGCGCCGCTCAGGGCCTTGCCGCACAGCGAACCCGCGCCGTGGGCCGGGTACACTACCACGGCATCGGCCAGCGGCATCAGCTTCTGCCGGGTGCTCTGGTACATCTGCCGGGCCAGCTCCTCGCGCTTGGCCGTCACGTTGCCGGCGTTCTCGCGCAGGTCCGGGCGGCCGACGTCGCCGACGAAGAGCGTGTCACCCGTGAAAACGGCCACGTCCTGTCCTTCCCGGCTGAGCACGATACTGATCGAGTCGGGCGAGTGGCCGGGCGTATTCAGCGCGCGGAAGGTGAGCTGGCCGATGGTGAGTTCCTGGCCCTCATCGAACGGCTCGTGCGGGTAGTCGGCGCCGACCAGCCGGCTGACGCGGATGATCGCCCCGGTTTGGCGGGCAATCTCCGGGTGGGAGGAAACGAAGTCGGCGTGGGGATGGGTCTCGATGACGGCCACGATCCGGGCCTGCTGCCGGGCGGCGAAGTCGTAGTACGGCTGTGGGTCGCGCGCCGGGTCGATAAGCACGATTTCGCGGGCGCCCTCGCTCAGGATGGCGTAGGAGAAGTGGGCCAGGCCCTTGTCTTCAAACTGTTCGATCTGCACAATGAGGGGGAATACGGTGAAAGAAAGCAAAACAGGCGTGAGGTTAATGCGGCCAGAATTCTTTGAGCAGCACCACACTGCCCATCACGAGCGTGAGCCAGCCGAACGCGGGCTTGAGCCGCGCCCCGGGAATGAAGCGGGAAAGCCAGGTACCCAGGCTGATGCCGACCAGCGCGAAGCCCAGGAAGAGTAGCAGGAAGCCCCAGTCCGGGCGCAGGCCGGCGCTCAGGTCCCCGGTGAAGCCTACCAGGGAGTTGATGGCGATAATGAGCAGGGACGTGCCCACGGCCAGTTTCATGGGCAGGCGGCCGACCAGTACCAGGGCTGGGATAATCAGAAAGCCGCCCCCCGCGCCGACAAAACCCGTCAGCACGCCCACCGCGAGCCCGATACCCGTCATGAGCAGCTGATTGGGTGCGGTCGGCACGTTGGAAGCCTCGGGTTCATCCGGCCCCGCATCGCGCGGGCTACTACGAATCATCGCCGTGGCCGCCGCGACCATCAACACGGCAAAGACGGTCATCACCAGCAGTTCTTTGCTGACGGGGAACGAGCCGAGCAGGAAGCCCTGCGCCGGGATGGTGGGCAGTAACAGCTTGCGGGTAGCGAATACGGCCACCAGCGAGGGCAGCGCGAAGAGCAGGGCCGTGCGGTACGCCACCAGCCCCTTGCGGAAGTACCCGGCCGCGCCCACCAGCGCCGTGGCCCCCACAATCAGCAGCGAATACGTCGTGGCCAGCAACGGATTCAGACCGAGCAGATACACGAGGACCGGCACGGTGAGGATGGAGCCGCCGCCGCCCATCAGGCCCATCGTCAGGCCGATGAAGATAGCGGCGAAATAGCCGAGGTAGGGAAGCATGGTCACGGAAGGAGTAGGCGCGGCGGGAGCGTGGTTGACGAGCCAAGGCGAGCCAGCGAGGGGAGCCGCATCAGGGCAGGGCATTCGACTTGGGATGATCAGTCTTAGCGGCGGGTCAAATCAGTTGGGGGCTGAGCCAGCTTACTGAGGTAAGCCCGAAATTCTGGGGTGTCGTACAGGGCCATGCCATCGGTGCGGCTGGCGATCTGCCCGGTAGGGGTCAGAATGAAGGTGGTGGGAATCGCCTGCGACTCCAGCTCGGCGGGAAGGGGCCCCGCCGGAAAGAATACCGGGAAGGTGTAGTCCTCGTCCTTCACAACCTGGCGTGCCCGTGCCGGATCACGATCCAGCGACAGCATGACGAACGCCACGCGCGCCGTGTCGACCTGCTCGTAGAGCCGCTGAATGTCGGGCATCTCCCCCCGGCAGGGCGGGCACCAGCTGGCCCACAGATTCAGGAAAACGACCTTGCCCCGGAAGTCGTGCAGGTCAGCCGGTTTGCCCGTTAGGGTGGTCAGAGCGGCGTGGTAGGGATACGGAGCCGGCTCTCCGGGCCGGGCCCGGGGCAGGGTGGTGGTGGGCTTCCACAATCCCGTCGCCAACAGGACCCGCTGCACGCCCCCCATCACTTTCTGGGGCAGGTCAGTGGTAAAGAGCAGCCCCACCACGCCGAGCTGGAACAGGCGCTGGAGGATGATTTTCTTAGGAGGAAAGGTCATGGGCAATCGAAAAGGAGGAACGTGCCAAGGCGCCCAAATGAATGAACGCGGGAACATTTGTTCATACGTTTGGGCAAAAAGGGATTTATTGCAGCGCCTCGCAAGCCGCCAGGCAGCGGATCACGGTGATGACCTCCAGCATTTTCAGCGCGTAGTACACGTTCTTGCCCTCGCGGGTACTGTTCAGCACCCCCTTGAGCTTCAAGTCCGTCAGGTGGTGCGAGGTCAGCGACTGCTCGACGCCGATGCGCTCGCAGATATCGCTCACCGACAGACTGCCCTGCTCGTGCAGCAGCTCCACGATGGCGATGCGCGTCGGGTGAGCCGTCGTCTTGAGAATGAAGGCCACCTTCTCCATCATGGCGATGTCGAGGGGCTTGGTTGGGGCGGCGGTGGGTGTTGCCATGTGAGTAGAAGCAGAATGCAGGGACAAAGGTTCATTTGTTCATTTGTTCATCTGTTCAGCCGGTAGCGGGTTCATGCAGCTGGCCGACTTGATGAGTGGCCAGAGACAAAAACAGGACTTACGCACTGGTCGAAATGGGTAGTCCCTCCGGTGTATGGCTCAATTAAATTAGCGCACAGGTGGCGGCGAAGATAGGATGAATCTTGGCGCAGCGCTGGAT
>JBKJUQ010000394.1:0-9932 GCA_046590685.1 Hymenobacteraceae bacterium
CGGCCGCTTCACCCTCCAAGCCCCGCTCGGCACCATCCTCACCATCACTGACGCTCTGGGCCGTACCCTTCGCACCACCGCGCCGCTCGAACCGCATTCGGCGCATCTGCTCCCGCGCTCCGGGCTCTACCTGCTCCGCCTGACCTTGCCCGACGGCCGCACCGTCACCCGCAAGCTTGTGCGCGAGTGAGCCTTGGAAGGCTGGTTGCCAGTTAAGCGACCAAGCGGCTGCACAATCATACCCTTCATCTCACGCTGCTGCGCCCTGCCCGTACATTTGGGCCATGTCTGCGCTCTCCATCCAGCCCACCCGCAACCACGCCCGCCAGCTCGACGCCGCCGATCCGCTCCGCGGCTTTCGCGAGCGCTTCCATCTGCCGCGCCATACCGACGGCGAGCCGGTGGTGTACCTGACGGGCAACTCCCTCGGGTTGCAACCCAAATCGGCCGCCGACTACGTGCGGGCCGAGCTAACGCACTGGGCCGAGCACGGCGTGGAAGGCCACTTCCGCGCGCCGAGCCAGTGGCTCGATTACCACCGTTTCCTCACTGAGCCGCTGGCCCGCCTGGTGGGCGCAGAGCCGGGGGAAGTGGTGGCGATGAATACGCTCACGGTGAACCTGCACCTGCTGCTGATCTCGTTTTACCGCCCCACCGCCACGCGCTACAAGCTGCTGCTCGAAGCGGGCGCGTTCCCGTCGGACCAGTACGCGGCGGAGTCGCAGGCGCGCCTGCACGGCCTCGACCCCGCCGACGCCATCGTCGAGCTGCGCCCGCGCCCCGGCGAGACCACGCTGCGGCCGGAGGATATCGAGGCCGCGATCCGGGCCCACGGCGACTCGCTCGCCACTATCCTGCTCGGCGGAGTGAACTACTACACGGGGCAGCTCTTCGACATGGCCGCCATCACGCGCTGGGGCCACGAAGTAGGGGCGGTGGTGGGATTCGATCTGGCCCACGCCGCCGGCAACGTGCCGCTGCGCCTGCACGATTGGGACGTGGACTTCGCCTGCTGGTGCTCTTATAAATACCTCAACTCGGGCCCCGGCGGTGTGAGCGGGGCGTTCGTGCACCAGCGCTTCGCGCACCGGGCCGACCTGCCGCGTCTGGCCGGCTGGTGGGGCCACGATCCGGCGGTGCGGTTTCAGATGAAGTCGGGCTTCCGGCCCGCACCCGGCGCCGAGGGCTGGCAGCTCTCCAATGCCCAGATTCTGCCGATGGCGGTCCACCGCGCTGCCCTCGCGCTCGTGGAAGAAGCGGGTGGCATGATGCCGCTCCGCGCCAAGTCCGAGCAGCTCACCGGCTACCTCGACGCGCGGCTGCGCGGACTGGCGCTACCGCGCGAAACCCTCGATATTATCACCCCCCAGGACCCCGCCCAGCGCGGCTGCCAGCTCTCGCTGCTGGTCGGCACGAACGGCCGCGCCCTTTTCGAGGCCCTGACCGCTGAGGGCATCGTGGCCGATTGGCGCGAGCCGAACGTGATCCGCATCGCGCCGGTCCCGCTCTACAACTCTTTCGAGGACGCGTGGCGGTTCGTCGACGTGTTGCAGCGGATAGTCTAAGTTGATAAGCTCCGGCCGACCATTGAAAACGCCGTTGCTAGCCTTTTGCGAGGTAGCCTTCCTGCCGTAACCCCGCCATCCCCGTTTCCATGACTGAAAATCTCCGCCTCGTTGGCCAGCGCCTCAAAGCGTATATGCAGATCCGGGGCCTCACCCTCACGGGCGTGGCGCGGATGAGTCAGTTTTCTGTTCAGGAGCTCGACGCGATGATCGACGGCGGCTCCTACCCGGTCAGCCGGCTGATGGTGCTGCTCGCGCTCTTCGACGACCTCAATCCGCGCTGGCTGCTCAACGGCGAGGAGCCCATGTTGCTGCGCGGCGCAATTCCGGTAAAGCGGGAGCTGGCCGACGATATCGAAGCCCGCGAAGTGCTGCGCCGGCACGCTATTGTGCCCCTGAAAGTTGACCCCGGTCTCGGGCAGCGGGTGGCGGCGCTCGAAATCGAGCTCACCGAGCTGCGCGGGCGGGTGGCGGCGCTCACCGCCCGCGCCGCCCGCAAGAAAGCGCGGTAGGGGGGAGGCAGCCCGAAAGGGAGCGGTACCTTCGCGGCCGCAATGCACAGCGCTCCCCTCACCTCCGCCCCGGTGGCCGCCGCCGCCAGCCTCCCCGACCTGCTCGCCGCGTATGAAACCCGGCAGCCCGAAATCACCTTCGAGTGGCACGACCCCGAGACCGAAGCCGTCGGGTGGGTGGTGATCAACTCGCTGCGCGGCGGCTCGGCCGGCGGCGGCACCCGGATGCGCAAGGGGCTGGACCGGCGCGAGGTAGAGTCGTTGGCGAAGACGATGGAAGTGAAGTTTACCGTGGCCGGACCGCCCATCGGCGGCGCTAAGTCGGGCATCAACTTCGACCCGCACGACCCGCGCAAGAATGGCGTGCTGCGCCGCTGGTTTAAAGCAGTGCTGCCGCTGCTGAGCCATTACTACGGCACCGGCGGCGACCTCAACGTCGACGAGATCCACGATGTGATCGCCATCACGGGCGAGTACGGCCTGCCGCATCCGCAGGCGGGCACCGTGCGCGGGCATTTTGGGCCTACTGATCCGGTGGCCAATCAGCAGCGCATCGACCAGCTTCGCCGCGGCGTGGTGCTGCCGGTAACGGCCCCCAATCTGACGCCTGACCCTGCGCGCGCCTTCACCGTCGCCGACCTGATCACCGGCTACGGGGTGGCGGAATCGGTGCGACATTACTACGAGCTGTGGCCCGGTATCTCCGTGGCCGGTAAGCGCGTGGTGGTGCAGGGCTGGGGCAACGTGGGCGCGGCGGCGGGCTACTACCTGGCGCAGCAGGGAGCGCACATCGTCGGCATTATCGACCGGGCCGGCGGGCTGCTGAGCGATTCGCCCACCGGCTTCTCGTTCGCGGAAGTGACGGGCTTGCTGACCAACCGCGTCGGCAACGCCCTCAACCCCGATACGCCCGGTTTACTGCCGTTCGCCGAGGTCGACGAGAGTTTGTGGCGTCACGGGGCCGAAATCTTTATTCCCGCGGCGGCCTCCCGCCTCGTCACGCAGGCACAGGCCGAGCAGCTGATCGCGAATGGCCTGGAAGTGATCGCCAGCGGCGCCAACGTGCCCTTCGCGGACCGCGAGATCTTCTTCGGACCCATCGCCGATTTCGCCGACCAGCGCGTCGCCAACATCCCCGATTTCATCGCCAACTGCGGCATGGCGCGCGTCTTCGCCTACTTGATGCAGCCCGGCGTCGAGCTGACCGACGCGGCCATCTTCGCCGACGTGAGCGCCATCATCCGCGCCGCCCTGGCGCGTACCCGCGACCTTTCCGCCGCGACCACTGAAATCGCTCGCCGCTCGTTCGAGGTGGCGCTGCGGCAGCTGGTGTAAGGCGAGGCAGCAATGAGGTGGCTTCTCCCTCAATTGTCATCCTGAGCAGAGCGAAGGACCTTTTTCGTCAGCAGCGGAGCGTACTAATAGGTCCTTCGCTCCGCTCAGGATGACAAGTGTTTGTTGATTTACTTCATTTAAGATGTACTTCACCTACATCACCTCTACCCCTAACCGAACCGTTCTCTACGTTGGCGTGACTAATCATCTGGAACGGCGAATGTGCGAACATTTCGAGCAGCGCGGCAATCCGGAGACGTTCGCCGGTAAGTACTCTATGCTACGATCTGGTGTATTGGGAGGCGAATAGAGTTGGTAACAGCCGCAATAGCTCGGGAGAAGCAAATAAAAGGGTGGACGCGGGTAAAAAAGGACACTCTGATTGATGCACTGAATCCCTCCCGAACGACCTTGCGGCCGTGGCTGGCATAGCAGAAGAAAATAATAGTAAACAAAATTGATATGACGCTCGACGACGGCCTGCAAACCACCTTTCTGGGCAATACGCTCCTGCAATACCTCATTTGCGGGGCCATCCTGCTGGTCGGGCTCGTCCTGAAGCGGTTTATCTCGCGGCTGCTCAATACGCTCGCGTTTCGTCTGATTCAGACGCGGGTCAAGGAGGTTTCGGAAGACGAGTTTCACGCCCTGCTCGTCAAGCCCGTTGAGCGGCTGCTGTTGCTGCTGACGCTGTATTTCGCGTTCAGCGTGCTCGACTATCCCCTCGACCCCAACGACCTCAGTGGCAACGAGCCCCGGTTCAAAGTGGTCGCCTTCCACGCGTGGCAGTTCTTCGTGATCTGGTCGGTCGTCACGGTCATGCTGCGACTGGTCGACTTCGCCGCGCTCATCTTCCTCAAGCGCTCCGACGCGCACGTGACGCGGATGGACAATCAGCTCATCGTGTTCGCCAAAGACGCGGTGCGGGTGCTGGTGTGGTTCGGCGCGGCGATGATCATCCTCAATACCGTCTTCAACTACGATGTGCGGGCGTTTATCGCCGGCTTGGGCATCGGCGGCCTGGCCCTGGCTTTCGCGGCGAAGGAAACGGTGGAGAATCTGCTAGCTTCGTTCACCATCTTTCTCGATCGCCCCTTCACGATGGGCGAATTGGTCACGGTCGGCGACGTGAGCGGCACGATCGAGAAGATCGGCTTCCGCTCGACCCGGATCCGCACCGCCGAGAAAAGCTACGTGACGATGCCAAACAAGATGATGATCGACCGGCCACTCAACAATCTCTCGCGTCGCCCGTCGCGCCGCGTGCGGTTCGATCTGAGCTTTACGTACGAAACCTCCGCCGAGCAGCTCGAAGCCATCGTGCGGCAGGTCGACGCTTTCATTCAGCGCCAGGCGAACGTGGTGGCCTCCGAAACCCTCGTGCGCTTCAACTCGCTCACGGCGTCGGCGAAGGTGGTGTACGTAGAATACTTCATCGCCACGGAGTCTTACACCGAGTACCTCGACTTAGTGCAGGCGGTCAATTACGAGATCACCCGCATCGTGCCGCGCGTGGGCGCCACCTTCGCCAATACCCTCGGCGCGGAGCTGCGCCCCGGCGATACCAACACGACGGATTCGCCCCCGCCGTCGACCAACCAACCGGCTTCCAGCGCGGCGGCGGGTTAAGCGGGCGCGACGGATACGCTGCCGCCTGCGGGCGCCGTAGCCCGGTTGAACCGAGCCAGCAAGCGCCACAGCAGGCTGATCGGAGATCCGTTCGTCGCCGGGCGGGCGGCGGACGGCTTTAGTGGCGCGGTGGCGGCTTCGGGTTCTTCCTTGCCCAGAAGCGTCGCCAGAATAGCCGAGGTCGTCAAAGTTGGCCGTCGGCGCCGGGCCGGGCTGCCGGGCAACATCCCGTCGAGGCGCCGCTGGGCTTCGGCGTGGGCCCGATCCATTGCCGCCCCGGTAATCCGCTGCTGGTTGCGCGTAAGGGCCGTCATTTGCCGGCCCATCGTCGCCAGATCGTCGGGCGTCACGTCCGGCGCCTCCATCCGCAGCTTGAGCGCCCGGATAAGCTTGGAGTTCGCCGTCAGCTCATCGCCGATGAAATCGCGCAGCGGCGTGGGTTCCGTAGCGGCGGGAACCGCGAAGCCTAATCCCGCGCTCACGGCCGCGATCAGCGCTTCTTCGGCGGCCGTCACTTCATCGTCGGCCTCGGCGAGCGCGCGCAGATCGCGCAGCAGGCCCGGCGCCAGCACGCTGGGTTGCAAGGTGTGCAGGTCGGCGGCAAGGTTGTAACCGGCCGCGCCGCGCGCCAGCGCCAGCACGCGCGCCGTGGCGCGGCGGGTCAGCTCGGAGTCTTCGCAGAACGCTTGCAGAAACAGTAGCTCTTCGCGGGCCAGCTGCCCGTCGGCGGCGGCCAAGGCGGCGATTACGCGCAGGTAAGCCGTTTTTTCAGCTTCCGGATACGGGGCCAGAGAGGCGGGCGGCAGTTCCATGGAGGGTAGGAGCGAGGGGAAGGGCTAACAAATATAGCCTCGGTTCGGATTAGCAGCCAAGCGCGCCGCGCCGCGCAACGTTGTACTTTCGGGCGATCGTCTTATCCGCTGCCGATGTCAACCGAGCTCCCGCCGAAGCGCAAATCCTCCAACGCCATCGTCAAGTACTCCGGGATGGCGTTCCAGATGCTGGCGATCATCGGCCTCTGCACGTGGCTGGGCATGTGGCTCGACCGCCGACTCGGCTTAGCTACTCCCTGGCTCACGCTCGGGCTGGCGCTGGTTGGCGTAGTCGGGGCGATGTGGCGCGTCATCCGCGAAGCCAACGAAGATGCGGGGTCGTAAATCACCGCGTTGCTCCAGCTCCAGTTAGCCGTCAGTCCCTTGAAATCTTTTGTTCTGCGCCTTGCCATTCTTACGCTACTGGTCGTGGCCGTGGGCGCCGGACTGCGCGCGGCCGGGCACGGCGCGTGGGTCCATCCCTACGCCGGGGCCCTGTTAGCGTATTACGCCGGCTTAACGTACCTAACGTACGCCCTCATCGAGCGCGGTCGGCGAACGTCGTCGGACGCCCTCACGGGCTACTACATGGGGGCGCTGACGGCGCGGCTGCTGCTATCGATGGGCATCGCGGTGGCCTTCATTATGAGTGGCGCGGAGGGCCGCAGCGCGTTTCTGGCAGCCTTCTTCACGCTCTATTTTCTGTACGCCGGATTTGAGGTCTGGCACGTGGTGCGTAACTTGCGGCCGAATTCAGAATAAGTGGCCGGTTCTATATAATAGATCGCGGCCGCGTTTTACTTGAAGCGGCTGAAAATGAGGAAATTGCTGATTGTGTTCGGGTTTTTGCTCTGCGGGTTCGCGGGGCGCGCGGCGGGCGAGGCTCCCGCGGAAGGCGGAGAATTCAATCCGTCAGCGATGATTACCCACCACATCAGCGATGACCATGTGTGGGAGTTTTTTGAAGGTTCGGGCGGCACGGTTCACCTGCCGGTTATCCTCTCGGGGCGTCACGGGCTGGACGTATTCTCCTCGCGGAACCTGTTCGATGCCGAAGGCCACCCGAAGCAGTACAACGGCTACATCGCCGAGCACGGGCACATCTACTACGCCAACGCGGAAGGCGAGCCCGAAACCGATGCCGCCGGCCATCACGTCGGGCCGCTCGACTTTTCCATCACCAAGAACGTCGCGTCGCTGATGATCAGCGTCGTGCTGCTGCTGACCGTGTTCCTGATTATCGCGGGGCGCTACGGCAAGAACCGCGGATCCGCGCCGCGCGGGATGCAGTCGTTCTTCGAGCCGATCATCATGTTCATCCGCGACGACATCGCGAAGCAGAACATCGGCCCGCGCTACGAGCGGTATATGCCCTTGCTGCTCACGGTGTTCTTCTTTATCTGGTTCAACAACATGCTCGGGCTCATCCCGGGCGGCGCGAACCTGACGGGCAACATCGCCGTGACGCTCGTGCTCGCCCTCATTACCTTGGTTGTCACGCTGGCCTCCGCCAATGGCAAGTACTGGGCGCACATCTTCAAGCCGCACGTGCCGATCGCGCTCTACCCGATCATCGTGCCCATCGAGATCATCGGCATCTTCATCAAGCCCGTCGCCCTCACGATCCGTCTGTTCGCCAACATCACGGCCGGCCACGTGATCATCCTGAGCTTACTGAGCTTGATTTTCATCTTCAAGAATGCCTTCGTGGGCGCCGTGGCGGTGCCGTTCGCGGTCATCATGAACATGCTGGAGCTGTTCGTGGCCCTGTTGCAAGCCTACATCTTCACCCTACTGACGGCGATGTATATCGGCTCGGCCGTGGAAGACGAGCACCACGAGGAAGAAGCCGCCATCCCCATGTAGTCGGGTGGTCGGGTGGCGATTGGTCGGTTAGTAGACCGATACCAGCCGACCAGCTGCCAATCGACCACCTGACCAACCGACCAAGTTTTTTAGTCCACTTTTTTTCTTTTTCAGATGACGTTTTTGGCACTTCTGCTTCAGGCTACTACCGGCATGACCGGTTCGGTAGCGGTGATGGGCGCAGCCATCGGTGCGGGCCTTGTGGCTCTCGGCGCTGGTTTGGGCATCGGCCGCATTGGTGGCTCGGCAATGGAGGGCATCGCCCGCCAGCCGGAAGCCACGGCCCGGATTCAGACCGCAATGATCATCGCCGCTGCTCTCATCGAGGGCGTGGCGCTGTTCGGCGTGGTAATCTGCTTCCTGATCTCCAACAAGTAAGCATCGAAAGCGGCTTCGGGTCGGCGCTTGGCCGGCGCGAAGCCGCTTTTGAGTGGAGGCAAAATCGTTGACCGGTGGAAGTGGCGAGGTTGAATCGTTCGTCGATTGCCCCTCACCCATCAACCAACAACCAACAACTACCCTAGAATGGAACTCATCACCCCCGGTATTGGCCTGCTGTTCTGGCAGACGCTGCTGTTCCTGCTGACGCTGCTCGTGTTGGCCAAGTTCGCCTGGAAACCCATTATGGCTTCCCTGCGCGAGCGGGAGGAAACGATCGAATCCGCCCTGCGCGAAGCCGATCGCGCCCGCATCGAGATGCAGGCGCTCCAGAGCCAGAACCAAAACCTGTTGCAGGAAGCCCGCGCCGAGCGCGACCGCGTGCTGCGCGACGCCCAAACGGCCGGCAACGAGCTGATCGAAACCGCCAAGCAGCGCGCGACCGAGGAAGGCGCCCGCCAACTGGCCGCCGCCCGTCAGGAAATCGAGACGCAGCGCCGCGCCGCCGTCGCCGACATCAAGAATACCGCTGCCGCGCTGTCCGTGGAGATCGCCGAAAAGCTGCTCCGCCGCGAGTTGAAAGACGAGTCGGCGCAACAGTCGTTGGTGAGCGAGTACCTGAAGGACGTAAAACTCAATTAGTTAATGGTTGATAGTTGTTAGTTGTTGGATTCTTTCCTTCGACCATCAACCATCAACTAACAACTAACAACCAAACGATGATCGAATCAAGAGTCGCCGGCCGTTACGCCAAATCGCTGCTCGATCTGGCCCGGGAGATGGGCACGCTGCCCGCCGTAGCCGCCGATATGCAGCTGGTAGCCGATACCCTCGCCGCCAGCCGCGAGTTGCGGGTGATGCTGACCTCACCGGTGCTGAAATCGGATAAGAAGCTGGCCATCATCACGGCCCTCTTCACGGGCAAGATGAGCGAGATGAGCTTAAAGTTCTTCATCCTGCTCGCCCAGAAGGGCCGCGACGAAGAATTGGCCGGCGTCGCCGATGCCTTTCTGGCGCAGTACCGGACGGAGCAAGGCATCCAGCAGGCGCACCTCACCACCGCCACCACGCTCACGCCCGCGCAACGGGCCGAGTTCAAGCGACTGGCCGAAGAGCAGACCGGCAAGCAGATCGAATTGCTCGAAAAAGTGGACTCCACGCTGATCGGTGGCTTCATCCTGCGGATCGGTGATCGCCAGATCGACGACTCCGTGGCATCGAGCCTCCAGCGGCTGCGCACGTCGTTCTCCGACCAGTCTTACGTAAGCAAAATGTAGTTTTTCGTTGATGGTTGTTGGTTGACGGTTGATGGGTTTGCTCCTTCAATCCTGTGCCGAACAACGATCAACCACCACCCAACAACTATCAACCAAATGGCCCAAGTACGTCCGGACGAAGTGTCCGCCATTCTGCGGGAGCAGCTTTCCAATTCCCGCACTGAAGCCGAGCTTGAAGAAGTCGGTACCGTGTTGCAGGTCGGCGACGGCGTGGCACGCATCTACGGCCTCTCGCGCGCGCAGGCCGGCGAGCTCCTCGAATTCCCCAACGGGCTGCAAGCCCTGGTGCTCAACTTGGAGGAAGACAACGTCGGCGCGGTACTGCTCGGCGACTACTCCGAGATCCGCGAAGGCTCGACGGTGAAGCGCACCAACCGCATCGCGTCCATTCAGGTCGGCGACGGCATGGTCGGCCGCGTCGTGGATACCCTCGGCCAGCCGATCGACGGTAAAGGCCCCATCAGCGGCCAACTCTACGAGATGCCGCTTGAGCGTAAAGCGCCCGGCGTGATGGACCGCCAGTCGGTGCACGAGCCGCTGCAGACCGGCATCAAGGCC
>JBKJUQ010000488.1:0-22438 GCA_046590685.1 Hymenobacteraceae bacterium
CATTATTAAAACCGCCTGCTTGGGTACTACCCAAGCGGACGTTTTCATTAGACGTAAGCGCTCAGTTAAGATTCCTTAGGCCGGCCACTTAACGTCGTGGCTTTCGGCATCGATGAATACGCCGAAGTTAACTACCATCAGCTCGTTTTCCACGAAGTAGAAGTCGATCATCTCGTTGTCGTACGACACCTGCAGTTCTCCAGCGTCCCCATCTTCTTCTTCGGCATCTGGATACCCGTTATCAGCCATGATCGTTTTGATCTCCGCTGGGCTTTTCCCCAACGCGCTCTGACCAAACAAGGCGAGTCCGGGGCGGTCAGTTTCGATGCAGCTCAGCCGGTTCCCGTCTTCTTCATCAAAGTACAGGGAGTACCCTAGCTCCAAGTAGTTCCAGGCTTGATGATCGAACTCATCGTTCTCATCGGAGATTTCTACTTCCTCCGGCTCTCCGATTGCCGCTCGCACCTCGTCCATCGTCATGCCGAAACGCAACGGCCCGACGCCGACGCCAAGTTTAAGTTGTTCGCTATTCTCTACCATTTGGTTGAAGGGGGGAATGATCTTTAAGCAAAGTTGCCGCTATTTTCCGTAGCGCGCCTCGTGGTCGGTTCGTTGCCGTTGATATTCTGGATGTACAACGGCCGCTCGCCATTGTTTGTAAAACACTCGGGCAGCGGCCGCCTTCTCGGGGTCCTCTGCATCGCGCGGCCGTTCGGTTCTGCCATGCGCTCCGCTTTGCCCTTTTTTATCATCCGGCACGGGTCCTTCGTACTTCTTGCCTCCGCGGTGGTTGGCGTAGCGTCGGGCGCGGGTATAGCCCATTTGCAGGAATTTGCGCGCCATATCAGCACCCACAAAATCCTGCTTGGCAAGGTAGGTTTCAAATAATCTCCAGATCACTTGAGCAGACTCATTAGCCAAGGCTTCCGTTCTGAATCTCCAGTGCGGCAATATCTCGCTTTTGTAAGGTTGAACCAGTAGTACGCCTTGCTCGCCCTTACCCACTCGATACAGTTCGGGGTGAATACGAAAGTCAGTTTGATCGAACGGGATCGTATAGTCGAACAGCATTGCGGATTCCCTTACGAACTTATCCACGCCACTAGTTACATGCTTTCCTTTTTTTCTTTTCAAGAAAAGAACTACCTCCCTTACTAGCTACGTGGATAAGTGGATAACTGTGGGGAAAGAGCTTTACTCCCTCTGCTCTGTGGGTAACTTGGGCTTTTCCCCAGGGTTCCCCCCAACCTGTTTGCTTCTATAGCTCCTTCCAGAGAAGTTTTTTCGAGATTTTCCACAATCCCCCGCTTCTCTTGCTGACTGTTTACACATCCTGTCACTTGGGAACAACCAGAATTCTCTAGGTTGATGAACTGCCACTTGTACCCATCACAAGAGCAACGCTCGAACTCAACCATTGATCGTCAACTACAATGGGTCTAACTCCACAGTTATACACGTGTTATCCTCCGTTTATCCCCAGGTTAATTCTACCAATCCCCACCTATCAACCCCCCTTAGAATGAGATGGTAGCTTCCTGATCCCAATTTGCGCGCACCATAAGCTCATTTAAGGGAAAAGTGACGGGTTCAGGTAAGTGGGTGAAGGTGCGGTCGGAGCTATCCCAACGACCATTTTCATTGCTATCCACGAGTACTCTTACTCGATATGAACCTGGCGTTATTTTGTCAAAGCTCACTAATGCAGGTACTGCGAGTGGTGCATTTCCACGAGTGTGCCAGTGAACATAGGTTCGGACTACAGTATTATCAGATCTTACAAGCTCTATGGCAAACGAAGGAGACGATGCTTTGAGCAGCATAGTGATAGTTCCGAAATCTTTACTGGCTGCCTGTCCCTGGCTTTGCATTTTTAGCTCCCTCCCTGAGATAGCTGCTTTGGACATGTCAGCGAATTCGATAGCTGTAGTATCCAGTGACAATGTATAAGTGTATGTCGAAGCCTCACTCACGCTTGCTGGCTGATTTACGATTAATCTGGACTTGCTCGAATCAAGCGTAATATTCTTGCCCATTACAAGCAACTCCTCCCTTAGCACTTCATCCCCGACCACGTTAGTGGTAGTGGGGGCAGCAAAAGTGTTAGTCCGCAAATGACCAACAGTCTGCTTAAGGATACGTAGTCTCCCTGGAAATACAATTTCCCACTGAGGGGTAGTAGATTCTCTAATATAAGAAATAATTGGTGCTATTTTCTTTGACGCCTTTGCCGGCTCGCCAAGCATAGTAAATCGGGTTTTGATTGTATCTTTTCTTTGATTACCGCTGGAATCATTGGCTAATATTACTAGCCGTTGCAGTGTTGCGGATGGTGGTCCGAAAATCGTTATTTGTTTTGGATTGCCCGCTTCTTTCAGATATGAGTAGTCACTTTTGATCTGCCCTGATTGATTGAGTAGGGCAAATGACTCTACTCCTTCAGCAAAGCGCAAGACAAGTTTCCCATCACTCTCTTGGCGATTAGTAATTAATGGTGCCTTTGTGTCGATACGACCAAGCTTAAGATCAACTGCAGTATCACCTTCATTAATCAGAACTGGCTGGGTTAAATAAGCAAGGAGTTCAGGCTCATTATATCGGTTATTCTCATTGACATCTAAAAAGGCAAAAATTTGATAAAGCCCTTTTTTTACATTTTTAAAAAAAAAACTACCCTCTCGCGAACTTCGAGTTAAATAAGTAGCCTCTTTATTGGTTAGATCGTTCGCATTCACAACAGTATCTTTCGCAATATCAAACAATCCTACTGTTACGCCTGCCATCTCTTTGCCTGATAATTGCTGAACCACTCGCCCCTTAATCATTCCAGAATCAAGGGATGAACCAGTACTGAAAACAAGCGACAGGCTATCAGCGATGTTACGCTCAGTTATGTCCACCACCCCATTCCCAAAATATAAAGCATAAGTTGTATTAGGCGCAAAATCGTGAGCAAACACTAATGACAACTGATTGTCAAGCTCCTTTATTTTGAGATTGCTTAAGTCTGTATTAGGAGTAATTTTTAGCTGCTCACTCAATTTGTTAGCTATTACTGGTTCAGTGAACTCTAACGTAATAACTCGTCCGCTAAACTTAACGGATTTATTAACGGGATTCGATTTTAATAATTTTGGAGGCAAATTATCAGATGCCCCACCATCTGGTGGCGTAACACTCGCGCAAGCTATTAACCAATAAGGAACTAAAATTCGTAATAATTTTGAAATTAATTTCATGTAGATATTATCGAGTTCGGATTCCGTAGAAAAGCAGCGATGAGCCAACTATACTTAAGCAGATAAAACCTATAGCTACTTGTCTTCTGCGACCTGGTTTTTTATTAATATTATCAGTCAAATCCCCTGACGTGGTTATATGATAATTCATGTTGACGGTTAACCAGCTGTGCCTAAGTGAATATTTATTTTGAACCGACATGATGCTATCAGATATTAGAAAATCTTTTGCTTGGGCATAACTGAATCCAATGAACTGCAAAACAAGCAAATAACTAACTAAGCGTAGTCTGCTAATGCTTTTTGCGTTGTACCACATAAATAATGCTTGAATAGTTTTTAGTGCGCCAAGCACTAATATTAGATTTCAAGCCCTTTATCAAGGCTCCGATTACATTGCCTCCGCGATACTTTTCACTAAGCATACTTATGTAGTAAGCGTCCATAGGCTGGCCGATTTGTCTAACTATTTTGGCATCGTAGCGGTCAACAAGTTTTGCTATTGAAAGAGGGGTGAAATGATATAGGTGGCGAGGTACGTCATATGCTGCCCACCACTGGTCGTAAGACTTTGCATCCATTGAATAAATATTTGGCACAGCAATTATCATGCTGCCATCCGGTTTAAGTTTATTTAATAATGACTCTACTGTTGAGCTTAAAAAGTGTACGTGCTCTAGAACGTGCCAAAGCGTAATAACATCATAAGTTATTTCACTAGGGAGATTTATATACTGATCATATACTGCAATGGTGGCCCGTTGGCTTGCAGCAAATCGCGCTTTATCATTCACTTCAACACCGGTTACATTCCATCCTTTTAACTTCGCTTTGTTTAAAAAAAAACCTGTTCCACAACCATAATCTAGTAGGTGGCGCGGATGTGTTCGCTTTTTACTTACTTGATTAATCAGATTAATTTTACCACTAGTAGTCCATTTGCGAGCGAGCTGGTACAGCCGATTTACAACTCCTGGGGCGTCATCACTATGGGAGATGTATTCTTTAAAATCGTAGTACTTCCCAATCTCTTGCGAGCTTGGGCGTGGATCAGTTAACATTGCCCCACACTCCTCACATTTACTTATATCGAACACTTCGCCAGTGAGCGCGTGATCTTTCAACTGATATTGCTTCTTATGTAACGGCTTGAGAGAAGCACAGATTACACAGTTGTTCAACTCTTCCATTTTTATCTCTTCTATGAAAGTTGCTTAATCAGGTTATTTATTAATTACACCTGTTCGCTTGCCCTTTCCAGATGTATAAGGATAACTGCTATATCAGCAGGTGATACCCCCATAATTCTACTTGCTTGTCCTACTGTTTCAGGCTGTATTCGCGTTAATTTTTCTTTCGCCTCATGTGATAATGCGCGAATCAAGCCATAGTCTAACTTTCCGGCCAAATTGCGATGCTCCATTTGCTCTACCTTCTCTACCATTGCCGCCTCTTTTGCCAAATAACTACCATACTTTAATTGAATTTCAGCTTGCATCAAACACTCTTCCGCATATTCTTTAAGCCCTTCTTTTACATTAGGCACTGCATCAATCAATTTCGTGAGCGTGACATGAGGCCGTTTTACCAAGGTTGCTACTTTACAGCTTTGATTCAGTATTGCTGAACTTTCCTCACTGAGATAGTCATTCACTTCTGCTGGTGTCACACTTGTATTACTCAGCCATTTATAGATTTCAGTAGTTTTGCTCATCTTTAGAGATAAACTGTCCACTCTTTTCTCATCCACTAAACCCAATTTGAAGCCTAAGGGGGTTAGGCGTTCATCGGCATTATCCTGACGCAACAGTAACCGGTGTTCAGCCCTCGAAGTAAACATACGGTACGGCTCATCTGTACCTTTATGTACTAAGTCATCAATTAAGACGCCGATATAAGCGTCTTCTCTGCCCAATACGATTGCGGACGCGTGATTAACAAATCGGTGGGCATTTAACCCTGCCATCAGCCCTTGACACGCAGCCTCCTCATAACCCGTCGTCCCATTTATTTGGCCCGCTAAAAATAAGCCTTCCACAGCTTGACTTTCCAAGCTTGGTTTTAGCTGGGTTGGTGGGAAATAGTCGTACTCAATCGCGTAGCCTGGCCGGAACATGCGCGCCTTTTCAAAACCTGGCAACTGCTGAAGTGCCCTTAGTTGAATGTCTTCGGGTAACGAAGTTGAGAAACCATTCACATACACCTCACAGGTTTGCCATCCTTCGGGCTCAACAAATATTTGATGCTGATTCTTATCTGCGAATCGAGTTATCTTGTCTTCGATTGATGGGCAATAGCGGGGTCCTCTTCCTTGAATACGTCCCTGAAACATGGGTGACTTTTCAAACCCCTCGCGTAGAATGTTATGAGCCTCGTCATTGGAATAAGTTATCCAGCAGCTACGTTGCTCAGTCAAGGCTTTCGTAGCAGTATAAGAGAATTTTCCAGGGTTCTTATCACCCGGCTGCTCTTGCATTTTGCTGTATGTTAGGGAACGTCCGTCGACTCGCGGAGGAGTCCCTGTTTTCATTCTGTCGCTCACTAGACCCACCGCTTTCAATTGCTCGGTAATACCCGTTGAGGCTTTCTCACCTGCGCGTCCACCCCCAAACTGTTTCTCGCCAATGTGAATGATACCGTTTAGAAAAGTGCCAGCGGTGATAATGACCGCCGATGCTCGTATTTCGACCTGGAGCCCTGTTTTTACTCCTTGCACTTTACCGTTTTTGATCAGCAGACTCGTGACGTTGTCTTGCCAGAAATCAATATTAGGCTGAGCTTCAAGCTTCAAACGCCAGCTTTCTGCAAAACGCATGCGGTCGCTTTGCGCTCGTGGACTCCACATCGCAGCGCCTTTAGACGTATTAAGCATCCGGAATTGGATCATGGTTTCGTCGGTGACAATCCCACTCCATCCACCCAGCGCATCAATTTCGCGTACAATCTGACCTTTTGCTACGCCTCCCATTGCCGGGTTACACGACATTTGGGCGATCGTCTGTAAGTTCATTGTTACCAGCAGGACACTTGAGCCAAGCCGAGCCGCTGCGGAGGCAGCTTCACAGCCAGCGTGGCCTGCCCCAACTACTATAACATCATACGAAGGCAGCATACATTTCCGATTAAATCCAGCGTGAAAATACGATTGCCAACTCGCAGGTTCCTTACCGGACAAATTTTACACGATACAAAAGGCCCTAAACCGTTCCACGTGGAACGGTTTAGGGCCTATTTCTTCTAAAAATTCGCTTAGAACCGGCGAAGCGTCAAGCAAGAATCCTCTTTATGGCGCATTGCGGTCTGCGACAACAGATCCTTGTCCGTATGACCGAGAAGATGCAGGACTCCGTGAATAATTACGCGGTGGAGCTCGTCACGGAAAGTAATGGATCGGTCCAAGGCATTCTCACGAACTCGATCCACACTGATAAAAACATCACCTTCAATGCTATCAGCTACATCAGAGTTGTCAAACGTAATGATATCAGTGTAGTAATCTTTGTTGAGAAATTCCTGGTTGACCTGCTGCAGGTAGTTATCGCTACAGAAGATGTAGGTCAAATTGACCAGACTGAACTGATGCGCTTCAACGATCTGATTGATCCACAGTATTAACTCTTCTTTATCATCAAGGATGAAGGAAGTGTCTTCGTACAGAAATTCGATGAGTGAGTCCTCTTCCGGGTGATTCATGTACGAGCGGGCATAAAAAGTGATCCCGGTTACGGGAGATTGACCGTTTCGGAAGTTGGGACGCGAAAGAGCAGTTGCACTTTTCGCCCATCTTCCAAGAAATGTACTTCGTCGGCCAAAGCGTGAATGAGGAAGATACCTCGACCACCGGGGTTTTCGATGTTTTCAGGAGCCGTTGGGTCAGGCAAATTGGCGTAGTCAAAGCCCGCGCCTTCATCCTCAACCTCAAAGCGCAACACCGACGGCTCAACCGACAAGCGCAAGTGGACATTCTTGTCCTTATCGAACTTGTTGCCGTGACGGATAGCATTGTTCACCGATTCCGTTACCGCAACCATGATGTTGCCGTAGATGTCGTCGTCTATATGGAAGCGGTCCTTCGAATTATCGATAAAGCTTTCGACGATCCGGATATTCTCCATCAACGACGGGATAGTAATCTTGACGTGCTGCATAGCGGCATTAAAACTTGGCGCTCCCGTTCATACGGGCGCATGGTCTTAGCGGTTGAGCCGGTTAAAATATTGATTGATGCGATCCTGAAAGTAAGGCGAAAGAGCTGGCGAGACGGATCGAAGGAGTTGGGTCTGAGCCCGACGACGACGCAAAAATTGCTGAAAATTTGGTGGCATCGTCTGCGCGAGCTGCTCGGCGCCGGTTTTCGACTCTCGCTTCGTATCCCAGTCTCTCTCTTTCACCGCTTTATCTACTTCCAGCAGCCGCGAAAGAATATCTTGCTGCCGCAGGAGGGTCTGTTCAGTCAGGCGTTTGTTAACGAGATCAGCTTCGGTTTGTTCCATGAGTTTCTTCAGCTCCGCTGCTTGGCCACCACCTAAGGGCGAGCCGCCGGGTTTGCCATCGGGACCTGGCTTGCCCTTTTGCATCTTCTCCAACTCTTGTAACGCTTCTCGAAGCGCTTCTTGCTGGGCGGCTAACTGGGCTAACTCCTCTGACATACCGCGCCCACCTTTCCCGCCCTGTTTGAGCTGCTGGATATGATCGTTAAGGGCCTTCTGTAGCTGCCCCATATTGCCGGCACCCGGCTTACCTCCGGGCTTACTCCCGGGCTTATCACCGGGTTTGTTACCTGCTTGCTGACCCGGAGACGACCCGGGCTTTTTGCCCTTCCCTTTCTTGGGCTTTCCACTAGCGCCTGCCTGTTGCTGCATCTGTTGCTGCATCTGCTCCTGCATTTGTTTCAGAACATCGTTGAGCATCAACGCCAGGTTGTTCATCGACGTCATGGCAAACTGTTGGCTACCCGTAGCGCGGCCCAGATCACGCTGGCGGATCCGATCG
The DNA here is from genome assembly GCA_046590685.1 of Hymenobacteraceae bacterium. GTDB lineage: Bacteria > Bacteroidota > Bacteroidia > Cytophagales > Hymenobacteraceae > JANNMJ01. Next base: position 8,232 of record JBKJUQ010000488.1, read on the forward strand.
GTAGCATCCGTGAGGTGCTGATTCAACTCGCCGACTTCCCGCGTAACGAACGATTTAATCTCGAATACCCGATTGGCTAGCGCAAACAGGCTATCCTCGATCATGCGCGCGTCATCACGAAGCTTAAGCTGCTGCTCTCCGAGCTGAATGAACCGCGGATCGGCCTGATTAACGACTCGAAAAGACTTCATCATACTTTCCTCGTCGAAAGATAGCTTCAGCAGATTTTCGAGAATATCCCGCAGGGCATCGAGATTTTCTTCTTGAGTCTGCGACTCGTTATCCTGCTGCATCTGAGCAAGCTGATCTGCCATTTTCTGCATCTTGCTCGCGGCGCTCTTTTGGGATTTACCCGCCTTGCCGTTTTGGGCTTTGCTCAGCGACTTGGCGGCATCATCCAGATTTTGGTCCGTTTGTTCTTCGCTCTGCTTTTGCTCTTCCTGCTGTTCGTTAAGACCGTTTTGGTTGTCGAGGTCTTTATCGAGCGCTTTGAGGTCGGCCAACTCTTTTTTGGCATCCTCAAATGATTCCTTCACCTGCTGCTGCTCCTTTTGCAACTCCTGCTGGTCGGGACTGTTCGCCTTATTCTCGTCCTGTTGCGTGGTTTTGTCGGCGAGCTTGTCTTCCTTCTTAGCTAGATCATCGAGCTTTTGGGTTGTTTGCTCGAGCTTCTGGTCGAACTGTAACTGCTTGAAAAGCTCAAGGGCTCGCTCAAGCTCTCGCTCTAAGTTTTTCTCCTTGTTCTCAATCTTGGCCAGCAAATTCTGGAGCTCAGGAGCGTTTTCACGTTGCTGTTGCAGCAGTTTTTCCAATTCCTGGTAAAGCTTCTTGGTCTCTGGATCAAGCAAGTCGTCCATCAGTTTACGCAGAGCTTCCGATTTTTCGGCCAACTCGGCGCTCTTTGGGTCGAAGCGATCTTGCTTGCGACTCAATTCATCGAACTTCTTCTTCAGATCATTGACTTGCTGATCGAGATTCTGGCGCTTTTCGACCAGGTTCTCCAGTCCTTTCTTATCCTGAAATGAAAGATCGCGCTTCGTCTTCAGCTTATCGTCTGACTTATTCAGTTCTTTCTGAACCTTGCTGGCCTCTTGCAGCGACTTACTAAGCGCGCTCTCCACCGATTGGGAAGAAGCGTTAAGATCCTGCTGTAAGTCGCGTACGTCGGGCACGCGCAATTCCGCCGTGCGGGAACGAGCCGTTTTTGGACCGTGGAGTCCGTCGTTATCTGCTACCTGCGTAAAATACTCCAGCCGATCGCCGGGGCGTAAGTTGAGGGTAGCCAGATCCCACTCAAAATTATACGTTGTACTCGTCTGCCGACGGTCGAACGCTAAAGCCCGGGTATTATAACGGCCAACGGCCGCGGAGGTACCCGCAGCCACTACCCGGTACTGTAGCGTGAGCGCGCTCAAACCGTAATCATCCGAGATGTTCCCGCCGAGTACCAAGTAACGAAAGGCTACAGTGTCGGCAAAATGCTCGAGCGAAATGTCGGGAACGCGATCCGGAACTGTGCTGATCAGGTAACGGATGGTCTCTTTATTGGCGCTATGCGCATTTTGGAGCTGAACGTCATACTCTTGACTAGTCAAAAACTGCCGCCGAACCATGAAGGGGCCGGTAAGAGATGGACGAGTTGCGACAAGGGTGGTCCGAGTCGAATCGTGAAATACGAGACGTAACGCATCGGTCGCAGTGGTGGCAAATTTCCACTCAAGCTCAGTCCCCTCCGGAACCGTCAGGTTGCCCGTATTCTTAATCACCTCCTCCGGCTTCCGTAGGTAAACAGGATAGGTAGCGTGAACCGAAAAATCGCGTAGATCAGGTCGGCTCATCACGCGCAACTCGTACTCTGCAGACTGGAATCCGGCTCCTTCCAAGCGGAAGCGGATGGACTGCTGCACACCCCGAAACGTGAAACTAAATAACCCTCCTCCACCCTTACGAGCCAGTGGTTGAGCTACCTCAAGGTAATGAATAGTGAGCTGTTCGGGGACTTGCCGACCCCTTACCGCGACGCGCAAGTCAAAGTCTTCGCCTTGAAAAGTAGCAAGTCGGGTATTTTGAATCTCAAAGTCGAAAGGAGCCTTGGGCGTGTAGTGGCGGCGGTAATGAATGATACGCTCGGACCCCTCAACGAAAATGGCTGGGTAAGCCACCAGTACCAGAAGGACAATAGCCAGCGGAGGCACCAAGTACTTGAGTAATGGACGATTTTCTGCCAGCCGTACCCGCTCGGGGAGCCGGAAGGGCGCGAACTGAATCGCGCGCTGATTGAGAGCCGCCATCGCCAGCTCATTATGGTTGCTGCTCTGGTAAAGCTGGAGTGAGTTGAGCAACTGGTCCTGAATCTCGGGATAGTATTCCCCAACTCGCCGGGCTGCCTGCTCATCCGTGAGTAAGCGCCGTAAATGGAGAAACCCCGCCAAGGGTTGCCATAGCCAGCGGGCAAGAGTATAGAGGAAAGCTGCCACGAACCCAAACAGTAGCGCGGCGCGCGCGCCATAGGGTAAGTACAAGAAATACTCAAGTAGCGTAAAAGCGACGAAGAACGTCAGCAGCAAGGCGGCCGTCAGAATCAAGCCGCGGAGCAGTAGATTCAGGTACAAGCGGCGCTTAAACGCTTCCAGCTGCGCGAGTACAGCCTGGAAATCAGCAACGGGAGCAGACATTACGTGCGAAGGAAACTACCTCATCGAACACGCTCCTACAATGAACGTTCGGTAGAGAGGATGAAATTACGGCGCTGACCAGTACACGGAGCCCTAGAGGTATACTGCGCTTGCGGTGCTCTCAAAGAAACGGTACAAGACAAACACGTCCTCAAAAGTCTTCTTCGCCGAAATACTCTAAAATGTGCCAACGCAACAACCGCTCTTGGTCGCGCAGCGTCGCGAACGCTACGGGCTTGATGTTGCGGTAGTGGGGCCAGCCTTCTAAGTCAACGGATTCCAACTCATAATAGCCCGAGACGCTAAGCAACCGACACGTGGCCAAATGCATAAGGTCCTGCTTCTGTTCCTTCGTAAACTCGCCGACGCCCTGCCCGAGCTCTTGTACGCCAATGAGCAGTAGAATTGCATTAAGATCTGGCCGTCGACCCAGACGCGTCTTCAGGAATCCCAGCAATTGATGCCAGCGGGCATCTATATCAAGCTCTCCTATTGCTTCCACTGATTGGGGGGTATGAATTTAGTCTACAGGCAATTCGCACTCCCGGAGTGCAACTGTCATGCAAGATGCTACATTTCGGCCGATTGACGAACATACAGCGCCCTTTAAGCATGCAAGTGACCCCATTATTTAGTGATTTACTAGCGTTGTTTTACCCCACGCTGTGTTTGGCCTGCGACGAAGTTTTGGTTAGTGGCGAGCGCGAGTGCTGCACGCAGTGCCGTACAGCCCTCCCCTATCTTTCGTACCATTTGCCTAATCCTACGGAGGCACCTACTGATACGCCCTTGGCGCGTAGGTTCTGGGGGAAAGTGCCCGTCCAACACGCAGTTGCTTACTTACTGTTCAGTCCGCGCGGGCGCGTCCAACAGCTGCTTCATCGCCTTAAGTACGATAATCAGCCCGACATTGGCCGGATGCTGGGTCGCTGGTTCGGAGAAGAATTGCGACTTGCGGGGTACGCGGCCTTATACGATGGGCTGGTTCCGGTACCAATGCACTTCAGTAAGTTACGCTATCGGGGCTACAATCAAGCGGCCTGTTTCGCAGAAGGACTGGGTGAATCGATGGAGTTGCCGGTTTGGGAGCAGCTGATTGTTAAGCTTGACCAAACTGAATCGCAGACCCGAAAAGGTCGCTTAGAGCGTTGGCAAAATGTGAGTAGTGGGTTTGCAATACCTGCCACTGCCGCGCCAGAAATTATACAACGACGGTTATTACTCGTCGACGATGTACTCACGACGGGAGCAACCTTGGAAGCTTGTGCCACCGCCCTATTGGCGGCCGGCGCCGCGACGGTAAGTGTTGCCACGATCGCGGCGGCAGGTTAGATCTCAGGTAGAGTAGTCAAAAGGGCGATCAGCAAAAATCCCCGCTGGAGGCTATCCAGCGGGGATTTTTAGGAAAAGCTTCTGGCAATTAGTGGTTCGTACCAGCGTTGATCATTGCGCACCGGAAGCCGATAGTGGAAGTAGCCGAGTCTTCAGCCAGGAACCGGCGAGTACCCGGCGAGAGCCAGTAAGCTACATCGCGCCACGAGCCGCCTTTGTACACCCGCACGTGATCGTCAATGAGCGACTGAAACCCTTTCTTGTCGTAGCCTTTATCCTCGTCGAGGGTTCCATCGCGGCGGAAAGGGTTGAGGTCTTCAACGTCCTGAAACGAGAGGGGACGGTAGACGTCTTGTACCCACTCATTCACGTTGCCGGCCATGTTGTATAAACCAAAGTCGTTAGGAGGGTAGTTATAGACGTACTCCGTAATCATCGCGCCGTCGTTGAGTGCGCCCGCGATACCTGCATAATCGCCGCGGCCGCGCTTAAAATTGGCCAAGAACTGCCCCATCTCTTTGCCGTAAGGATTACGTGCCTGATGGCCATCCCACGGATAGATACGTTTGTTGGACTGGTTCTCGTCGCCCACTTCCTGGGTGCCAATCATGGCCTGAGCGGCGTACTCCCACTCAGCTTCGGTGGGAAGACGATAGTTCGGCAGCACCGCACCCGATTCGATCGGCGGCCGCCCGCCCTCCGGAATCTCAATGTCGTTATCTTTTGCCAGTTTTTCGTTCACCTTTGCCGTCCGCCACGTGCAGTAGTCGTTGGCTTGCTGCCAGTCAACACCTACCACCGGGAAGAAGCGGAACCCGGGATACCGGAGGTAGTAATCGACGTAGGGATCGTTGAATGAAAGCGCTTTCGCCCAAACCGTAGTATCGGGCAAAGTCGATTGATACACTTCTTCGCTCGAATCTTTCCGAACGTAGAACATATACTCCAGCCAGGAAATGTTCGTGACTTCGGCTTCATCCATGTAGAATGAGGCTACCGTCACGGTGCGTTCGACGTTATCGCGGGTCATCGCTACGTCTTCCTCCTGCGAACCCAGAACCGTGCGGCCGCCTTCGATGAAGACCAGGCCTGGGCCCTCGGCCGTCATCAAAAAATCGTTGACTAGCATGCCTTCGTCCTTGTTGAACTCCAAGCCCGTAGTCGCGCTGGCAGTCCCGGGATTGGCGGCAGTCGGCATTGATTCGCTACAGGAACCTAGTGCCACCAGGGCGAAGCCTGCGAGCAAAAGGCCGAGCGGGCGAGAAACTTTCATTGAAACGGACGCGGGAGGTGGAAGAAAAATACGGAGAGGCAAAAAACGGCGATGCCATAAGGCATCGCCGCGCACAACGTGCAAAATTAACTAAAAAGTGCGTACTTGAGGCGATAATCTTCTCATGTGAGCAAAAATCAACCCTTAAAACGGCGGTGAGGCGATAAAGGGTGCTTGTTTAGGGGTATTACGCCGACTGCGTAGCCCACTATAGTCTGCCTGATCGAGGCGCAACGTGAGCTCATGAGCGGCGAACCCAACCGTTTGGGTACTGATGCCCAACTCATAACTATACCCAATGCTAAAACCTGGCCGGCGCAGCCCGATCTGACCGACCAGCCAGCGTTGGTCGCGTTGGGCGCTGATTAGTAGTGGATTTCGATATAAAATCCCTAGGATTACGGGCGAGTAACAGGCGCTAAATCCAATGTCGTACCCTCGCGCCGGGCCCTGTACCTGCATGGTAGCTACAGGCGTCACACTGAATTCGTAAAACCGATTTAGGGTACTCGCACTTAACAAGAAAAATTTGTAACCACCGTGCACCACCATTCGAGGAGCTATGCGAGTAGCGCTCGCCCAGTCGCCGAGCTGTGGAGCGTTGGCATGGTGCAGCGCGAGCCCAATCCAGCCATGTTTCTCATACACCACTAAGCCTGCGCCGACCGTTGAGTAAAAGACGGGTGAGTAGGGGAGCGTTTCCGTAGTTGTCGTCGTCGAGCCGTCGGCTTGCAATTGATCACCAAAAACGTAGCGGCTAAGATTACCATTCTGGAAGCCGATGCCACCCGAAACCGCGCCGCTAGCCGCCCAGCGGCCAGTCAGGCGGGTTTGGTAGGCATACACGGCTTGTGCCTGGGTGCGGTTTAAGGGCGCGTCGCCGGCTCGGTCGAAGCTCAAAGCAAAACCGAGAGACCCGCGCAGCCGAGGAATGCGCGCGTCGGCGCAGATGGTGCCAGTGAGGAAGTTATTGCCTGCTTCGGGGTTTTGGTTGCGCGTGGCAATACTGACAGTTCGGACTGCCGTGATACCGGCCAGGGCCGGATTCAGGAGCAAACCGCTGGCGTAAGGCTGAGCCAAGCGCACGTCCTGCGCCGCGCCCGACCACCCGCCGAGCAGCAAGCTCACCGTCAGCACCAGCGCACACCGATGAGTGAAGATCATTGAGAAGACAACCCGCTAGCTTTGCTGCCCGACCGGCCAGCCGACAAACTAAACACCGCTACGATGAAGTTTACGCAAATGGGCTGGGGGCTTCTGGTCGTCTACGCCCTGATAGTAATTGCCCCGTGGGCTATGTTTTCGGATGTTAGCACCACCGTGTACAAGCAGCTCCCTTTCCTGATAGGATTTGAGGCGCTGTTGTTCCTGCTGATGGGTTGGTTCACCATCGAAATAACGGCCGATTCGGTTCGCGTCCGCTTTGGAGCTGGCCTGATTCGGCGTACGTGGCCGCTGGACCGTATTGTAGCTGCCCGGCCGGTGCGCAACTCCTGGTGGGCCGGCTGGGGAATTCGACTTGATCTGGGATACAGCCTGTACAACGTCAGCGGTTTGGATGCCGTGGAGCTGACCTTTCGCGACGGCTCCCGGAAAGTGCGCCTTGGTACCGATCAGCCGGAAGCGCTGACGGCGGCCTTAGCGGCGGCCATTCCGGCACCCGTAGCGCGGACCTAAATTACGTTGCTTGACTATCGGGTGGCGCGGGCTACCCGAATTTTCGTTGTTCTGATTTCTGCTGATGAAAAAGATTCTGATTGGCCTCGGCGCATTTCTACTATTACTGGTCGTCGCCGCGGCCCTCGTGCCCATCTTGTTCAAGGATAAGATTAAGGCGGCGGTGGACGAGCAGATCGCGAAGAGCGTGAACGCGAAAGTGCTCTACGACGCCAACCAGATCGACGTCACGCTCCTCTCTTCCTTCCCCGATCTAGGCGTGCGCCTCGGCGAGCTGCGGGTAATCGGGGTCGATTCGTTCGCCCGTGACACACTGGCTTATATCCCCCAGCTAGCCGTGGACCTTAATCTGATGAGCGTCATCGGCGGCGGCAAGATGCAGATCAACGAAGTGACGCTTACCCGACCGCGGATTCAGGTAGTTGTGCTCAAGTCGGGCCGGGCGAACTGGGATATCGCGAAGCCTGACACGGCCGCCGCGGTTACGCCGACGGATACGGCGTCCAAATTTTCCCTCGGCATCAAGCAGTGGCGCGTCGATGATGGCTACCTCGGCTACGACGATCGCTCCATTCCCTTTCAGATGCGCCTGGCGGGTCTGAACCATACGGGGACGGGCGATTTCGCGCGGGATGTCTTCGATATGCAGTCGAAGACCACGGCGGAGAAGTTCTCGATGACTTACGCCGGTACCGAGTACGTGAGCGATAAAAAGCTCGACGGCGACGTGACGATGGCGATGGACCTAGCGAATATGGCCTTTACGTTTAAGGAGAATACGGTTCGGCTCAATGATTTCGTGACGCACTTCGACGGCACGATCAAGATGCCGAACGACCCGATTGACTTCGACATCAAGTTCAACGCACCTGAGACCGACTTCAAAGCGCTGCTTTCACTCTTGCCAGGGATGTACACGCCACAGTTCAAGGACGTGACCACGACGGGCAAGATGAACTTCGACGGCTACTACAAAGGCCGGATGGATTCGGTCTCGATGCCCGGCTACGGTGTAAACCTGAAGGTCAACAATGCCACTTTCAAGTACCCGAACCTGCCGCGTGAGGCGAAAAACATTAATGTTGACGTCACGATTGACGACGCCGACGGCATCACCGACCACCTGAAAGTTGACCTGCGAAAGCTGCACGCCGACTTAGGCACTGACCCGATCGACGCGGTGGCGACCATTGACGGCCTCGCGCCGATGAAACTCGATGGCAACGTAAAGGCGAAGATCAATCTCGCCGAGGCGATGAAAGTGTACCCCGTGGCGGGCCTCACGTTGCGCGGCCTCCTCGACGTCGACGCCACCGCGAAGGGCATTTACTCGGCTACGCAGATGCCGGTAGTGAAAGCCAAGCTGAACCTCACCGATGGCTACGTGAAATCGAAGGACTTTCCGGCGCCGATCGAAAACCTGGTGGTGGTAAGTAGTGTCGCCAACGCGACGGGCAAGACGGAAGACACCGATGTGAAGATTGAAAACTTCAAAATGACGCTCGATGGGGAACCCGTCAGTGGTCGGGTGTACGTGAAAGGCATCGACAAGCCCGTCTTCGACGCCGACCTGAAAGGCGTGATCGACCTAACGAAAATCACCAAAATCTTCCCGCTCGAAGGCACCACGCTCGCCGGGCGCATCGCGGGCAATTTTGCCGCCGCGGGGCGGATGACGGATATCGACGCGGGTCAGTACCAGAAGGTGAAGGCCAGCGGCGCGGTAAAAGTCAACGACTTGACGTACAAGTCAAAAGACCTGCCTCAGGGAATGACGATCAAAAGCGCCGCGGGCGAATTCAACAACGAAAAGATCGCGATCAGCCAAATGGCGGGCACGCTCGGCCGCTCCGATTTTCAGGCCACCGGCGTCGTGTCCAACTACATGGGTTACGCCCTGAGCAAGACGCACTCACCGCTGCTCGGTACGCTCACGGTATCCTCGAATCGGTTCGACGTGAACGAGTGGATGGTCGACCCGGCCTCGGGGGCTTCTACGGCGCCGGCGACCGGCACCGCAAAAGAAGCCGACGGCGTTGTGCAGGTACCCGCTGACCTGAACCTGACGCTCAACGCGACCGCGGGGCAGGTGCTTTACGATAACCTCGACCTGCGAAATGCCAAAGGCCAAGTCGTAGTGAAGGACCGCACCGTGCGCCTCAACGACGTGGCGTTTAACACGCTGGGCGGGGCCTTTACGGCCACGGGCACCTACGACGCGCGCGACCTGAGTAAGCCCGGCTTTGACATGAATCTGGGGATTAAAGACCTCAACTTCCAGCAAGCTTACTCGGCGTTCAACACCATCAAATCCCTCGCCCCGGCGGCCCAGTTTCTCGATGGTAACTTCAGCACGAACCTCAAACTCACGGGTAACCTTGGGCAGGATATGCTGCCCGTGATGACAAGCCTACGCGGCAATGCGCTGGTAGAAGTGCTCAAAGCCACCGTGCAGCGGCTGCCGGCGGTGCAGAAGCTGTCGAGCCTGGTGAATCTGCCTTCGCTGAAGGATCTGACGCTCAAGGATCAGAAAATCAGCCTCGACGTGAGCAATGGTAACGTGGTGGTCAAGCCGTTCACGATCAACGTGCCCGGCGACGACGTGAAGATGAACCTGGGCGGTACCAGCAGCCTCGCGGGCGAGATGGCGTTCGTGAGCGCGCTGGATGTGCCGACGGGTAAAGTCGGTCAGGCGCTCAGTTCGAAGCTGACGAGCCTAACGGGCGTCAAGGATCTGAAGGCGGCCGAACGCGTGACGATGAACGTCAACATCGGTGGTACCGTCACCAACCCCAAGTTGAGCCTTTCGGGGGGCTCGGCGAAAGGAGCGGCGAAGGATCTGGCTAAGAGCATCGTAGATTCGAAAGTGAACGAAGGCAAAGCGCTGCTCGCTGACAAGCGCAAGCAGGCTGAAGACAGCCTGCGCAACGTGGCGACTCGTAAGGCCCAGGAGCTGCAAGCGAAAGCCGAGGCAGAAGCAAAGTCCCGGTTAAAAGACGAAGCAGCCAAGCGCCTGAAGGACTCCACGGCCCGCAAAGCTGCTGACGCCGTGAAAAACCAGGCGAAGGACAAACTGAAGGGGCTGTTCGGGAAGTAGCCACTTGGTAGTTGGCATCTGCTGGCGCGATTTTGCGTTAAAGAGCCCGGCGACCGAGCGGTCGTCGGGCTCTTTGCCTACTTACCCTTCCTGCCAGCAACTCATGACTTTCTATTCGCTGCGTCTCTGGACGCTTTTGTTTGCCTCACCCCTCGTGCTTGCAGCGTGCTCCAAAGACACGAAAGATGATCCAGCGGCTGCCCAGCCGGCTCGCCTGGAGGTGCGTCTGACCGATGCGCCCGGTCCGTTTGAGCAAGTGAACGTGGACGTACTCGCCGTTGAGATTCACGTCTCCGACGTCAACGAAGAAGAAAACTGGCAAGCCCTCCGGCTCCTGCGGCCCGGCGTGATCAACCTGCTTGATCTGGCCGCCGGCCGCGATGTGCTGCTCGCCTCAGCGGATTTCCCCGAGGGTCGCATTTCCCAGATCCGGCTCAAGCTTGGGCCGAACAATACGGTGAAGCTTATCGGCGCCCCCACGCTCTACGAGCTCAAGACACCAAGCGCGCAGCAGTCCGGCCTCAAGCTGAAAATCGACGCCGACCTGCGGCGCGATGTGACCTATCAGATCATGCTCGATTTCGACGCGGGCAAATCAGTCGTGGAGCGCGGAAATGGCTCGGATCGGTTTAGCCTCAAGCCCGTCATTCGTACCGTCACAACGGCCATCGCGGGCGGCGTTCGCGGGAAAGTAGAGCCGGTTGGCGATTTCCAGACCAGTGCCCTGTTGATCTCCGCCGCGCGCGATACGGTGTCAACCAGCATCTCAACTACTGGCGATTTTCTGTTTCGCGGGGTCACGAGCGGTACGTACACGCTCGATTTATCGGGTGCCAACTCCCGCGACGGGCAGGTGCTACGGCAATCCGTCAGCGTCGCGTCTGACCGGATCACGGATGTAGGCACCATCCGGTGGTAGCCGGATTGTTTACAGCGGTAAATTCAAAAGGCCCCTCGCAGCAATGTGAGGGGCCTTTTGTATATAAACCGGCGGTGCGACGGAAGATAGTTAGTCTTGTTCCATCAATTCACGAACCCACGTAATGTAGTCCGTATTGATGGGCTCAAACGATGCTTCCCGGATGGCCAAGGCAACCTGCGCCCGGTGGTAAGTAGCATGGTTGAAGCAGTGCGTCATAATCTCCCTCACGGGCGTTTCGTACGCTTTGCCCTGCGTGTTGGTATAGGCAATGAGGCGGGCGAGCTCGGCTTCGTCGGCCTGACGAACGAGTTCTACAAGCTTCGGACAGGTGCTTTCGTGGAGCTGACGAAGCGCGGGGAGATCGTGGTACTGAAAAACCTTCACCGGCGACTGCGTATCCGTAATCCGGGCAATCCAAATGGCTTGGGCGTTCAGGACGTGACTGAAGAGGTGCACCGCCCGCGTCGGCAGGGGCGTGTTATTCGAGGCGATACTTTCGAGCCGTTTAACCACCCGGGAGTTAGCCCAGCAGTTGTAATCGGCGAGTTTTTGTAGCATAACGAAAAAATAGCTCGGTCTCGAAACCCATCACTGGTTTCGGGGCGCGAAGAAACAGCGCGGTGTACGAACCGGAGGCATAAACGGGTGAAGAAGCGGCAAGTATTCGCCTGATTCAGACTGCTAGCAAGCGCCAAAGAGGCGGCCCCAGCACCAGCAGCCCCACGATGGCGGCCGCCCCGGCGGTCACTAAAACCGCGGCGGCGGCCACGTCTTTGACCTGCCCCGCCAGCGGATGCACCGTCGGCGAGACCAGATCAGTGAGGCGTTCGAGAGCCGTATTCAACAGCTCGGCCGCCCAGACGGCGCCAATGGCCAGTGCTAACAAGGCCCAGTCCGTGCGCGTGAGGGGCAGTACCACGCTCAAGGCTATTACTGCTACTGTGGCCAGAGCGTGGAAGCGCAGATGCGCCTCTGTTTGCAGCGCATCCCGTAAGCCACTCCAGGCATAGCCAAAAGCAGCGCGCTCCCGGCGCAGGCGTTCAGGAAAGGGCATGCCTAATCAGAGTTAACGCGTGAAGTTTCGCTGCTGATGCCAAGTATCATTCAGATACCGTAGCTGGCTTTCACCATCTTGCGAAATAATCCATCCGGTAATAACCGGCGCGCGGGCAGCAGCACAGTGGCCGGATAGGCCACGGGATAACGCAGCTTCATCGTTCCATCCGTCGCCGCCGTAAAGATGACGTCGGCTACACTCGCGGCCGAAGCCCCTCGCTGACCCGCTCGTTGCGATACCCGTTCGACTTTCTGCACAAACGCGCCGTACGCGGGCCGCAGGTCATCGCGCATCACAAACTCGCGCGAGCGATCGTAAAAATCCGTCTTAATCGCACCGGGCTCAATGATCTTCACCCGGACGCCGAGCGGTTCCAGCTCGAACTGTAGACTTTCGGTGAAGCCTTCCACGGCCCACTTCGTGGCGTGGTAGATCGAGTACAGCGGAAACGTGACGCGTCCGCCTACCGAGGCAATCTGCACGATGGTACCGCTCCCCCGTTGCCGCATCAGCGGGATGGCCGCGCGCGTGCAGCGCATCAGCCCCAGCACGTTGGTGTCGAACTGCTTGCGGATTACCTCATCCGTCATGGCCTCGAAAACGCCGTCCACGCCGTAGCCCGCGTTGTTCACGAGCACGTCGAGCTGGCCAAATTCCCGCACCACTGCCGCGAAAGCCGCCTCGACGCTGGCCCCATCGGTCACATCGACTGCGTAAAGCCGCACGTTGGGCAGCTCGCGTAGCTCCGTCTCGCGGTCGGGCGTGCGCATCGTCGCGGCTACGTTCCAGCCCTTGGCCGCGAACAGCTGCGCGGTGGCCTTGCCAATGCCCGACGAGGCGCCCGTAATCAAGACCGTCTGGGCCATTTAAGGTAGATAAAGAAAAGATACAGGACTAGCGCTGACTGGCCTCCCGCAACGCAACGCTAGGGAGCGCCGCGAGCGCGAATGGCGCTACACCATCTCCTCCGGCTTCACCCACTCGCGGAACTGCTCCTCCGTGACGTGCCCCAGCGCCAGGGCCGACTCCTTCAGCGTGAGCCCTTTCTGGTGGGCGTTCTGCGCAATCTCGGCGGCTTTGTAGTACCCAATCTTGGTGTTGAGGGCCGTCACCAGCATCAAGCTCGACTCCACGTGCTTGCGGATGTTCGCCTCAATCGGCTTGATCCCTACGGCGCACTTGTCGGTGAACGACTGGCACACGTCGCCAATCAGGCGCGCCGAGTGCAGGAAGTTGTAGATCATCAGCGGCTTGAACACGTTCAGCTCGAAGTGACCCAACGACCCGCCGATACTGATGGCGACGTCGTTGCCCATCACCTGGGCGGCCACCATCGTCATTGCCTCACACTGCGTGGGGTTCACTTTGCCGGGCATAATGCTCGACCCTGGTTCGTTATCCGGAATGTGCAGCTCGCCGATGCCCGCGCGGGGGCCGCTGCTCAGCATCCGGATATCGTTCGCGATCTTCATCAAACTCACCGCTACCGTCTTCAGGGCGCCGTGGGCTTCGACGATGGCGTCGTGCGCGGCGAGCGCTTCAAACTTGTTTTCCGCCGTAATGAACGGTAGCCCCGTGAGCTTCGCGATGTGCGCGGCCACCTTCTCGGAGTAACCCGGCGGCGTGTTGATACCCGTCCCCACGGCCGTGCCTCCCAAGGCCAGTTCACTCAAGTGCGCCAGCGTGTGGTCGATGGCGCGCAGGCCGTGGTCGAGCTGCGAGGCGTAGCCCCCAAACTCCTGCCCGAGCGTGAGCGGCGTAGCATCCATAAAGTGCGTCCGCCCGATCTTGACGATCCCGGCAAATTCCTTCGCCTTGGCCGCCAGCGTATCGCGCAGCTTCCGCACGCCAGGGATCGTCGTTTCTTGCAGAATCTTGTACGCCGCGATGTGCATCGCCGTCGGGAAGGTGTCGTTACTCGACTGCGACTTATTCACGTCGTCGTTCGGCGTCAGCACCTTCTTCTCGTCCGTCAGCGACCCGCCTTGCAGCACGTGCCCGCGGTACGCGATCACCTCGTTGACGTTCATATTGCTCTGCGTCCCCGAGCCCGTCTGCCACACCACCAGCGGAAACTGGTCGTCGAGCGTCCCCGCCAGAATCTCGTCGCACACGTGCCCGATGAGCGTCGCCTTTTCCGCCAGCAGTACGCCCGCGTCGCGGTTGGTCAGGGC
>JBKJUQ010000498.1:0-3893 GCA_046590685.1 Hymenobacteraceae bacterium
ATGTCGGACGGCATCTTTGAGAACTCGTACCTGCGCGCGTCCATTGAGGCGTTCCAGGCGGCCGTTACGCGCGACTTCAACACCGGCGGCCTGACGAAAGCGCAGGCCATCGAGAAAAACAAGGGCCTGCTGCGCCGCAACGACTACACCTACCTGCGGCCCGAGTTCGTGCGCTCGGGGGAAGCCGGCTACCGCGGCGCGCTGCTGCGCGGTCGACTGGTGGTCGACGTGAGCGGTTACTACAACCGCTACCGCGACTTCATCGCGCAGGTGGAAGCCAACGTGCCCCGGCCGACCACCCCCGACTCGGTGGCGTACTACCTCAACGACCGGAAAAAGCAGACCCGCTACCGCCTCTGGACCAACTCGCACTCGACGGTGACCAACTACGGCGCGTCGGCGAGCGTGCGCTACGAGGTGGCGCGCGGCTACGTAGCGGGCGCCAACGCCACTTTCGCCCGCCTCGACCAGCGCACCAATCCCGACGGCCTCGAAGACGGCTTCAACACGCCGCGCTGGACGTACAACGTCTCGCTGGGCAACGAGCACGCGCTTGGTCAGCTCGGCTTCGGCGTCAACTACCGCTGGCAGCAGCGCTTCTACTGGCAGTCGTTCCTCGTCAACGGCGACGTGTCCGCCTACGGCACCCTCGACGCGCAAATCACCTACGCGCTGCCCCAGCCCGATCTGAGTTTCAAGCTCGGCGCTACCAACCTGACCAATCAGTATTATCGCTCGTTTCTGGGTGGGCCGTCGGTCGGCGGGTTCTATTACCTGACCGTCACGGCGCGGGTGCGGTAAGCGCCGTTACTTCGCTTTATGCCTACCCCTATCGGCGTCGCGCTGCTCTCCTTTGGCTTGTCGGGTCAGGTGTTTCACGCGCCCTTCCTGCGGCGCAGCGCTGGCTTTCGGCTGCTGGGAGCGTGGGAGCGCTCGATGGCGCATATCGCGGCGGCGTACCCCGGTACGTGTCGGTACGTTACGCTCGCGGAGCTGCTGGCCGACCCCGCCGTGGAGGTGGTAGTGGTCAATACCCCCATCCCGACCCACTACCAATACGCCCGGCAGGCGCTGCTGGCCGGCAAGCACGTGGTGGTCGAGAAAGCCTTTACCACCACCGTGGCCGAGGCGCAGGAGCTGGCGGAGCTGGCGCAGGCGCACCACCGGACACTGGGTGTTTTTCAGAACCGCCGCTACGACAGCGACTTTCGCACCGTGCAGCAAGTGCTGGCCAGCGGCCGGCTGGGGCCGCTCGTAGAGGCCGAGCTGCGCTTCGATCGCTTCCGGCCGGCGCTGGGCACCAAGGCAGCCGTCGAGACGCCCGGTCGCGGCTCGGGCACGCTCTACGACCTGGGGCCGCACCTCATCGATCAGGCGCTGACCTTGTTCGGCTGGCCCCGCACCGTGCGCGCCGAGCTGCGCACGGTCCGCGCGGGCAGTCGCGTGGTCGATTGGGTGGAAATCGGGTTGGCGTACGATGCGACGACCGCGGACGCGCCCGGCCTGCGGGTCCGGCTACGTATCACGCCCCTCGCGCCACCCGGGGTGCCCGCCTACCTGCTCTACGGCCAGCGCGGCGCTTTCCTGAAGCACCGCGCCGATCCGCAGGAAGCCACCCTGCGCGCCAACCCCGGCGCGCCGCTCGGCGCCGCGTGGGGCACGGAGGCGCCGGCCACCTACGGCCAGCTGTACCTGGCCGATGCCGCGGGCGTCGCGCTTCCGCCCCAGTCCGTACCAAGTCTGCCCGGCGACTACGGCCTCTTTTACGACGCACTGTACCAGTCGCTCACCACGAACGCGCCTGCGCCGGTCCCGGCCGATCCGGATGGCATCCGGGGGATGCGGCTGCTGGCCGCCGCGCAGCTCAGCCACGCAACCGGCCACCCCGTGACACCCTGATCCTGTTGCCTGCCCCTATTGCCAACCCCAATGCTCTCCCCCGCCGAACGCCGCCGCTACCAGCGCCACCTCCAGCTTCCCGAAATCGGCGAAGCCGGCCAGCTCCGGCTGCGCGCCGCGCGGGTGCTGCTCGTGGGCGCGGGCGGACTGGGCTGCCCGATCATTCAGTATCTGGCCGCCGCCGGGGTGGGCACTCTCGGGATTGCCGATGCCGACCGCGTGGCCGAGAGCAACCTCCAGCGGCAGATTCTCTACGGCCCCGCCGACGTCGGGCAGCGCAAAGTGGAGGTCGCCGCCCGCGAAGCCCACCGGCTGAATCCGCTCGTCCGGGTGGAGCCGCACCCCGTCCGCGTGACCTTGGCCAACGTGCGGGAGCTAGTGGCGGCCTACGACATCGTTGTGGACGGGTCCGATAACTTTCCGACGCGCTACCTGCTCAACGACGCCTGCGTGAGCTGCGGCAAGCCGCTGGTATCCGGGGCGATCTACAAGTTTGAGGGCCAGGTGGCGGTGTTCAGCTACCGCGGCGGCCCGACTTATCGGTGCTTGTTCCCGGAACCCCCCGGCGCGGCTGAAGCCCCCGGTTGCGACGTCACGGGCGTGCTCGGCGTGTTGCCGGGTCTGGTGGGCACCGCGCAGGCTGCGGAAGTGCTGAAGGTGATTCTCGACCTTGGTGAAGTGCTCAGCGGGCGCCTCTGGCTCTTCGATGCGCTCACGTTTCAGACCCGCACGCTCCGCTTCCACCGT
The DNA here is from genome assembly GCA_046590685.1 of Hymenobacteraceae bacterium. Taxonomy (GTDB): domain Bacteria; phylum Bacteroidota; class Bacteroidia; order Cytophagales; family Hymenobacteraceae; genus JANNMJ01. The sequence goes on from JBKJUQ010000498.1 coordinate 2,647, forward strand.
GATGAAGCGCGCAGCCAGATCAATCTCGACACCGCTGACCCCGTCGCCTACGCCGATCTTTGCGCGCCCATGCTACCCGAATCAACCGCTACCACCATCACCGCCGCCGCGCTTCAGCGCGAGCTGGCTTCTGACGCCCCGCCCTTCCTGCTCGACGTGCGCGAGCCGGGCGAGTTTGCGCTTTGCCACCTGCTTGGCGCCACGCTGGTGCCGTTGGGCGAGATCGCCCGCGCGGCCCTGGAGATCCCGCGCGACCGCCCGGTCGTCGTCTACTGCCACCACGGTATCCGCTCGGCGCACGCCATCGGGCGCTTGCAGCAGGCGGGCTTCACCAACCTGCGCAACCTCACCGGCGGCATTCACGCCTGGGCCGAGACCGTGGAGCCGACGATGCCAAGGTATTAGTTTAACTGAGAACTGAGAGGTGAGAACTGAGAAATAGTGTTCTTTTACGGTTCTCACCTCTCAGTTCTCACCTCTCAGTTCTCAGTTCTCAGTTCAAATTTGCTTCGCTTCGACCGCAACGAGCTCGCCGGCGCCTTCGGCGACCTCGGCACCGATCTGCCGCTGCTCATCGGCGTCATCGCCGCGTCGGGGATTGACCCGGCGGGGGTACTGGTGATGTTTGGGGCGATGCAGGTGTTTTCGGGGCTGTGGTACGGCCTGCCGATGCCCGTGCAGCCGCTCAAGGCGTTCGCGGCACTCGTCATTGCCCAAAAGCTGCCGGGGCGCATCATCTTCGGCGGGGGGCTGGCGATCGGCGCCACGATGCTGGCGCTCACGCTTACGGGGTTGATTGATCGGCTCGCGCGGCTGGTGCCGAAGCCGGTGGTGCGTGGCATTCAGCTCGGGCTGGCGTTGCAGCTCACCACGCTGGCGCTCAAGGAGTACGTGCCGGCCGACGGCCTCAGTGGGTACGCGCTGGCAGCGGTGGCCTTCGTCCTCACCGTGGCGCTGCTGGGCAACCGGCGCTGGCCCGCCGCGCTGCTCGTCGTGGCGCTCGGCATCGCGTACGGCCTGCTCTTCAAGCTCGATTTTGCCACCGCGCAGCACGCGCTGGGGGTCCGGCTGCCCACCTGGCACGTGCCCGCCGTGGCCGACATTCTCACCGGCGCCGTGCTGCTGGCGCTGCCGCAGATTCCGCTGTCGCTCGGCAATTCCATCCTCGCCACCCGGCAGGTGGTGCAGGATCATTTCCCCGATCGTCCGCTCTCGGTCCGGCAGATCAGCTTAACGTACGCGCTGAT
>JBKJUQ010000508.1:0-2815 GCA_046590685.1 Hymenobacteraceae bacterium
AAGGCCGAATACGCGCGGCAAGTGGCGGGCGCCGCTACTCCCTCCGCCCTCGACTTAGCCGTCGACGAGCTGCCGCGCCGGTTGGTACCGGCGCTGGTGGTGGCACTGCTCGGCGCCATTCTGTTCCGCAAAGCCAATCCGGCAGGCACCGAGCCCGAGCGCGCGCCGCGCCCCCCGAAGCAACCCCGACCGGCCGACTCCTGACCTTTGACTACTTACTTTCGGCCCGCCGAAAGCATCTTCTGCACGACTTACCCCTCACATTTTCCTCCCATTCCCCCCATTTCTCCCCTCATGGAATCCTCCCTTTCTTCCCAGCCCGCCGGGGCAACCACTACCGCCATTGGCGTACGTTACGGCATACTGACAGGCCTCGCCGGCATCGTGTTATCGCTGGCCCTTAATGTGACTAAGATGCATGATTCGGGCTTAAAGTGGATGAGCCTGGTCATTATGGTGGGGGGCCTGTGGATGGCGCACGCCGAATACAAAAAGCAGCACGGCGGCTTTCTGGAGTACAGTCAGGGTCTGAGCATCGGGATGGTACTCTCGGGATTATACGGTGTACTCACCGCGATTTTCACGTACGTGTACACCTCGTTCATCGACCCCACGCTGATGACGACCCAACTCGAAACGGCGCGCGCGCAGATGGAGGCGAAAGGCAACATGACCGAGGAGCAGATCGATCAGGGTATGAACATGGCCGCCAAGTTTATGTCCCCTGGGGCGCTGTTCTTTATGATCATTATCTCGTCGCTGATTATGGGGCTTATCCTGTCGCTGATTATGTCGGCCATCACCAAAAACAGCCGTCCGGAGTTTGAGTAAGCTGCTGCCCGCGCTGCCCGACGGCCCCGCGCCGATGATCTCGGTGGTGATTCCGCTGCTCAACGAAGAGGAGTCGCTCCCGGAGCTCACTGCCTGGATTGCGCGCGTGATGGTGGCGCACGCGTTTACCTACGAAGTGCTGCTGCTCGACGATGGCTCCACGGACGATTCGTGGCTCGTGATTCAGCAGCTCGCGGCCACGAACCGCTTCATCCGCGGCATCCGCTTTAACCGCAATTACGGCAAGTCGGCGGCGCTGCACGTGGGCTTTAAGGAATCGCGCGGGGGCGTCGTGATTACGATGGATGCCGACTTACAGGATTCGCCCGACGAGATCCCCGAGTTGTACCGCTTGATTAAAGAGGAGAAATACGACCTCATCAGCGGCTGGAAGCAAAAGCGATTCGACCCGCCGAGCAAAACCATTCCGACGAAGCTCTTCAACGCCGCCACCCGGCGGCTGTCGGGGATTCCGCTGCACGATTTCAACTGCGGGCTCAAAGCGTACGACCGCCGGGTGGTGAAAAGCATCGAAGTGTACGGCGAGATGCACCGCTACATTCCGGTCATCGCGAAGTGGAACGGGTTTCGCCGCATCGGCGAGAAAGTGGTGCAACACCAGGAGCGTAAGTACGGCACGACCAAGTTTGGCCTGGAGCGCTTCGTGTACGGCTTCCTCGATCTGGCGAGCATCACGTTCGTGAGTCGCTTCCGGCGCCGCCCGATGCACTTCTTCGGCTCGATGGGGTCGATCTCGTTCGCCATCGGCTTCTTTATCGCCGCGTGGCTGCTAATCGAGAAGCTCTGGCTTTCGCTCCACAACCTCAAGGCGCGCGCGGTCACGGATCAGCCGCTGTTTTTCCTCGCGCTCGTGGCCATTATCCTCGGCACGCAGCTGTTTCTGGCGGGCTTTCTGGCCGAGATGGTGTCATTAAACGGCTCGAAGCGCAACGACTACCTGATCCGGGAGGTAATCTAGCGCCACCGCTGTCTACCAATGTCCCTGCTCGTCCCTCATCCGCTACGGCCCTATTTTGAAGCCGAATTGCGCGCGGCCGCGCGAGCTGAGCGCGCCGGTAACCAAGCGGGCGCGTGGCACCATCTGGAGCGCGCCCACGTGCTGGGGCAGCGCTGGGCCTGGGCGCACACAAGCGTACACGGCCGGATGGCGGGGCTGGCGCTACGGCAGCTCGACGGACGCGAAGTACTCGGCCAGCTGCCCCGCATCATCTTTGGCTTTCTGGGGTCTTTGCTGGGGCGCGTACCGATCGGCAATACCGGCGGCGCCAACGTGCCGGCCGAGCAGCCGATGCCCATCCCCGACGACTTACAGCAACTGCTCCGCTTGGTGGAGCCCGCTTCCTCACCCACGAGTTGATGTTCCCCGGGGTGATGATGAGATTTTCCTTTGTCGCCAAAGAACGACTACTTTGGGTTAAAGAGGGAATCCTTTACCAGCTTTGTCCCCGAAAGCTTGAAGGTTCGTCGGAGAAACCTTGAAGGTTTTCCCAAGAAAGCTTGAAGGTTTTCTCAAGAAAGCTTGAAGGTTTTTTACCGAAACCTTCAAGGTTTTTCTCCCACGGGCTTCTTCCTCCTAGAGGATCACAGGAGGAGGCCTTTTCGGCCAGCTGGGTGGCCCGTCGACTCCATCGAGGCTCCGTCTTTCCTTTGCCGCGCGCTATGCCTTCCGTTATCATCATTGGCCCGGCGTGGCCCCTACGCGGCGGCCTCGCGACGTACGACGAGCGCTTGTGCCGCGCGTTTCAGGAAGCAGGCTGGCAGGCGCGCATCGTCACCTTCTCGCTCCAATACCCCGATTTCCTGTTCCCGGGGCAGACGCAGTTTAGTACCGAGCCGAAGCCAGCGGACCTCGACATCGAGGTGTCGCTCAACTCCGTTAATCCGTTGAACTGGCTAACGCTGGGGCGGCGCCTGGCGCGCGAAAAGCCCGATCTGGTGGTCCTGCGCTACTGGCTGCCGTTTA
>JBKJUQ010000537.1:0-1831 GCA_046590685.1 Hymenobacteraceae bacterium
GACCCGCTCGGCGTGCCACGCCAGCACCGCGCCCGCGCTGCCGTGCCAGCGGAACGCCGGGCCGTAAGGCGTAGACGTGTGCCGATACTGGCAATATTCGTCGAGATGACGGTTGTAGCTGCCGTAGTCGAGTACCCGCAACGAGTGATGCTCGTGCCGCGTGAGCACTGCGCCAAGCTGCGGCCCCAGCGTAAAGCGGCTGAACAGCCCCAGCGCGTAGGCGCGCTCTACGCGCAGTGGTACCTGCCACAGCTGGTGGCCCGAGCCGTGCTCACTCTGCCACTCGGTTTCGGCCAGCCGGTAGCGCGTCTGTTGGTCGTGCGGCGGAGAAAAGCCGACTTCCGCGCGCCAGCCGCGCGGAAAAGCATAAGCTATGGCCGCCTCCATCGCGACGCTCAAACCACCAATCCGGCGCGAATCGGACCCACGGAGGCGGCGCTGCCGGGTCAGCGTATTGTACACCAATCCGCTGATTTCTACCGATAAGCCGTGCGGTAGGGATGACTGGGTCGAGCCCAGTGCCGCCGGGTCCGAAACCGCCTGGGCCGCCGCCGGCCGCGACAGCCCCAGGCTGAGCGTGGCGGTGAGCAGGGCCGAAAAAAATACCGGTAGCGCGCCGGGGCGCGCTGGAACAAGCAGCATACCGAAGAAGGAGTAAGGGTTTGCGACGGCCTGAAATGACCTCTCCTCTCCCCCTAACGATCCACTTGGCCGATTTCGTACGCGACGGCGCAGATAAATGTGCCGGCCCCGCTTCCGAGCCCGCTTTCCGCTAGCATTTCGGTTTCTGCCGGCCCACGTTCCGCAGTTCGCGGGGGGGGGCAACATTGGGCGCGGCGGCCCCAATGTTGGGGCCGCCGCGCCTAACGTTGGGACCCCGCGCCCAATGTTAGGGTCGCCGCCCTTAATGTTAGGGCCGCCGCGCTTAATGTTGGGGCCGCCGCGCCCAATGTTAAGGCCGCCGCCCTTAATGTTGGGGCCGCTGCCCTTAATGTTGGGTGACCTTTCCCAGTGTTGGGGCCGCCGCGCCTAATGTTGGGCGACCTCCCCCAAAGATGTGATACGCCCGCCCCGCGAATATTCTTGTTTTGTCGTGGCCGAATGAAACCCCTCGGCCGCCCCCGCAGATGGCAAACAAGCCGCGTATTCCCCTCCCCAATAACAAGGACGCCAAGGGCGTTCTCGATCTGGCCGCCGCTATCGTCAAGAAGCATCAGGCCGATGGGGCCGCCTCCGTGATCCGGGGCGAGCTCAAAAACGATGTAGACGCCGCCGCGGCCAAAGTCGCGCAGGGCCTGGACTTACACGCGCAAGCGCTGGCGATGAAAAAGACGCTCGAAGACCTCTACGAGAAGCGCGACCTGATCGTGGAGGAGTGGGTGCCGCTCAACCAACGCGTCAACAAGTCGCTGCAAGGCGAGTACGCCAAGAACCTGCGCCGGATGGGCGACCACGGCTTCACCGTCGACGACACGCCGCGCCCGCCGAAGGGCGGTAGTAAGGGCGGTAGCAAGGGCGGCGTATAAGCCGCCGCCGCCGGGCACGTTACCCCACGGCCCGCCCGGCAAGTTGCCGGGCGGGCCGTGGGCGTTTGGTGGCGAACCGGGCAACACCTTCGGCCCCGGCGCCCGTAAAGGGCGCGGCCGCTCACGGCCCTGCTGCTATGCGCTTGTTTCCCCTTGCTTTTACCGGGCTGGTGCTGACCGGTACCCTCCTGACGGGCCCCGCCGCTCGCGCCCAAACGCCTGGCTCGTCCGCCACCCCCGCGCAGCCCACCCCCGCGCCCGCCGCCCCGCCGATCGCCACCCCGCCGCCCGCCGCCCCGGCCAAG
>JBKJUQ010000055.1:0-16175 GCA_046590685.1 Hymenobacteraceae bacterium
CCCGAACCATCTTGATGGTTCGGGCCGCCCCTTCCGGTTGATCGGGCTAATGCGATCCGGGCAGCTTCAGACCGCGACGCTCAAGGGCGCTGGTACCGCAGTCGGTACTGGGGGGAGCGTGGCGAGCAACGCGGCTTCGAGCTGATCGGCCCAGACCCGCAGATACACGACTACATCGGCCCGTTGGTTGTGCCGCAACGCGTTGGCGCGTAGTGGGCCGAGGGCAGCGCGGATGAGCGGGTCGGAGAGGCGTTCGAGGTGCGCCAAATCGGCGCGGGTAAAGCCCGCATCGAGCATCTGGTCGATGACATCATCGAGCGGCAGGCCGGAATGCGGGCAGTAGTCGTTGAGCTGATCGTCCCAGTCGCCGTGGCGCGTCCGCAGGGCCCGTTGGTGGATAGCGGCCGGATCGAGGTGGCAGACGGTTTGGGCGAGGTGTCCGCAATTGCAGGAGCCCATATGGCCCCATTGGTAGGATTTGAGGCTGGAAGCGGCTTCCAGACGGCGGGCGGTGGTCCGCAGTGCTTGCACTACGGAAAGCGAAGGACGAGCCATTGCGAGAACGGAGGTGAAAGGGTGGGAGTATAACGAGCGACGGCCGACCTTCGACCTTCGCCGTTGACGGCTGTGTAACCGGTCGGACGGGCCCCAGGTTTTCAGGTGAGGGGTTGTCGGAAAGCCGGTACTGATCTGCGGCGGGAGTCGTCCGCGAACGCAGCCCCCGGACCACGCCGGCGTCATGGTGGGCGCGGGGTAGCTATCCCGCCTAGTCAGCCTAGACTGCAAACCCCGCCGGAGAGTTTCTTTGGCTTTCCATTTCCATTCGTTGCCACTGCCGGCCGCTCTTCCTCCATGACCGTCCTCGAAACTACCGATCGGTATTCCGGTCACCTCAAGGTCCGCCAGCTTACCGTGCAGGCCGCGCCGGATGCCGCCGTGCACCACCTGGAAGTAGTCACCCGCCGCGATGCCGTCGCGGCGCTCGTTTACGATCCCGAGGCCGATGTTTACCTGCTGGTTGAGCAGTGGCGGGTAGGCGCCCAGGGCCCCGTTCTGGAGCTGCCGGCCGGCCTGATCGACGGCGACGAGCAACCCGTTGACGCCCTGCGGCGCGAGCTGCGCGAAGAGCTCGGCGTCGAGGTCAGCGAGCCGGAGCAGATTGCGGTCTTCTATACCACGCCGGGCTTCTGTACCGAGCAGATTCACCTCTTCCACGCCGAAGTAATCGGCCGACCCGGCCCGGGCGGCGGCCTGGCCGAGGAAGGCGAGGTCCTCACGATTCGGACGGTGCCCGTGGACGAGCTGTATCAGATGCCGCTCCACGATGGGAAGACCCTAGTGGCGCGCGAGTGGGCCCGCGGCCGCCAGCTATACCAGCTGCCGCACTAACGGGCAGGCAGCAGGAAACGGCTGATACTATAAAAAGCCGCTGATTATCATAATGAATCGCAATGCGGCCGCAGGTCGGATTGTATCATGGCTAGAAAGCAATTAGAGAGAGGTGAGGGGGAGGAAACTAGTGGACTACAAGCGTCGGGCGAGCGGCTCGTCGGGCGGTTGGGCGGGGCGGCCCGACCTTCGCCGACCCGTGCGACGTGCGCGGGCATACCTCATCTGCTGGCTGCCTGCCGTTATGTCCCGTCCCCGCATCCTCTACGCCGTGCAGACCACCGGCAACGGCCACCTCACGCGCTCGCTCGATATCGTCCCGCTGCTGAAAGCCCGCGCCACGGTAGACGTGCTGCTCAGCGGCCCGCCCACCACGATGGCCTTGCCCTATGAGCCCGCCCACCGCGTGACGGGGATGGGCTTCGTGTTCGGCAAGAAGGGCGACATCGACTTTCCCAAAACGCTCGGTCAGATTCATGGCCGCACGTTTCTGCGCGAGATGCGGGCCTTGCCGGTGGCCGACTACGATCTGGTGATCTCCGACTTTGAGCCGGTGAGCGCGTGGGCGTGCCGGCTGCGGGGCCAGCCGTGCGTAGCCCTCTCGCACCAGGACGCGGTGCTCAACCGCCACGCGCCGCAGTCGCGCAAGCCCGACGTGCCCGGCCGGCTCGTACTGAAGCATTTTGCGCCCGCCACGGCCCACTACGGCTTCCACTTTCAGGCTTACGATGCGTGCGTGTTCACGCCCGTCATCCGTCAGCAGGTGCGCGCCCTCACGCCGCGCAACGACGGCCACTACACTGTCTACCTGCCCGCCTACGCCACCGAAACGCTCGTCGCCACCCTGCGCCGCCTGAGCCGCCGGATTCCCTTCGAGGTCTTCAGCAAGCACGCCACCACCGACGAGCAGCACGGCAACGTGCGGGTGCGCCCGGTGAGCGGGGCCGACTTCCTGGCGTCGCTCGGCGCCAGCGAAGGTGTGCTGTGCGGCGCGGGCTTCGAGACGCCCGCCGAGGCGCTGTTTCTGGGCAAGAAGCTGCTGGTGTCGCCGATGCGCTCGCAGTACGAGCAGCGCTGCAACGCCGCCGCCCTGCGGGCAATGGGGGTGCCCGTGATCAAAAACCTTGACGCGAAGGCGCTCGATGTGGTGCGCGCCTGGCTGCTCGATGGCGAGGTGATCCCGGTGAACTACCCCGACGAGACGGGTGCGGTGCTGGACCGGGTGCTGCGGGAGAATCTGTAGGAAGCGAAAACACAGCAACGCACCGGCCACGACTATCGCGCGGCCGGTGCGTTGTGGAAAGGGCAGGCTTGGTCTATTTCACGTACACCTTGCTCCCAGCGTCGTTGAGGTAATAGGTGCCGCCGCGCGCGCCGGTAGAAAGCGTCTGCGTCTCGTAAGCGGGGGCTTGCGTCGAGCGGGTCGGCGTGCTGTACCCGGAGGCCGTCGCTTCGCGGGTGCGACGGGTACCCTTCTCCCCGGTGTACGGGTTGGTATTGGGAAACTGGTGGAGTAGTTGTCGAGCGTCGTCCGGTTGGGCGTGGTGCGCTGGTGGCCGGGTACGTAGGTGTCGTTGCGAGTAGTATGGGGCGTAGGCCTGAGCCGTAACCGTTTGAGATGCCAGCAACCTACCGGCGACCAGGACAAGCAACCGCTTCATTGGGGGAGGCAGTGGGATGAAAAAATGAGAAAAAACGTAACGGTCAGGGCGTAAGCGTGAAGCCGAGGTACAGATTCTCCGGCTTGGCAAAGGGGTAGGTACTGCTGCTGGTCATCCGGCGCTTACCAGTACAGGGATCCGTATCGGCGACCGTCGGACCGAGGAACGCCCGGCTCATCATTGCCGTGATTTTGACCACCCGGAAACCCGCGTCGAGCACTTCGGGCTGGCTCAGATCGGGCTGCCGCGAGTACGTAAGGTAGAAGCGAAAGCGTAGCGGCGTGGTGGCGGAGTCGTAGCCGACAACGGCATTCGTGCGACTGTCGTAGCGGTTCAGCTCGCACGAGGCGACCGGGCCGCCCACTACGCTCATCGGGCGGACGTTAAAGTGAGCGCCGGGCGGGATTTCCACCACTGGCCGTGTCCGGACGCGGGTGGCGCTACCTGCTGCCGCTGAGGCGCCTACCGCGCCGCTTCCATAGCCGTAGAGCGGACTGTACAACGGCCGCCCGGCCGCCGCGCGCTCGATACTCTGGCTGGTTTCGTATTCGACATCCGTGTAGTAGTCAAAAGACGCCCCGTTCACAATCAGGTGCGAGCGGTTGAGGTCGAGGTACACCGGGCCGGCTGACGTATTGGTCAGCACGGCACCGACCTGCCCATCGAAATTCCAGAAATCGTACGTAAAATCGAGCGCCGGCTGATTGGACGTGCGGTAGGCTTCCGGGTGAGTCTCGAAGACCTGGTACGCAAACTGGGGGGTGCAGCCGGTGAGCAGAGCGGTGGCGGCGGCAACGCGCAGCGGCGCGAAAAGTGACGGGAGGTTTTTCAAGGGTCGGGCAGGGTAGGGCGCGAGCAGCGCCCTGGAATAGTAGTGAAGCGAAAACAGTCAGGTAAAAAGGCCGCGTCGCGGCTGCCCGAGGCGCGCTTAGTCGTCGAGGTTAGATAGCAACCGGTGCACCGCCAGCTCGGCCACCACGCCACGCGCAATGCCTTCGATGATGGTATCGACGATCTTATCGACTACGGCCGGCCGGAAGCCGTAGCGCAGCGCGATACCCTTACAAAAAGCCTTTTCGCGTGGGTGAATCTGACCGTCGATCATCATCATCTGCACCATCTCCCATAGATAATCGAGCGACTGGCGCGGGTTCGCCGGCACCACAAAGCGCACCTCGTCGGGGTGGTGCAATACGTGCTGGATTTCCGCCAGCGTGAGGTAGTTCTTTTGGCCCAATTGCAGCAGCAGCTGGGTTTCGTCGTCGTCGATCTCGCCGTCGGCCATCGCCACGGCCACCAGATTGCGGAAGTGGCTTTTGCGCCGCTTTTTCTCTTCGCTCTCGAAGAGGCCAGAAAACAAACCCATCGGTACGTAGGAAGTGAAGTAGGAAGATCAATGGGCCCCGCCAATCAGCAGCCCCAGCCATCCCGCCACCACGGCGTAGCCAACCGGGCCGGCTTTGCCGCCCAGAAACGCCAGCGGCCAGAACGGCCCGACGACGAAGCCCAGAATGAGGTAGAGGACAAGTGCGGCGATCAACATAACGAGCGGAGGGAAATAAGAAAGCCCAAACTTCCAGAGTCTGGTACCCTGTCCGCAACTCTCTGCAACCTTGCAGTCTGGCCGCGTAGCCCGTTCTACCCCGCCCACCGCACCAGCGCGCGCGGTAGCTGAATGCCTTTGGGGCTGCCCCGGTCGCCGGTGATATAATAGTGGCGGGCCACCTCGTCGGTCATCTCGCGCACGAAGGCTTCCTTGATGCGCGAGCATTTCTCGTTGATGGAGTTGCCGCGCACATCTACCAGGTCAGCGATGCGGGCGCGGGCAGTGGTGATATCCACGTCGGGTTGCAGCTGCTGGTAGAGGGCCAGTAGCGCGGATTGGTAGTCGGTGAGACTATGGAGCATCAGCCCGGCGGGTGACTGGCGCAGAAAAAACAGCAGCAGCGTCTTGGGCAGCGGCGTCAACTTGATTTCAAGGTTGCCGAATGCCGGCAGCCACAGCCGGTAGTGCGCATCGATGACGAGCGGCGAGAGAGCAGGCGCGGCGGGCGCTCCAAGCGCGGCGGCAGCTGCGGTGCTGGGCCGCAGCAGCGGCAGCAGCGTCTGTTTTACGGCGGGGTGGGTTTCAGCCAGTTGATCGGCCACGTGCAGAAGTAGCTCGAACAGCGCCCCGGCCGGCGCGGCGGCTTTGAGGGCGGCAATCTGCCCGATCAGCTCGGGCGGCAGGCGCTGGCCTTCGTCGGGGAAGTGCCAATCGGCAGCGGCCATTTCCTCGGCCGGTGGATGCCCCAGACTGAATCTCGCGTCTGCCAACGGGTGTCGGCCGATTTGCGGCAAACACTGCTTCAGGCGGTGGGCGAGCCACCAGTTCAGGCCGACGCCGGCCACGTCGGGCGGCGGCACGAAGCGGTGCGCCCGGACGCTCGGCGTATACCCGAAATCGGCCAGCGCCCGCAGCCACAGCGCCCCGCCGAGCGTTGGCAGATCAAGCGCGCCGATCACGGCCTCGGCAAACTGCGCGGCGCTGATGGCCTGCGTCAGCCCGCGCACCACGGCCGCCACTTGCGGCGCCGGCACCTCGCGCAGGGCCGGGTGGGCGTACTGTAGCCAGCCGAGCAGCGCGGCATCGGGTTCGGCATCGGCCGCCGTCGAATCCGTGTCGGGCCAGCGCATCAGGTGCTTGTTTTCGGCGGCGAGCGCGGCCCGAATCTGCCGCTCGTGCTGCCGGAAAAACGCCCGTACGGCCGGCGGGGTGTTGGCAGGTTCGAGGTACAGCACCACGTCGTCGGGCAGGCCGGAGGTGGTCGCCACGTGCAGCACGTCGGGAAATGGGTTGTGCAACTGACTCTTGAGCGACTGCCGGCGCCAATACGCTTCGTTCGACGCCTTCACCGAGGCATCGGCTGCCTGCGCGTCGGGCTGCCAGATGGTGCAGCGGCCGGCGCCGGATTCGCGGCTGAACCCGCGCTGCTGCCACGCCTGCGCCGTGGCCTCATCGGGCACTACCACGATCGAATTGGGCACGTTCACGCCGCAGCGGGCGGCAAAATCTGCGCGTTGCAGCGGCAAGGCTTCCGCCCAAAAGGCGTCGATTTGGCCTTCGGCTACCAGTATCTGCGCCACCTGCGCCTCGAACGGCGTGGTGCCGGGCAGGGCGTACACCACCACGCGGTAGCCGTATTGGCGGGCTTCGGCAATGGCGGCGGGTACGTTTTCTTCGGGATAGTTGGTGTGCGAATCGTAGTGTTTGAGGTCGCGCACTTTACCCGTCAGCAGGAATTCCAGCGTGTGGCCGTAGCGGAGGCCGCCGGCCGGGCCGCCCGCCAGCCGGGCGCCCACCCACCCCAGGCCGAGCAACGGACTTAGCACCAAGCCCACCGCCAGCGCCGCCAGCAGGCCGGCCACCGCCAGGAGTAGTACCATTGCGCTAATGCCGTACCGGATGATCTTCTTGTCAGGCAGGCGCTTGCCGAGCGCTTCCATCCGCCGGTCGAAGTCCCGGCTGAACTGCTCGCGCCAGTCGGCGTAGGCCAGCACCCAAGGCGGCGGCAGCTGCGGATGGGGTCGTTCGGCTTCGCCTACTTCTGCCAGCGGGATGCCGCGCCACAGTGGCCCGGCGTACTGGCGCAGCACCAGCTCTGTAGCCGGCAGGATGACGAAGCGGTGGCCGGGCATTGAGGGGCAGTAGGTAGCAGGGTGTAAGTTGCACCCACAACCCCAATTTAGCATTTCCCCGGATTCACATGGAAGCTGGCTACACCATCCCCAAAAAACTCTTCGAAGGCGAAAAGCAGTTTTTTATCCCGCTGTTTCAGCGCCAGTACAGTTGGAAGAGCAAGCAGTGGAAGGAGTTGTGGCTTGATCTGCTGGCCCTGCACGAGCTGAGTCAAACCCAGCCCGAGCGTAAGCACTTCATCGGTTCCGTAGTGATGCATCCCACCAACTCGGTGCCGGTGGGCGTGAGCAAATACGCCGTCATTGACGGCCAGCAGCGTCTGACGACCATTTTTGTGGTGCTGGTGGCGCTGCGCGATGTGGCCCGCGCTATCGGCCACCCTACGCTGGCCGAGCGGCTGACCGAAACGTACCTGACCAACAAGTACGCCGCCCCGCACGAGCGCCTCAAGGTGCAGCCCACCCAGGACGATCGCCCCGCCCTGCGCCACATGGCTACCCCCATGCCCGATGTGGTCGCGCCCGCCGGGCTGCTCACCGATGCTTACTCCTTCTTTCGTGACAAGCTGACGGCCTGGGTGAAGAGCCAGCCTGATCGGGCCGAGGAGATGTTTCAGCTAGTACTCGAACGCCTCTCGCTGGTGAGCATCACGCTCAATAACGACGACGATCCATACCTCGTCTTCGAGAGCCTCAACGCGAAGGGGATGAGGCTGACGGCGGCCGATCTCATCCGCAATTACCTGTTCATGCGGATTCACCCGGATCAGCAGACCGAGCTGAACGAGCAGTACTGGTTGCCGATGCAAAAAGCGTTGGACGAATCGCTCACCGAATTCATCCGCCATTTTCTGATGCGCGACGGCGGCAACGTGGCGCAGTCCGACGTGTACGGCGCCTTCCGCAAGGCTACCGAGAAGCGCGACGTGGTGCCCGTCTTGCAGGAAATGGCCCGCTTTGCCCCCACGTACGCTCGCCTCCTGCACCCAACGCGCGAAACCGACCGTCCGGCGGTGCGGCGGGGGCTACAACGGCTGCATCAGACGCGCCTGACGGTAGCTTACCCGCTCATTCTGCGTCTCTACGATCAGGTAAGGCACGGGGGCACGGTCAGCGAATCGACCTTGCTGGCAGTCCTTGACGCGCTGGAAAATTTCGCGCTACGGGCTTTTATCACCAAACGCGGCACCGGAGGGGCGAACAAATCGATGCAGGCGCTTGCGACCCGTACGCGGGAGCTGGACGCCGACGCCCCGGCGTTGTTGGCCGATATCCGCACGTACCTCGCCACCCAGAACTACCCCACCGACGACGAAGTCCGCGACAAGCTGCTCACCGAAGCGCTCTACCACCATGCCGGCGAGCGCAACGCCCGCACCCGTCTCCTGCTCGAAACGCTCGAAGTGGCGCTGAATCCGAAGGAGATAGTTGGGAGTGAGACGCTATCCATCGAACATATCCTGCCGCAAAAACTCACCGCCGAATGGCGCACGGAGCTGGGAGCCGATGCCGACGCTGAGCACGCGCGGCTGCTCCACACGCTCGGCAACTTGACGCTGACGGGCTACAACAGCGAGCTATCGAACACGAGCTTCGCCCGGAAACGACTCGAATTTGCCAAAAGCAATCTGGCGCTGAACCTGCCCATCGCGGCGGCGCCCAACTGGGATGCGGCCGCCATCCGCAAGCGCGGGAGCGAGTTGGCCGAGCAGTTTTTGGCGTGTTACCCCGCACTGGCACCTGCTGCCGAGTTGGGCAAGGCTACGAAGGCGCCGAGCATCAAGCCCGTCGCCCTATGGCTGAACGGCCACCAGTGGGAGGTGACGAAGTGGATCGACGTTGCCCTCATCACGCTCCGAGCTTGCCACGAACACGCGGGCGCCGATTTCTTCGCTCATCTGCACGCCCTAAAACCCACCACGGTTACGCGTGACCAAGAGGCTCTGTCCGTCGCCCGCGAGCTTGGCAACGGGTGGTATTACGAGGGCCACGGCAGCGCGGAAGCCCATCGGTCGCAATGTCGTTGGGCACTCGCGCAGGCCGGTATTCCCATCACCGCGTGGCGCGTAGAGACGGTGCAGCCCTGAGCTCAGCCTCCGGCCCGTCCTTCTTTCCTTACTCTCCCCGGCGCTTACCGTGGCCAGAGTTTTCGCCTTCGCCGGCGGGGCAGCGCGCTATCGGCCACCTCGGCGGGCAGGTGCTTCGGTGCGTTTTCCAGCAGCTGCGCTTCGCAGAGGGCTTTTTGAGCAAAGGCAGTCCCCGAACCTGCACTCACAGCCCCACCGCCGCCAGCACTTCGGCCAGCACGGTGCGGCGGGGAAAGCGTGCGCGCAGGGTGGCAGTCAGCGCCAGCAGGCGGATGCGGGTGGCGGGTTGGTGCCGCGCCCAGCGCTGCATCAGCTGGGCGGCGGCTTCCATTTGCCGGCGGTCGTTGTGGGCGGCGAGGTGCTCGGGCAGCAGCTCCTCGATAAGCGGGCCGAGGCGTTCGGCGTGGGCGGGCCAGGCGGCCTGGGCGTAGCGCAGCAGCAGC
This sequence comes from Hymenobacteraceae bacterium, assembly GCA_046590685.1. Lineage (GTDB taxonomy): Bacteria > Bacteroidota > Bacteroidia > Cytophagales > Hymenobacteraceae > JANNMJ01. Next base: position 9,259 of record JBKJUQ010000055.1, read on the forward strand.
GGGGCCGACGGCGCCGCTTCGAGCAGCTCCACCAGCCGCGCGGGGTTGGCTTCGGCCTCGCACCAGTCCAGCTCCAGTTCGGTGAGGAGTCGGGCGCGGTCGGCGGCGGTCAGGCGGGGGAAGCGCCCGGCGGCCTCCGTTAGCAGGGCGGTGCGGGCGGCGGGCCACTCGGCGGGGGGGTACGTGCCGCGCAGGGCGCGCAGGGCATCGGGGGCGCGGAAGTTTTGCTCCACCAGCAGCCGGTGGGCCAGCGCGCGGGCGGCGGCGGGGGAGGAAGGTGCGGCCTGCTCGGTTTTCAGCAGCAGCTCTTGCCAGGTGCGGCGCCAGCTGTGGTCGTCCGGGCGCAGGGAGTTGAGGCCGGCTTGGAGAAGGGCGCGCGCATCGGTGGGGCGGCGGAGGACGAGCAGGTACTTCGCCGCGTCGGTGCGCAGGGTGGGGTGCTCGGGCAGGAAGGGCTGCACGGCGGGCAGCAGGTCGGCCCACTGTTCCAGCGCCGCCAGCAGCCGGAAACGCAGTAGCAGCAGCTTTTCGAGGTGGCTGGTGAGCCGCAGCCGGACGGACGCGATCTCCGAATCAGCTCGGTCTTGGGGGGTGTATTCGTAGTAGCCAAAGCTGGGGCGGGCGCGGGGCTTGGGGGCAGGCGGCGGCGCGGGCTGCCGGCCGATCAGCGCGTCGGTGACGGCCAGCACGGCGCGGGTAGCGGCCGCCGGGCCGTCGGGGTGGCCGGGCGCGAGGGTGATCAGCCGGTCGAGCAGCGCCGGCAGCAGGGGGGCGTCGGGCGGACCGATGGCGGGCAAGGTCAGCAGCTCCTGCCAGAGCAGCTCGCGGGCTTCGGACGAGGGGAAGGTGGTCCAGAGGTCGGCCAGCAGGTCGAGGGCGGCGGGGTGGGGCAGGTCGGCGGCGTAGCTGTTCCAGTTGGCGGCGGGGGGCAGCTCGGTCAGCTCAGCTTCGAGCAGGGCCAGGCCGGTGGCGCGCACGGCGGGCAGGTCGGAGTGGTCGGCGAGGTGCGCGCGGGCGGTGCGCAGCAGGGTTTCGGCGATCTCGCTGAGCCGCTGGACGCGCTTGCCGGCGGCGGTCAGCGGTTCGTCGTGCCAGCTGCGGCGGACGGTTTTGGGTGGCTGCTTCAACCCCAGCCGGATCGAGCTGAGCACGGCCGCGCGGTCGGCGCCGCCGCCCGATCCGGCAGTGGCGCGGTGGAGGAGGAAATCGGCCCGAATGGGGCGTTGTCGGCTGGCCAGATCGCGCAGGTACGCGCGCAGCTCCTCAACGGAGCAGGCCCCCAGCGCAGCCTCGAATTGCTTGGGGAGCGTCTGGGGCGTCGCCTTGGCTTTCGGCGCGACGGACGCAGGGAGGGGGGAGCGCTTGGGCATCGGTAAGGGGCGCGGCGGGTCAGGTGGTGGGGCCAAAGATGCGCGGTTGTTGGCGAAATTCCGCGTTCGTTGGTGCCCGCCGTTCCCAGGGTAGATTGCTGCGCAATCAACCCTGGGCTAGCCTACGGAACCCCGTTGGGGTTCTTTTGGCCGCTCAGCGTGTAGCGTTTATTCGGCAACCCCAACGAGGTTGAGTAGATCAGCCCAGGGTTGGCGTAGCCTACCCTGGGTGACTGGGTGACGCGGTTAGGGGCGGGGCGGCCGCCCCGTCGGCTGGCGCCCTGGGCGGCGGCGCACCACGGCCCCATCGGCCACCTCGGCGGGCAGGTGCGCGGGCGCGTCTTCCAGTAGCTGCGCTTCGCGGAGGGCTTTTTTGAGCAGGTGCAGCGTGGGGTAGCGCTCCAGCAGGAATTCGGCGATGGTGCGCACCTGCTCGCGGCGGTCGGCGTGGCGGTGCAGGGCTACGAGCCACGCCGTGATGAGGGTGTAGAGCCACGCACCGCGCTGGGTAGACGCGCGGTACAGCGTGGGCTTGGGCTCCATCGCGGCCTCGATGCGCGCGGCCACCGCATCGACGCACGCGTCGGGCCGCAGCGGGGCCAGGTGGGTCAGCAGCGCGGGCACGGCGTCGGGCAGGGTCAGCCAGTCGCGGCGGAGCAGATAGGCGAGCAGGTCGTCGGGGCGGCCCTGGCGGTGCAGCAGCTCGCCGACGAATTGCGCGTGGGCATCGGAGGCGTCGCGCTCCTGGCCGATCTCATCGGCAAACCGCCGCAGCTCAGCGGCGGTGAGTAGGGTGGTTAGCTCGTCGTAATCGGCGAGGCTGGCGGTGAGGCGGCAGCGGTAGCGCAAGGCCGCCTTGCGCAGCTCGGCGGCTTGCGGGCCGGAGAAATGGTCGAGGACGTAATTGCTGAACCGCGCCGGAAACGCCGCCAGCGCGCGGGTGGCCACGCGCTGGTGCTGGTCGTGGTCGCCGGCGTTGCGGTAGAAGTGCAGCAGCTGGGTGGCGACGGCGTCGTCGGTATCGGCCAGCGACTCGGCGGTAGTGGCCCAGAGGTTGTCGTCGTGGGTGGTGCGGGCCACTTGCAGTAGCACGGCGCTGCGGGCGGCGGCGGGCAGCCAGGCGGCTTTTTTCAGCAGCGCCGGTAGTTTTTTAGCCAGTTTTTCGTCGGTGCCGGCCAGCGCCAGCAGCACGGGCTGCCACGTAGCGGGCAGGTCGGGCCAGCGCGCTTGCCGGGCGCCCAGCTCGGTGGTGAGCCACGCTTCGACGGCCTGGCGCTCGGGCTTGGGTAGGCGCGTGACGCTGAGCAACGCCAGCCAGCCGGCTTCGGTGAGGGCCTGCTGCCAGGCGTTGACCAGGTGCAGCGGATAATCGCCGTCGAAGAGGTCGTATTCGTCGACGGCCGGCGCCTTCACGGCGTAGAGCGCCGTGCCGGTGGCGGCCCACTCGGCCAGAGTCGCGGCCCACTCGCCGGCGCGCAGGCGGGTCGCCAGCGCCTCGGCGTAAGGGAGGATGGTGGCGGCTATCTCGGTCTCGGCGGCTTCGATGAGGTCGTCGGCGTCGTCGTGGTAGCCGTAGTAGTCTTCGTCCTCGTCGTAGTCATTGGCGTTTTCGGCCAGGGTGTCGTCGAAGACGAGCGCGGCCAGGGCGGCGGCTAACGCCTTCGATGGGGCCACGACTTTCGCGCTCTTTGCGCCCTTCGGGCTTTTCGTCTCTTTACCGGATTTGCCGGTTTCGGCCGTCGGGGCCACCACAAACTCGGCAAAGCTGCGGGCGGCGGCGGCATCGCGGTGCAGCAATCGGAACAGAAAATCTTCTTTCTGTTGCTTGGTGGCCTGCTGCCACGCCTCGGTCAGCGACGGCGGCGGGGCGGGCAGCTGGCTCAGGTCGCACTCGTTGAGGACGGCCAGCCCCAGGGCCACGGCGTGCTTGCAGATGCCGTCGAAATCGTACGGGCACGAGCAGGTGAAGGCCGGTTGCGGCGGGGAGCTCAGGTCGAGCACCACGCGGTAGTTGTAGCTGCCCGCCACCCGCGCCGCGAACACGCGGCCGGTCTGCGTAATCTTCCCGACGGCCTTTTGCCGGTAGTATGCCTGCCCGCGCTGGTAGCTGGTGCTGTTGGCGAGCGTACGCAGGGTAGCAAGGGTGAACATTTTTGGTAATGAGGAATGAGGAATGGGAAATCGTCCTGAAATAGCCCAATCAACGTAGGGGCGGGCCTTGTGCCCGCCCGCGCGGGTGGATCGGCAGGGTTGGAAGGAGGAAGCGGGAAGGACAACACCGCTTACCGGCCACGCCACCGCACCGTAATCTGTGAAATCGGCTTAATCTGCGTAAATCTGCGGTTTAGGCGGAAGGGAGCTGTTCCTCCTCCTCGTCGTCTGCGGCACCGGGGTTAAGCACGGGCGCGCCGCCGAGGTACTCCGGCAGCCGCTGGTAGTGCAGCGCCACGGCCGTATCGACGCGCGATTCGGCGTCGGTCAGCAGCAGGGCCGGCAGCAGTGCGCGCAGGGGGCGCCATTCGCCGTCGGCGCCTTCGGTTTCCAGGGCGGGGTTGAGTAGGTAATGGCCGTTTTTCACCCGGAACCACAGGCGCCGGCCGTACTCCGAGCGGCCGCGCATCTCGTGCCGCGCCAGCAGGGCGTTGAGGTATAGGCGGGCTTTGCGGTGCGGCGGCACCAAAGAATCGGGAAACGCTTCCATCAGCTCCTGTACGTCGGCGGCTTCGACGAACCCCGGCCGCCACTGGTAGCGCCGGTCGGTGCGGCTTTTGCGGCGCAACAGAATCAGCTGGTTGAGCAGGAGGTAATTGAGGACGAAGTACTCGGGCTGGTCGGCGCGGAATTTCAGCGCTTGTCCGTCGAGGCGCAGGTGCAGGGCCGGCAGCGCCAACTGGGCGTAGAGCGCCGCGAGGTGCGGCTGAATGGTGGCCGGCTCGTGGGCGAAGTGTTGCAGGATGTGCTGCCACGGAGTGCGGCCGAAGAGATCGGGCCGGGCGGGGTCGGCGTCCTGGGCGCGCAGCCAGGCAATGGTTTTCAGGGCCGGAACGTGGACAGCGGCCAGCAGCGGGGTCAGTCCCAGCTCGTCGCGCACGTCGGGGCCGTAGCGGGCCACGCGGGCCGCCACCTCCTGGGGGCGGTCGAGGTGGTAGGAGCCGTAGCGCTTGCGCAGCAGGGTGCGCATCTCGGCGGCCAGGTTGTCGGGGCGCGCGGGGTTGTATTTCTGCGGCCCCGTCAGGCGGGCGAGGCCGTCGAGGGTAGCTATGTCGTAGTACACGATGGCGTACTCGAACAGGCGGTCTTTGGCCTTTTTGTTATAGCGGGCGGGATCGAAGGCGTCGGTGCGCAGGGCCGTCAGCTCGCTGAACGTCAGCACGGGCCAGGTGGGCGCCTGCTGCCCCAGAATCTGCTGGCGGATGCTGGCGGCCTGCTCGGTTTTGCCCTGGAGTTCGAGCTTGCGGGCTTCGTGGCGCCACTCGTCGGCAGTCGATTCCTGCGTTTTCACTTCGGCCTGCGCGCGCGCGTTGGTCAACCCCAGCAGCGCCAGCAGCGGGTGCTGGTCGCGGGCTTCCACGATGTAGAGGTTGTGGACGGCGCGCGTGAGGGCCACGTACAGGGCATTGACGAAAAACTTGTACGTTTCGAGCTGCTTGTCGGCGCGGTCGGCGCGGGCGTAGCGCAGCTCGCCTTCGAGGTCGGCGGGGTCGATGCCGTCGGCGATTTCCCGAAACAGCTTTTCCTGCTGACTCACGAAGCCCACGAGCACGATGTTGTCGTACTCCAGCCCCTTGGCTTCCTGCACCGAGAAGATCAGCGGCGAATCGAACTGGCGGCGCACCTCGGCCTTGTCTTCTTCGCGCAGCACCACCACCGCAAACCGCGCCGACCGCCGGATGCGGCTGTTGAGCTGGCGGCGGGCAGCGTCGGAATCCTTCACGAAACCTACTTCGCCGGCGCGCGGCGCCGCCGACTCGACCAGAAACGTGCTTTCGCGGTCGATAGACCCGAACCGCAGATTTTTGATGCGCAGCAGGCGGTTCGCGAGCGCCGTCACGGGCGGCGAGTTGCGGTAGTTGGTGCGCAGCAGGTGCAGGGTCTGGGCGGCGTCTTTTTCCTGCCGGTAAAACATCGATTTGATGTTCGCCCACGAAAAATAATTGGGATGCACGACCTGGTGCGAATCGCCGCAGAGGACGAAATTGCCGCTCGCGCCGCCTTTTTTGCGCAGCGTATTCAGAATCAGCCGCAGCTGCGTATTCGTCAGATCCTGCACTTCATCGACCACCACGAAATCGTACTGCGCCTCGGCCAGTGCCAGGCACCCGAAGGCGGCGATGTGGGGGTTGTACAGGGTATTGTCGGCCAGAAACGCCAGGTATTTGGTGAACAGCGCGTACACGTCGGCGCGCTCGTCGGCCCCAAACGCCGATTGCCGCACCCCCAGCGCCTCATAGTCGGGCAGGGCCAGAAACGGCTGCGTAGGGTCGGCGCCGGTCAGCACGCCGTGAAACTCCTCGAACAGGCGGTCGCCGTCCTTGACGCGCGCGTACGGCCGGTGCTGGCCGAACCAGCGGCTGAAATCGCGAAACGTCACTTCGCGCCCGGCCGGCACGCGGATGCTTTCCAGTAGCTCGCGCAGGGACAGAAAGTCGATTTCCTGCGTCTGCTGCGCCTCCGCCGGCGCGTGGGCGTGGTAGAGGCGCGCGGCGTTCTCGGCCAGATACGCCGAGAGCGTGACGTACAGCACCCGCGCGGGTGCTTTGGCGGTACCGGTGAGGGTTTTGAGTTTTTCGAGCGTCAGGGCCGTCTTGCCGCTTCCCGCCGACCCGATGATGATCAGCGGCGTGGGCAGGGCGAAGACGGCGGCCTGATCAGGATCGAAGAACAGCGGCCGGTCGAGGTAGTGAAACCGCGTGGTGGCCGTGGGCGCGGCCTGCGGCAGGGTCAGCACGTCGGCGGTGGGCACCTGGTCGGAGGCGGCCAGCGCGACGGGCGCCGTGGTGGGGGCCGCGGCCGTGCCCCGCAGAAACGCCGAGCGGTCGTAGGCGTGGTTCAGAATCAGCTCCAGCAGCAGCAGCCCGCGCTGGCCGTCGAAATCGGCAAACCGAAATAGCAGCCGGTCGGTGTCGTTGAGGCGGGCGCGGTAGTAGGTCGTCCCGACGAGCTTCTTGACATCGGCGGCCCGGAAATCGCCCTTTCGCAGCGCCTCCGTCACCCGCGTGAAGGCGGGGTGCAGGCCGGACGGTACGGTCAGGTCGTGGAAGTGGTAGAGGAGGAGCATGGGCGGGAGGGCGGTGGGGGCAAAAGTAAAAAGGCGCGGGAACCCCGGCGCGGGAACCCCGGCGCGAGAAACCCCCGGCGCGGGAAACGCCGGCGCGGGAACCCCCGGCGCAGGAACCCCCATCGCGGGAAACCTCACCGTGGGAACCCCCGCCGTGGGAACCCAGGGTAGCCGCCGCTTCGCTCTGGCAACCCTGGGCTGGCCTACAGAACCCCGTTGGGGTTCCTTTTACCACAGGACTTACGCACTCAGCCTGAAATGCGCTCAAA
>JBKJUQ010000449.1:0-9292 GCA_046590685.1 Hymenobacteraceae bacterium
GAAGAAGACCGGGGCGAACGCGGCGCTGGTGCAGCAGAAGCTCGACGCGGTGCTGGCGGGTTACCCGAAGATCAGTGGCGGGGGGGGGCGGGAGTCAGCCGTACCTCGCCAACGACGCCCACGCGGCGCTGACGCGGGCGCAGGGCTTTTTGAAGGAGTTCGGCGACGAGTACGTGGCGGTGGAGCATTTGCTGCTGGGCTTGCTCGGCGGGAAGGACGCGACGGCGACGCTGCTCAAGGATGCGGGCTTTAGCGAAAAAGTGCTTAAGGCGGCCATCAAGGAGCTGCGCGGCGGGCGGAAGGTGACGAGCCCGAGCGCGGAGGACCAGTATCAGAGCCTGAGTCGCTACGCGGTGAACCTCAACGAGCGGGCGCGCAGCGGCAAGATGGACCCGGTGATCGGGCGCGACGAGGAGATTCGGCGGGTGCTGCAGATTCTGAGTCGCCGGACGAAAAACAACCCGGTGCTGATCGGCGAGCCCGGCGTCGGTAAGACGGCCATCGCCGAAGGGTTGGCGCAGCGCATCGTGGCCGGCGACGTGCCCGAAAACCTGAAGGACAAGACGGTGATGAGCCTCGATATGGGGCTGCTGGTGGCGGGCGCCAAGTACAAGGGCGAGTTTGAGGAGCGCCTGAAGGCGGTGATCAAGGAAGTGACCGACTCGGAGGGGCAGATCGTGCTGTTCATCGACGAGATGCACACGCTGATCGGGGCGGGTGGGGGCGAGGGCGCGATGGACGCGGCCAACCTGCTGAAACCGGCGTTGGCACGCGGGGAATTGCACGCCATCGGCGCCACCACGCTCAAGGAATACCAGAAGTACATCGAGAAAGACAAGGCGCTGGAGCGCCGCTTTCAGGCCGTGACGGTCGACGAGCCGAACGTGGAAGACGCGATCAGCATCCTGCGCGGCATCAAGGAAAAGTACGAGCTGCACCACGGCGTGCGGATTATGGACGGCGCGGTGATCGCGGCGGTGGAGCTAAGCAATCGCTACATCACCGACCGCTTCCTGCCCGACAAAGCCATTGACTTGATGGATGAGGCGGCGGCGAAGCTGCGCATTGAGCTGGACTCGATGCCGCTGGAGCTCGACGAAGTGCAGCGGCGGCTGATGCAGTTGGAGATCGAGCGTGAAGCCATCCGGCGCGAAAACGACAAGGACCGTGAGGTGGTGCTGGGCAAGGAAATCGCCGATCTGACCGAGCGGCGCGACTCGCTGCGCGCCCGCTGGGAAACCGAGAAGGGCGTGCTCAGCGGCATTCAGCAGCAGAAAGAGGCAATTGAGAAGTTTCGGGTCGAAGCCGAGCAGGCCGAGCGCGCCGGCGACTACGGTCGCGTCGCGGAGCTGCGCTACGGCAAGATTCAGGAAGCCGAAACCAAGCTTAAGGAGCTGCAAACGCAGGCGGAAGCGCAGAGCGAGCGCGGCTCGATGCTGCAGGAAGTGGTGACGAGCGAGTCGGTGGCCGAAGTGGTGGCCAAGTGGACCGGCATCCCCGTGGCGAAGATGCTGCAAGGCGAGCGCGAGAAGCTGCTGCACCTCGAAGCGGAGCTGGGCAAGCGCGTGGCCGGGCAGGCCGAAGCTATCGGCGCGATTGCCGACGCCGTGCGGCGCTCGCGTGCCGGGTTGCAGGACCCGAAGCGGCCGATCGGCTCGTTCATCTTCCTCGGGCCGACGGGCGTGGGCAAGACCGAACTGGCGAAAGCGCTGGCGGAGTACCTCTTTAATGATGACAACGCGCTGGTCCGCATCGATATGAGCGAGTACCAGGAGCGGCACGCGGTGAGCCGTCTGATTGGCGCGCCTCCCGGCTACGTGGGCTACGACGAGGGCGGCCAGCTGACGGAGGCCGTGCGGCGCAAGCCCTACTCGGTGGTGCTGCTCGACGAGATCGAGAAGGCGCACCCGGATGTGTTCAACATCCTGCTGCAGGTGCTGGATGATGGTCGCCTGACGGACAACAAGGGGCGCGTGGCCAACTTCAAGAACACGATCATCATTATGACGTCGAACCTGGGCGCGCACGTCATTCAGGAGGAGTTTCAGACGATGGATGAGCTGAACCCCGCGCCGACTATCGAGCGGGCGAAGGACGCGGTGATGGAACTGCTGAAGAAGCACCTGCGCCCGGAGTTCATCAACCGGATCGACGAAGTGGTGATGTTTGAGCCGCTGAGCCAGCGGCAGGTTCGACGCATCGCGGAGCTGCAGTTCAAGCAGATTCAGGCGCGGCTGGAGGAGAACGGTATTCGCCTCGAAGCCACCGACGAAGTACTCGACCACCTGGCGGCCGCGGGCTACGACCCGCAGTACGGCGCCCGCCCGCTCAAGCGGGTGATCCAGCGGCAGATCCTCAACGAGCTGAGCAAGGCGATTCTCGCCGGCGACATCAAGCCCGACGCGGTGGTGGAAACGCAGCTCGGGGCGGATGGCGTGGTGCGGTTCGTGAACGTGGAGGTGCCGGCGCTGTAGTTGATCGTTGTTGGTTGAATCGTTGATCGCCCCGTTGGCCTGTTGGCTGGCGGGGCGGTTGCTTTTCTATAGCTGCCCGGCCGCCGACCGATGTGGTGCCGCAGACGAGAGCACCCTACTACCGGTAAGACTTATGGAGTCGCGGGCAGCCGAGTCGCGCAGCGTCTACCATAAAGGCGTGTTCTGGTTATCTTTACGGACCCCCGTTCGTGCTGTGGTGCTAACGGAAGGGTGCCGGCCTGGCGTTTTGCTTGGGCCAATGATTTGTAACCGGTTTTCTTCTTCCCGTTTTCTTTCCACAAATGCAACACGCTTACTCGCGCTTTTGGCGCCTGTTTGGGTTGGCCGCCCTCTCCGCGGGGCTTCTGACTGGCACTATTTCGCCAGCGTCGGCCCAATGGGTGACGCAGAATACCAACTTCCCCGCCACCTCAACCGGCGTCGGGCAGATTGAAGTTGTCAACGCCAGCACCGTGTGGATCACGGGCTTTGATGGCTCGGGCGGCGGGGAGATTTACAATGATTTCAGTCGCACCGTCAACGGCGGTGCTACCTGGGTGCCAGGCACCGTGGGACCGGCGGCGGGCTTGGGCTTCGCCAACATCAGCGCCGTGAGCAGCACGACCGCGTGGGCGGCGATGCTCAACACGGACGTAGGGGGTGGCCGGCTCTACGCCACCACCAACGGCGGTACTTCGTGGGTACGGCAGCTCATGACGGGCTTCCCAGCGGCCCAGGGCGGCTACCTGAACGCCGTCCGCATGTACTCGGCGACGAACGGCATCGTGATGGGCGACCCGATCACCCCAGCTAACGAATTTGAGATCTACACCACCACCACGGGCGGCACCACCTGGACGCCCGTGGCGGCGGCGTCGCTTCCTAACCCCCTCACCGGCGAATTCAGCTTCCTGGACGCCCTGGTGATCAAGGGAACCAGCAATGCGTGGTTTGGCACGAGCAAAGGCCGGGTCTATCGCTCCACTACCGGCGGCACCAGCTGGGACGTGGCGACGACGGGCCTGAACCAGATCAACGAGCTCGCTTTCAGCTCAGCGACCGAAGGGTTGGCCATGGAGCTCGATAACGCCGGCGCGCTGGTCGGCCTGGCCCGCACTACCGATGGGGGCTCGTCGTGGAGCCTGATCACGCCGGCGGGTACGGTGTATACCTCCGATCTGCAAGCTGTACCGGGTGCCGTAAGCACGTTCGTGACGGCCGGAGCCCGTCCGAATAATACCGGTTCCGCCGTATCCACCGACGGTGGTCTCACCTGGGCCAACCTCCAGACCGGCGTCCAGCGCACCGCCATTGGCGCGGCCGACGCGAGCACCGTTTGGGGTGGCTCGTATACGCTAAACAGCGCTGGCGGTATCGTGAAAGGTAATTTGACGCCCGCTCCCCGCTCGGCACCCGATTGGGACTATGCGCAGGGTACGGGTGCAGGCTCCGTGGATGACATCGCCTCCGGCGTCTTCACCGATGCGGCGGGCAATGCGTTCGTAACGGGCCGCTTTAATGGCACGCTCACTTTTGGCACCACCACCCTGACGAGCGCCGGCGAAAACGACGGCTACCTCGCCAAGTACAATCCGCAGGGGGCCGTGCAGTGGGCACGCCGCTTTGGTGGCGTGGGCAGTGACATAGGTCGCGACGTAGTCGTCGACGCCAATGGCAACGCGTATATCTCGGGGCTGTTCCGGGTGACGGCGACTTTTGGCGCCATTTCCGTCACGAGCGCTGGCGATGCCGACGCCTTCGTCGCTAAGTATAACTCGGCCGGCGACGTGCAGTGGGTGCGCACCGGCGGTGGCGGCGCGCTCGAAGTCGCTTATCAGGTAAGTGTCGACGGCGCCAACAACGTGTACATCTCCGGGGTCTTCGGCGATACGGGTTTGCTGAATGCCACTTTCAGCGGCACCACGATCGTCTCCGCCGGCGGCAGCGACGCGTACGCGGCCAGCTATACCGACGCGGGCGCGCTGCGCTGGGTGATTCGCGGCGGCAATACCGGCGATGAGTATGCCATCGCACTGGCCGTAACAACGGCCGGCGACGTAACCATCTCGGGGCCTTACGGCATCTCCGGGGTGGGTGGGGGCGGCACCACTAAATTTGGCAGTACGACCCTGACGAGCGCGGGTGGAACCGACGGCTTCGTGGCGCGCTACAATAACGCGGGTACCTTCCAGTGGGCGCGCAGCTTCGGCGGGATTGAGGACGATGGCGCCAATAGCGCCGCGGTCGATGCGGCCGGCAATATCTATCTGGCGGGCTATTTCCGCGGAGATATTATCTTCGGCGGCACCACGGCAACCTCGGAGGAGGGGGCCTTCAACGTCCTTATTCTGAGCTACACGAGCGCGGGTACCCCGCGCTGGGTGCAGCACGGCGGCGGTGTACTCGGCGACTCGGGCTACCAACTGACTACCGATGCGTCGGGCAATGCCTACGTAACCGGCTTCTTTCAGGGCCCCTCTACTTTCGGCTCCGTTGTACTAACCAGCACAAGCGGCGCGGATATGATGGTCGTTAAATGCACCAGCGCCACGGGCGCGGTGGAGTGGGTGACGACCGCCACCGGCGACAACAACGAGTTCGGTCGCGGCATTACCGTCGACCCCGTTGGCGCTATTTACGTGGTGGGTTCCTTCGATTCGCCTATCCTGACTTTTACCCAACTAATCAAGCGCACCAGAGTGGGCGGCATCGACGGCTACCTCGCGAAGCTTAAGTCGACCTGCACGTTGCTCGCGCCGACGGTGACGGTGAACGGGCCAATCTGCGTCGGTCAAACCTTGACCCTGACGGCCACCGGCGTGCCGGCTTCCGGCGTCACGGTGCAGTGGAGCGGCCCGAACGGCTTCACGGCGAACACCGTCGTCGCGACCGTACCAAACGCGACCGCCGCCGCCACGGGTACCTACACCTTCACGGTTTCATCGGCCGCCCAGGGCTGCTCCCGGTCGGCCACGGTCACGGCAACGGTGGAAGCGGCTCCGGCCGCCCCCGCCGCGACCGCCACCTTCCGCCGCTGCGGCCCCGGTACCCTGACCCTGACGGTGCAGAGCGCGACTGGAACCACCTTCGCCTGGTACACGGTGGCGACCGGCGGCGCGCCGATCGCCGGCGCGACGAGCGCTACCTATACCACGCCGTCGCTTTCCGCTACCACAACCTACTACGTGAGCGCCTCCAATGCCGCCGGCTGCGAAAGCGCCCGGACCGCCGTGATCGCCAACGTGGAGGCCGTACCAACGGTGAGCGTGGCCGCTAACGGTCCGCTGACCTTCTGCGCGGGTGGCTCGGTTGTGCTGACGGCCAGCTCGACCAGTACCGTATCGTACCTGTGGTCGACGGGGGCTACTACCGCCTCGATTACGATCACGGCGGCAGGTTCCTACACCGTGACGGCAACCAACGCCGGCAGCTGCGCTGCTACTTCGGCCGCGACGGTCGTGAGCGTAACGCCGGCTCCGGCGGCTCCCACCGCTACCGGCGCGAGCCGCTGCGGCGTGGGCACGGTCACGCTTACGGCAAGTGGTCGCCCGACGGGTGGCGCTTTCGCGTGGTACACCACGGCGACGGGCGGCACGCCGATCGCCGGTGCGACCAGCGGGTTGTACACCACGCCTTCGCTCTCCGCTACTACTACCTATTACGTGAGCACGCTCACCTCGAACGGCTGCGAAAGCCCCCGCGTGGCCGTAGTGGCTACCGTGAGCGCGACGCCGACGGTGTCGCTGACGGCGAGCGGCGCGACGACGTTCTGCGAAGGCGGCTCGGTGACGCTCACGGCGGCCGGCACGGCGGGCGTGACGTACCAGTTCTACCAGAACGGCACGCTCGTGCCGAGCACGGGCAACACCTACTCGGCTACCCAGAGCGGCGCTTACACGGTGAAAGCCACCACGACGGGTAGCTGCGAAGCCACCTCGACGGCGGTCAACGTGACGGTGAATCCGGTGGCAAACGCCACTTTCGCTTACGCTTCCAACACGATCTGCCTCGGCGCGACGCCGACCGCCACGCCGACCATTAGCGGTACGCGCGGCGGTACGTTCAGCATCTCGCCCGCTACGGGCGTGGCGATCAATGCCTCGACCGGGGCGCTGACCCTGACGGGTGCGACTTCCGGTACCTACCAGATCACCTACGCGGTGAGCGGCGTGTGCCCTGCGTCTTCGACGCAAGCCGTAACCCTGACGACCTCGCCGACGGCGGCCTTCACCTACGGTCCCACGAGCTTGTGCACCGGCGCCGGTACCACGGCCGCCCCAGTGCTGGCGACGGGGGCGTCGGCCGGGCGGTTTACCGCCTCGCCCGCGGGCCTGAGCCTGAACGCCCAGACCGGCGTGATTGACCTCGGCGCCTCGGCGGCGGGGACCTATACGGTGACCAACTCGCTGGCGGCGTCGGGCTCGTGCCCGGCCGCGCAGGCCACATCGTCCGTGACCGTATCGGCCACGCCGACTGCCCCTACCGCCACCGGCGCAAGCCGCTGCGGTGACGGTACCTTGACGCTGACGGCCGCCGGCGGCGCAGCCGGTGGAGCTTACGCCTGGTACACGATGGCGACGGGCGGTACGCCCATCGCCGGCGCGACGGGTGCGACCTACACCACGCCTTCGCTCTCGGCCACGACGAGCTACTACGTGAGCTCCCGCAACGCGGTCGGCTGCGAAAGCCCCCGCGTAGCCGTGGTGGCGACGGTGAACGCGGCGCCAACGGTGTCGCTGACGGCGAGCGGCGCGACGACGTTCTGCGAAGGCGGCTCGGTGACGCCCACCGCCGCCGGCACGGCGGGCGTGACGTACCAGTTTTACCAGAACGGCACGCTCGTGCCGAGCACGGGCAACACCTACTCGGCCACCCAGAGCGGCGCTTACACGGTGAAAGCCACCACGACGGGTAGCTGCGAAGCCACCTCGACGGCGGTCAACGTGACGGCGAACCCCCTGCCGACGGTAGCGCTGACGGCCAGCGGTCCGACGACGTTCTGCGCGGGCGACTCGCTGATGCTGACCGCCGCCGGCTCGGCGGGGGCGACGTACCAGTTCTACCAGAACGGCACGCCAATCGCGGGCGCGACGGGTTCGACGTACAACGTGACGGCGAGCGGGGTCTACACGGTCATCGCTACTTCGGCGGCTACCTGCGAAGCGACTTCGACGGCCGTGACCGTGACGGTGAACCCCGCGACCAGCGCCACCTTCGCCTACGCGACGACTCAGTTCTGCCTCGGCTCGACGGCGAGCGTGACGCCGACCATCGGCGGCACGGCAGGGGGCACGTTCAGCGTGTCGCCCGCGACGGGTGTGACGATCGATCCGGTAACCGGCGGGCTGACCCTGACGGGCGCCACGGCCGGTAGCTACACGATCACCTACTCGGTGAGCGGCCCGTGCCCGTCGACTTCGTCGCAGGACATTACGCTCACGACGGCGCCAATCGGGGCCTTCACCTACGCGCAGGCCAGCTATTGCACCGGCGGCGGCGCCACCGATTCGCCCGCGCTCGCGACGGGCGCGACGGCGGGTACGTTCAGTGCCACGCCTGCGGGCCTGACGATTGATGCCACCACCGGCGTGATCGACCTGAATACCTCGGCGGCCGGCACCTACTCGGTGGTGAACACGCTGGCGGCTTCGGGCGCTTGCGGCGCCGTGCGCGACTCGGTAACGGTGACGGTAGAAGCGACGCCGGCGCAGCCGACTGCTTCGGCCACAACCCAGGGGCCGCTCGTGCTGCTCACGTCGAGCGCGACCACGGGCAACCAGTGGTACCTCGGCGGGGTGCCCGTGGTGGGCGCGACGGGCCAGACCCTGCTCGTGACGGCCGCTTCCCAAAGCGGCGTGTACACGGTGGTGGTGACGACGGGCAACTGCCCTTCGCTGCCGTCGGCCGGCCTGACGGTGACGGTGACCGGGACGATCGCGGAGCTGGCGAAAGCCACCCTCCAACTCTACCCGAACCCCACCACTGACGGTCGCGTGACCCTGGAGCTGGCGACCTCCGCCACGCCTACGGCCCTGACGGTGTTCGACGCGGCGGGCCGCGCGGTGCTCCGCGCCACGCTCCCCGCCCACACCACCCGCTACGAGCTCGATGCGCACCGCCTGCCGGTGGGCGTCTACGCCGTGCGGGTCGGGACGGCCGTCCGCCGCCTGGTGCGCGACTAACGCCCCAACGCGCTTAACGCGAAACGCCCCGTCGAGCACTGCTCGGCGGGGCGTTTCGCGTTAAGCGCGTTGGGTACTTGGTACACAGTACTTGGTACCTAGACTTAAGCAAGTACCAGCTACCTTTTACCAAGTACCAAGTACCAAGTACCCGATACCAAGTACCAACCGATCAGGCCGGCCAGCCGGCGGCGGCCATCTCGGCTTTGTGGGTAGTTACTTCGGCGATGAACGTCTCCACTTCGGCGATCTGGACGCGCACCTGGCGCAGCTGGCGGGCGCGGCGCAGGGCCGCTACCGGGCCGCGCGACTGCTGACTGGCCGTCAGGTTTTCGTGGCGCTGGCTGGCGTGGCGCAGGTCGGCCTCGGTGTCGAGCCGCGCTTTGCTGCCGGCGGGCATCGTGGGCACTACCGGCGTAAGGGCCGTGATGATGGCCTGCTGGGCCGTCAGCTCGGCGGTGGTCGCCGCCGCGGTATCGCTGGTGCGCTCGGATTGCGCGGCCAGGATGGTTTCGTTGACGCGCAGGTCGCGCAGCTCGTCGGCGCC
Organism: Hymenobacteraceae bacterium; assembly: GCA_046590685.1. Taxonomy (GTDB): domain Bacteria; phylum Bacteroidota; class Bacteroidia; order Cytophagales; family Hymenobacteraceae; genus JANNMJ01. The sequence continues at coordinate 9,204 of JBKJUQ010000449.1, forward strand.
TTCGTCGAGCACGGTGTCGTGCTCGATTTCGGTGGTCAGCAATTCAACCGGGTAACTCATGATGGTTTGGACGGGAAAAGTGAAAAAAA
>JBKJUQ010000174.1:0-2711 GCA_046590685.1 Hymenobacteraceae bacterium
GGGATGAATTATAGGATGAGCAATTGCGGGTCAAACCACACATCCACGTAATCCGGGGCAAGTAGTACCCGCCAACCGGGTGCGAGACCCAAGTAGGGCAGAATCTCACGGCATATATCGGCCAGGTGCGCTACGTGGACTGGCTGAAAAGCATCGTCCTGACTAGGCAGAATTTCGCCTGCCCATATGTACCAACCACTGGTATCGTCATTAATCGGATGCCGCAAGGCATTGAGCGGAAACTGACCAAGGGTACTGATTGCCAAGCCGACTTTATGGGTTGGCAGTGCTTCCAGATACTCAGCGGCGAATCTGCTACAGATACGTTGTTGCTCGTCAAGCACACTCAGTAAGTAGTTTTTCGCCAAGATCGGCACCCATATCTCTTCCGTGGCGTCGGGGTCAAACGGCCAGTAGCTGTCGGCGAACACCTCGAAGTGGTCGCGGTCGTCGAGGCGGTAGGGGGAAGCGGGCAGCCACTCGCCGAAGATGAGCCGGGCGGTTTGGGGGTAGGCGCTGGCCGGCCCGTGGTGCGGGAAGACGGCGTAGAGGCCGCCCGCCAGCTCGTAGGTTTCCAGCCCGGCCGGCACCACCGAAAAGTCCGCGACTTCCACCGCCGCCCATTTCTCGAAGACGGTAGTGGGGCCGAAGGTGCCCGCCGCCATCGCCGCGCCGTAGCGCTGCACCGACCACGAGCGGGTATCGACGCGGTTCGGCACTTCCGCCCGAACGGCGCGAAAGCCCCGCCACAGCGGCGATGTCTGGTCGTCGGCCCAGCTGGTTTGCGCCCGCTGGCCGACGAGAAATTTGGGGGTCAGCAGCTCAATGCGGGGTTCCATCTCTACCTAAAAACTTAAAGTGCATCCTGCGTAGGATATCCCCGTCAGGGGATACCGTTCGGTAGCAACCCGACGGTTTGCGCCAGCCCGGTCCCCGTCAGGGGATACCCGAGCCGCCGGACGGGTATCCCCTAACGGGGACACGCGTCGTCGTAGGGACGAAGGTGCTACCGAACGGTGTCCCCTGACGGGGACGCGCATTTTTGCCGAGCGGCAGGGTGTCGGCCCAGCTGGTTTATATGCGCTGACCGATCAGCTTTTTTCGGGGTGAGCAGCGCGATGCGGGCTTCCACTTGGGGTTTGATTGGGCTTGACCGGAGTGCAGCAAGCGGCCCCGGAGGGGCTACCACCCGGTAGTTATTCAGCGTCCCATTAATCAGCTGGCCCCGGAGGGGCTACCTGTTTCCACCGTTTTTGTAAGTGGGTTAGGTAGCCCCTCCGGGGCCAGCTTAAGATTGAAGCAGCGACCCGCTTCGCACTACGCCAGTGTGAGCTACCGTTCTCTCCATTCAATCAAACTGTCTTGTGAGATATCCAATTCGTACACTTTACGCGTCAGGCTATCTACATAAATCCAGCTACTGGTCACAAAGCGGGGTTCTCTACCGTCGGCTTCGCTCACGGTCTGCCCAATCTGGAAGATGAAATAATGGGCGGTATCGTTTGATTCCACGCGATCTAACCGCCACACATCAGGTATGGAATCCTGCCGATTAGCCAGTACTAACGGGGATTCGGCCCGTTCCGTGTAACTACGTACAATCGGCTCAAACCAAGCGACCGCCGGCTTACTGGTAAGACTTGATCGCGGCTCAGATGAACGAGGCTGGGGATGTTTGTCTGTCTGATGCTGTCCCGTAGATTCAGTGGCAGCTTCTTGACAAGCCGCTAATGAGAAGATAGCTGAGCAGAGGAGAGGTAAGGATCGCATAAGCAACCGCGCGCTTACAAAAAAAGGTGGTACTGGTCAGGTACCACCTTTTCAGTGGGAGAAGAGTTGGTTAGCCTACCACCTACTTCATCAACACCCCATCGGCCTCGAAGGCTACGCCGGTTTGGGGCTTGGTGATAGCGGCAATCTGCTCCTTGGTCTGGCCGTCGTCTTCGGCGTAGTGGCGCAGCTCTTCCACGCTCGTGGTGTACTTCTTGGCCCAGCCGTTGACGATGGTGGTTTTGCCGGCCGCGTCTTTCGGCACGAAGAAGCCATACTCCTTGAACCGGACGCGCATCTTCTGGCCGTCGGCCTGGGGCAGCTCCATCCAGCAGCCTTTCACTTTGCACACGTTCTCGACTTTCGCCACGAGCTTGACCTGCACCGAGTCTTTGCCGGCCAGCAGCTTCGGCAGGTCCGCAATCGGGTGGGCGCCGTCGGGGGAGATCTTCTCGCCGAACGACATCATATCGCCCACCATCACGGGGGCGGCGGCCGTAGCGGCACCCTCGCTCTTCTCGCCGTCGGCGGAAGCGTTGGTCTGGGTCGTGTCGACCGCTTCCGGGGCTACGGCGGGCTGGCCGGCGCCGTTCTCGGCCGGGGTTTCGGTTTTCGAGTTACAGCCGGCGACGGTCAGGCCGAGGGCGAGGGCAAAAAGAGGGGCGAAGCGCATACCTAAAGAGGAGGGGTTAGGCAGGCAAAGATAGGGAAGGGGCCGAAGGCACTGGGCCCGGCGGGCGGCCGTGACTGACGATGCGCCCGTCGGACATTTCGATGGTGCGGTCGGAGCCGCGGGCGAACTCGGGGTCGTGGGTCACGCAGATGATGGTCTGGCCGTGAACGTGCGCCAGCTCGCGCAGCAGCTCGAAGGCCACGCGCGTGTTGGTGGTGTCGAGGTTGCCGGTCGGCTCGTCGCCCATGATGATGGTGGGGTCGTTGAT
>JBKJUQ010000445.1:0-2430 GCA_046590685.1 Hymenobacteraceae bacterium
AAAGGACCGAGTCACCAGTAATGCGCGTGGGGGGCACGCTAGCGCTATTGCTCCAGGCATACTCTCCGCGGTAGATACCACTAGCAATAAGTGGAGCCGGACCGACAGCCATAAACCAGCCTGCCGCCGCGTTATCAGTTCGTTGATAGAGTAACCGACACCCAACGCCCCCACTTGCTACAACCTGCGCCTGATAAGTACTTGTCGGATGGAGTGCGAACACGCCAAAATACTGATTGGCGTTCCCTGGTGTCGGTACATTAGGCGGTGAATCGACGGCGTACAGTTGCGCGCCTCGCATCGCTGGGGTAAACTGGGAAGCAATGAGTTGCTCACCAGAACGGGCAGTCAGCGCAAGCGTTGAGCCGGCCGTGAGATTGTAATCAAAGGTGCTGCGGTCGCCAAGCGCCGCGCCAGATCGCTGCCAAGGTTGGGTAGGAAAGCTGTTCAGGATTCCAGACTCTGGCTGACTGCCAGAGTCAACAGCGGTGAGGCCGGCCACTTGATCAAAGCGGTAGTAAGCAACCAGATCAGTCGGAGCAGTAGCGATTTTTTGACACATCCCAGCACGTATCTCCGTCTCGGTGCGTGCAGTCCGCCAGATTTTTACTTCATCGATTTCGCCCGTGAAAGGCCGCGACCGGTACGCATAGTAATCACCGATTACTAAAGGCTCCGAATTCGTCAGGTCAGCAGTGGTGAAAGGGTGGGTAGTACTGTTTTCCAGTACGCCATCTACGTAGATGCGCCAAACGTTATTGTCAATCACCGCAGCCAGGTGGTGCCACCGGTTATCGTCGACCCGGGTGGTAGAGAAGCCAGAAGTCAGGTAATTACCTACTCGTGCACGGCCAGCTACAATAGCCTGGCCATTCCAGGTGGCTAAACAGTAGCCCTTCTCTTCAGCGAATTGATCGGAATACTTTCCCAGAACCCACTGATTGTTGTAAGAGGTAGTCTTGATCCATGCTTCAAGCGTGACGCGTTGGGTGATCCCCCGGTTGCTGGTACCGCACTTGACGTGAGTAGAAGTACCATTAAATAGCAACCGATTGCCTGACCCCGATAGCGACTGCGCGTGGAGTACGCCGCCAGACAGCCAAAGAAGTAGGAAAAACGGCCAACAAGTGATGGAATAGGTTCTCATTGTAAGGGTCTCAGGCAATCTAGCGTATCTGTTAACTCTGCCCAAGCCATTGCGTGAGCGTTCGGATGGCTAGCTCTTCACTTTGGCCCTCGTGAGGGGTGCCGATGGTTGCACAGTAGTAGGCCGCTCGCAGGTAGAGGCTTGCTGGCTTAGCCAGAGCAAGGCTCCGCAATCGATGAATGAGCTCATCAGGAGTGGAGCAGCTTTCTGCCAGACCATGCTGTACGTAGCCGTAATAATCGTCGGTTAGCCCACGGCTAGGACCAAACCGAAAATATAGGCTGACCAGATTCAATAACGTGGCTTCGAGGTGAGTGCTCGTATCAGCCGCAATCAGGGCGTCGTGGCGGGTGAGGAAGTCGAATACCGTTTCCGTGCGCGCATCAGAGAACGTTAAGCGTGGCAGGCGATCGCCGAGCATAACCCGGAAATCACGGCTATCACCGGGGTGAGCCCGGAAGGTGAACTCCAACTCAGGAAGTGAGGATACTAGCGCGTCGACGGTGTCAACCAACTCAGTAGTTGGGTCTAATAGATTGGCCGCAATCGCGACACGGCGAACCGCCACGGTAGTATTGCGGCGGCGGAGGAAAATATCAGCTTTCGGCATTCCGACCAATTGTACCGCCCCAGCTATTGAACCACAGGCTCGGTACGTATCCAGCGCGTGTTGGCCCTCCAGCAGGCTCAAATCGAAGCCCAAGGACGGAAACCACCGGCTGACGCTGGCATGCTGCACATAGGCAGTAGGAATGCGCTCTGCGCGGCAGGCCAGCATGAGGGCGCGGGAATCGTCATTGTGATCGTTGGCAAAAATGACGGCGCGAGGACGATAGTGGCGTAGTGCGCGCCGGTACACTTCGTAGTACCCAATGGCCGCGAAGATTAAATCAACGAATCGGGTTGCTGCGGGGCCTTTGATTCTAGTCAATGCCCACCATACCCCTGGAAATTGCCAATAATAGAGAATTTTGCGACGCAGCGAGAGTCGGTTGACTTCGGTATTATAGCGACCAATCTGTTTGCTTTGGCCGGCAACGAAGACGCTATCTGGCAGCCCTTTACGGATAAAGCGAAGCGCCTCCACGTTGTTGGCGCTCACGACGTAAAGCCAAACTGCGGCGTGCAGGTTGTCGGGGTTCTGGACCGGACGAAAGAGGTTGCCAAGTAAGCGTACGCCCGCGTACCCGAACATCTTCAGTAGGCGCCGTCCGGGGTGCTGTGGGGAGATACGATCAAGGGTTGCCGCTGGTAACTCCGCGAATAGCGGGGTAAAGCGCAAC
>JBKJUQ010000461.1:0-4484 GCA_046590685.1 Hymenobacteraceae bacterium
CCTCTCACCTCTCAGTTCTCAGTTCTCAGTTCTCAGTTCTCAGTTCTCAGTTCTCAGTTCTCAGTTCTCAGTTCTCACCTCTCAGTTCTCACCTCTCAGTTCTCAGTTCTCAGTTCAAACTTCGCCCCTCCGCCCCTATGCGCATTCCCTTAGCCATCATCGAAGACCAGCCCACCATCCGGCAGGCGTACCAGACGTACCTGTGCGCGCAGCCGGAGTTCGACTGCGTGCTGGTGGCCGGCTCGGTGGAGGAGTTTCTGGACGGCGTACCCGAGCTGGCGGTGCCGCCGCGGCTTATTCTGAGCGACATTGGCTTGCCGGGGATGACGGGCATCGAGGGTGTTTCGCGCATTCGGCACCTGCTGCCCAAGGCCGAAGTGGTGCTCATCACCGTGTACAGCGACGCCGAGCGCGTGTTCCAGGCGCTGTGCGCGGGGGCGGTGGGCTACCTGCTCAAATCGACGCCGCTGCGCGAGGTGAAGGCCGGTCTGCTGGAAGTGCTGGAGGGCGGCTCGCCGATGTCGCCGGCCATCGCGCGGCACGTGGTGCAGCACTTTCGGCCCCGGCCGGCGGCCAGCGAGGTGCTCACCGCCCGCGAATTGCAGCTCGTGCAAGCCATCGAGGAAGGGTTGAGCTACCAGCAGGTGGCCGAGCGGCTGAGCATCACGATCAACACGGTGCGCTCGTTCATCCGCAAGGTGTACGACAAGCTCGAAATCAGCTCCAAAACCGAGCTCAGCGCCCGGATGCGGCGCGTGGGGAGCTGAGGGCTGACCACCGAAAAAAACCGCCGCCGCCCGGGGGCGACGGCGGTCAGTAGCGCCCGAAACGACGCGCGCCAACCGGGTTTCGGACGCTAACCCGGTTGGCTCGCGACACCAACCCGGTTGGTTCGCGACACCAACCCGGTTGGTTCGGATCGCGAGCCTGGGCGGGCCGCCGGGCCTCAGAGGCGGGCGAGCGATTGTTCGGCCGCGCCGGTGCGCACCCCCCGCCCTTCGGCGCCCGGAAAGACGGTGCGTACTTCCAGCGACCACGAACCCGCCGGCAGCGTGGGCGGCACCCGGAAGATGAGCTCCTTCGGCATGTTCACCACCACTTCCGTGACGCGCACGGCCGCCCCGCCCGCCGCGGGGATCAGGAAGATGCCCTGCTGCGCGTCGGCCATGTCGTGAATCTTGAGGCGCTGCCCCACCACCCGCACCACGTTGCCGGGCGTCAGGCGCGCGTCGCGGGTGCTGGAGCCGTAATCGGTCACCACCTCGATAGACGGCGTGCGGCCCGGCGATTCCACTTTTTTGGCGCTCACCTCCTGGTACGCCGTGCTCCAGGCCTTGCCGGCCACGGCCACCGTCTGCACGGCGTGGCGGCTGGCGTCGAAGCCGTCGTCTTTGCCCGCGAACGTGCCCGTCAGCACGCTCCGGTACTGCACGTGCGGCGTCACGACGTTGAAGCCGTCGATCACCCGGTTCTGCACCTTGCGGTGGAAGACTTCGAGCGCCAGCCGGATATCGCCCGCGCCGAGCTTCACCGACCCATCGGCGATGATCTCCTTGATGATGTCGTCCTCCGTCAACGACCCGAGCGGCTGCACCACGCCGTTGTAGTCGTTGGGGTCCGGGGTGAGGTGGTTTTCCACCAGGAAATAGTGAATCGGCATAGAAAAAAGGGACTGGATATGACCAGCGACCGCGAAAGTGCGAACCAGCGTTGACCTACCCAAATCGGCGGCGGAAAAAGGTATTATTCCGCCGCCCCGGCGCCCCGGCGCGGGCGGGCCAGTGGGCGGCCGACGGATACCTTTGACCTAGTAGCGCCCGGCTTTCCGGGCCGTTTCTCCTTCCCCTCCGATGACCCCTCTTCCTGCCGGCCGCTTGCTGCTGCCCACCGCCCTGTTGCTGGCCGCGCTGAGGGCGCACGCCCAGGCGCCGACCCTCACGGGGCTGGTGCCGGCGCGCAACGCCGTGGCCGCCCCGCGCGCCTCGGACGTGGCGCTCACGTTTGATCAGGCGATTTACCCGGCCTCGGCGGGCACCGTGCGCGTCTTCAGTCACCAGCGCGGCGGGCAGCTGGTGCGCGCTGGGGGCGGCACGGTGATCGCCAACGCCACCAATACGATCACCTTCGACCCGACCACCGATTTCAAGCCCGGCGAGACCGTGTTTGTCACCGTGCCGGCCACGGTGCAGGGCACGGGTGGGGCGGCGGCCAAGCACGTGCACCAGTTCACGGCGGCCGTGGTGGGTGGCACGGGCGACTTCGTGGCGCCGGTGAGTAACGCGGAGGTCAGCGTGGGCAATGGCCCCCACAACGTGGCGGTGGGCGATGTAGATGGCGATGGCGACCTCGACTTGCTGACGGCCAACACGGGCACCGTGGGCACCATCAGCATCCGGTTCAACGACGGAGCCGGAGACTTCAGGGGTACGCAGCTGCTCGACGTGGGGAACGATCTGGGCGGGATAGCGGTGGGGGACGTAGACGGCGACGGCGACCTTGACCTGCTCGCGGTCAGCATCCGCAACAACTTGGTGAGTGTGCGGCTCAACGACGGCGCGGGCACGTTCAGCGGCACGCAAACCGTCAGAGTAGATACGGGGCCGCAGAGCGTCATAGTAGGCGACGTGGACGGCGACGGTGACCTCGACCTGCTCACCGCCAACTATGACACCAACACCGTCAGTGTCCGGCTCAACGATGGGACGGGGACCTTCAGCGGCCTCACCAACGTGGTGGTGGGCGGTAATCCGCGCGGCGTGGTAGTAGGGGATGTAGACGCCGACGGGGATCTTGACCTGCTGGCACCCACCGGTAACTTCAATACGGTGAGCATTCGCCTCAACGACGGCACCGGTACCTTCAGCGGGACGCAGGACGTGGGCGTGGGCAATATTCCGCAGACGCTGACCATCGGTGACGTAGACGGCGACGGCGACCTCGACCTGTTCGCCGCCAATAGCTCTCTGTTTACGGGTGCTAACGGCACGGTGAGCGTGCGACTCAACGACGGAAGAGGCGTTTTCAGCGGCACTACCGACGTGGTCGTCGGGAGGGTTCCGTACGGCGTAGTCGTAGGGGACGTGGATGGCGATGGCGACCTCGACTTACTCACGTCCAATGAAACCGGCAGCACGGTGAGTGTGCGCCTCAACGATGGGGCGGGCAGCTTCAGCGGCTTGCAGGACGTGGAGGTGCGCAATCGCCCGTACAAACTGACGTTAGGTGATGTGGATAGCGATGGCGACCTCGACCTGCTCACGGTCAATAATGGCGAGAACACCGTCAGCGTCCGCCTCAACAACGGCACGGGCCCGCTGCTCGCCACCGCCCCGGCCCTCGCCGCCCGGTCGGCGGCTTTCACCCTCTCGCCCAACCCCGCCAGCACCCAGGTGCGCCTTAGCGGCGCGGGCGCCTTGGCCGCCATCGTACTAACTGACCTGACCGGCCGCCTCGTCGCCACGGCCACCGCCGACGGCACCGGCGCGGCCACCCTGCCCGTGGCGGGCCTGCCAGCCGGCGTGTACGTGGTGCGCGCCGGCCCCCAGACCCGAAAGCTGGTGGTGGAATAGCGCGCTCGGGGGCGCGGGGCGGCGGGTCGGGAACGGCCGCCGGGCGCCTGTAAAGTTTTTGGGGAGTAGCATCAGAATGCTATTCCGGCGCCCTTCTCAAGCCTCGACCTTTGCGGTGTTGGTCGGCGCTGTTGCCGGCCGGCACTTGCTCCCCCCCGATGCCCGACCTTTTCCTTACTCGCTCATTTACCGGCCTGGCGGCCCGCGCCCGCGCGCTGAGTCGCTGGGCGCTGACGCTCCTGCTGCTGGTCGCCCCGCTGCTGGCCGTGCCCCTGGTCAGCCAGGCGCAGATCAGCTTCTCGCCCACCAGCGGCCCGGCGGGTACGCGCGTTACCATCACGTACCCGGGAGTCGATCTGAGCTCGTTTCAAGGGGTACGCTTCGGCACGGGCGGGCTGGCGCTGGCGACGTACCAGGTGGCCAGCAGCATCGTGGTGAAGGTGCCGACCGATGCGGCCACCGGCACGCTGCGGCTCTCGCCGGCGCTGGGCAGCCCGTACGTGAGCAGCGGTACGTTCACCGTCACGGTGCGGCCGGCAGGGATGACCGCCAGCCTCAGCCCGGCCGGCACCTTCGATGCCTGCCAGCCGCGTACGCTCACGGCAGCGGCGACGGTGCCGGCGTTCGCGGTGGGCAACACCTTCAACGGGAGCGCGGTATACGCCGTCGCGGTGCAGCCCGACGGCAAGGTGCTGGTGGCCAGCTCCAGCAGCAGTCGCCGCATCGTGCGGCTCAACCCGGATGGCTCCGTCGATGGCACGTTCGTGACGGGCACGAGCCTGAACGGCTACGTGAGCAGCATCGCCCTACAGGCCGATGGCAAGGTGCTGCTGGGCGGCAGCTTCTCGAGCTACAACGGTACGCCGGCCATCAACCTGGTCCGCCTCAACACCGATGGCTCTATCGATGGCACCC
>JBKJUQ010000189.1:0-2591 GCA_046590685.1 Hymenobacteraceae bacterium
ACTCCGATGATGCCAGCCGCGAGCGCGTAACCGCCGGCCGCGAAGTGGTGCTCGAGCAGCGCACCCGCCAGACGTTTCAGGTGCTGGTGCGGGAGGGGCTTTAATTAGTAATTACGAATTAATAATTAACAATAAGGGATAAAAAAACCGCCCCGCCGGCAAGGAGCCAACGGGGCGGTTTTGTTTTCACGGCGCGCGGGTGGTCGCCCGGCCACGCGCCGGCTCGTCGCTACTCTTTCACGAATCGTACCGGAGCCGGGCGGGCGCCGCTCGCATCGCGCACGGTAGCCGTGTAGAGGCCAGGCGTGAGAGCGGCCACGTTCAGGGTGCCGCGGCCGTCGTAGGTGACGCTTTGTACCCGGGCGCCGCGCAGGTCATAGACATCCACGGCGGTTGGCGTTACGTCGCCGTCGCGGCCCGTCAGGGTCAGGCGCAGCACGTCGGTGGCGGGGTTGGGGTAAGCCGAGGCCGTGAGGGTAGCAGTGGTAGCCGACAGACCCAGCGGGCGGGCGGGCAGCGTAGTACCCGTGGCAGTGAGCGAGTCGGTAGCCGGCGAACCGGCCGGCCGGCCCAGCGGCGTGGTGAAGGAGAAGGAGACCGTGTAGCTCCCCACCGTGCCGCAGGCGTTGACGGCCTGCACCCGGTACAGGTACTGCATACCGCTGATCAGCCCCGTCAGCCCTTGGTAGTTGTTGGGGCTGGTGAGCGGCGTCCAGCTGGCGCGGGTGATCGGCCGGTACTGCACGTTGTAGGACACCGCGCCCGCGACGGAGTGCCAGTTCAGCGTGGCGCTGTTGGCCGTGACGGAGCTGACGGGCTGGTAGTTGGGCACGGCCACGGCCAGCGCTGCCGTCACGTTGATGGTGTAGTCTTCCACCTCGCCAAGGCCCACGTAGCCGTTGGTGAGCGAGGTGGCCGAGGCCGTCATCATCACCCGCATCCGGGCCGAGCCGAGCGGGGCGGCCGATGGCACGACGAACGGAATGGGGTTTCGGGACGTGTTCGTTAGCAAGCGGTTAGTAATCACGCGCTCGCCGGCGTCGTTGAAGTCGTTGTCGTGGTTGAAGTCCACGTACACGTTCCAGTACTGCGTCAAGGTCGCGAGGTCGGGCTGACTACCCGCCGAGACGGACAGGTACTCCCGCGAGCAGCGCGCCACGGTCGGAACGGCGAAGTTGAGCGTGGCGTCGAAGTAGCCGTTATCGCCCCCCGAGGGCCGGTAGAGCGCCTTAAGGATGACCTCGTCGATGTAGCGCTGGGTGACGCTGGTGCCCGAGGCGTTGCCGTAGGCGATGCCGCCGCCGATCCCCACCGCGTACCAGGCATTGGTGACCGACCATACTTCGGCCGAGCTGGCGCCGTAGAGCGTCGTGGCCGCGTAAATCGCCAGGTTACGGGCGGAAGCAAAGGTGGAAGTGGACGAGAGCAGGCGTTCGGTGAAGTACGCGATCTTGGCGGCCTTCGTGATACCCAGCCCCGCTACCCGGAAAGCGTTGCCTTTGTCATTGGTGCCCGAGCCGCCCTGGCTGAGCAGGTAAAACCAGTAGTTGAGCACCCCCGAATTGGTGTGGACGCCGCCGAAGTCGTTGGCCTCGGTGGGCGTAGCGGCGATCGGGACCCAGTTGGTGCCCTGGTAGGTGTCGGGATCGCCGTAGAGGTTCGGGTTGCTCATCGAGCGCAGCGCACCGCCGGCCCGCATGATCTCCTCGCCCATTAACCACGTGCTCTTGCCCGTCAGCCCAAACAAACCAACCGTCCGCTGCTCGACGCAGGCGGCCCAGATGTCGGAAAATCCTTCGTTCAGCGCGCCTGACTCGTTCTGGTACTGCAGGTTCGCCGTCTTCTGGCAGATGGCGTGGCCTATCTCGTGGGCGCAGATATCTACCGTCGTCAGCGGCTTGTACGTGTTGCCGTCGCCGTACGACATCACCGCGCCGTTCCAGAAGGCGTTGTCGTAGCCCACCCCGTCGCCGGGCGTATCGTCGTAGTGGACGTAGCTCTTGATTTTGGCGCCGGCATTGTCGAAGGAGTTGCGGGCGTGGATGGCTTTCCAGTAGTCGTACGTCATCTCAGCGCCGAAGTGGGCATCGCCGGCTACCCAGTCCTGGCGGGCATTGTTGTGCTCGGCGGCCGTCCAGTTATTGTCAACATCCAGAAAGTGAAAGCCGACCCCTGGGTTATTAGACTGGTTTGCATTGTACGTCTCCACGCCCAGGCCACGCGTGGCATCGAGCAGCTGGTAGGCGCCGATGAGGGCCGCGTGCGTGGTTTGCACCGTACGCGTCCCGCTGTACTTGGTGGTAAAGGTGGCCGTGGCGTGCTTGATGATGCGGTCCTGATTGACCACCTCGCCGGTGCGGGCATCGACGTAGATCCAGGCCCGGCTCAGGGGCGTGGCGGCGTAGATGTTGAACTTCCACGCCAATGTCGGCTGCCCCTGGCGGGTCGGGTCCAGCGTCAGGGCGTTATCGACAATCACCAGCTCGCCGGCCGGCCGGAACGACGCTTTGCCTTCCGACTCTCGGGCAAACTTCCCTTCGTTGGGCAGCTCCCACTGATACTTGTCGGCGTGAACAAACGCGAGCGCCGAG
>JBKJUQ010000191.1:0-3185 GCA_046590685.1 Hymenobacteraceae bacterium
ATACTTGTCGGCGTGAACAAACGCGAGCGCCGAGCGCAGGGCGTCCGGAGCCGTCAGCGCGGGGCGCACGTCGAGCGCATCAGCCGCAATAACGCGACTCTCGCCGGTCATAAACTCGACCACGCCGGCGCGGGTATGGGTAGTGTAAGCCGTGAACTCGACCGGCACGCCCTGGTAGTACTGCTGGTACTGCTGGTGAGTGAAACCCAGCTCATCGGCCTCAGCCGCGCGGCTCGGACGCAGCTCGTTCTGGGCGCTCAGGCCAAGAGCCGTACGCAACGCGGCGGGCGCATCGGCAACGGACGGAGCGTCCGCCCGCTCAAAGCGGATCAACTCGGGTGAGCCGTCGGCGCGGCGTTCGATCAGCGTCGGCGGGTGAGTTGGGCGGGCAGTCTGCGCGGCGGCACCGAGGCTGGCGAGCAGCGCACCGGCGGAGAGAAAATGGCGAAAGTGGCTTAGGCTTTTCATCGTCGAAAATGGGGCTTTTGGTGGAGGAATAGGTCAAAGATGGACCTCTTACTCAGCCTCTTACAACCACACATTGATGTCTCACCCAGCTGGGTAAGGCGCCAGCCGATCATCCCAAATAGCCCCGCCGCCGCCGAACTGCACCGCCCACTCGACGAACAATCGCCACCGCTCGACGAACTGCGCCGGGCCCGCGCGGCCCCGGCCCAATGCGGACAGTGCGCTGCGGGGCGCTACTCACATCAATATGTGGGGTACCCAGTAGCCCATAACCACTTGCACCCAACGCCAAACCGCCCCCGCCGGGCCGGATCGGCCAGACGGGGGCGGTTACAGCGGGAGACTCAGATCGCCCGGAACGCCGCTACTCCTTTACGAAGCGGACGCTGGCTGGCGCGTGGCCGCCACGCACAGTAGCTGTGTAGAGGCCGGGCGCCAAGGCGGCGATGCGCAGTGTGCCGGTCGCAACATCGAAGGGAACATTCGCCACCCGCGCACCGCGGCCATCGAAGACGTCGACCGCGGTTATGTGGGCCGCGGCACGCGTCTGCACTTCCGCCAGAGTCAGGTGCAGCGCATCGGTGGCGGGGTTAGGGTAGGCCGTGGCCGTGAGCACGGCCTGGCCGGTGGAGTTGCCGAGGCTCGTAATCCGCGCGGCGGCGGGCGCAGTGGCGGCGGTCAGGCTATCGGCTGGCGCGGCGGGGCGGCGCCCCGGCAGCGTGGAAAAGCCGACGGTAGCGCAGTAGCTGCCCGTGGTGCCGCAGGCATTGACGGCCTGCACCCGGAACACGTAGCTCTTGCCGGCGCTCAGGCCCGTGATGGCCTTCGAGTTGGTGGGGGTGCTCACCGTCGTCCAGACGAAGCTGGTGTTGGCACGGTACTGCACATTGTAAGAAGCCACCCCGGCGACGCTGGCCCACTGGAGCGTGGCCGAGCTGGTGGTGATGGCGCTGGCACTCAAGCTCGTGGCCGTGCCCACCGCGAGCGACGCGCCGATGTTGAGGTTATAATCCTCCACTTCGCCGGTGCCGATGAAGCCGTTGGTGAGTGAGGTGGCGCCATATGTCATGATCACCCGCATCCGAGCGGTGCCGAGTGAGGCCGACGCCGGGATGCTGAACGGGGTGGTGATCCAGGTGGCCGACGTCACGAGCTTGTTGCTGATGACGCGCTCGCCGGCGTCGTTGAAGTCGTTGTCACGGTTGAAGTCGACGTACACGTTCCAGTACTGATTGCCGACGGTGCCGGAGAAGCCCGCCGAGTGCAGCAGCGTCTGCTGCGAGCAGCGCGAAACGTTCGGCACGGCCGAGCCGGCCGCGACGCCGTCGAAGTACCCGTTATCCGCTACCGAGAAGCGCGCCAGGGCATTGAGACCAACCGCGTCGATAAAGCGGCTGGCCGAATTCCCGTACGCGATGCCGTGGCCGATCCCGACGGCGTACCACGCATTAGTGACCGACCGGACTTCGGCCGAGCCGGCACCGTAGAGTGTAGTAGCGGCCTGGATCGCCATCGTGCGGGCCGAAGCAAACTGCGAGGTCGGCGAGAGGAGCTTTTCGGTCAGGTACGCAATTTTGGCCGCTTTCGTGATGCCCACCCCCGTTACGGTGTACGCGTTGCCTTTGTCGTTGGTGCCCGAGCCGCCCTGGCTCAGCAAGTAAAACCAGTAGTTGAGTACCCCGGAGTTGCGGTGGACGCCGTTGTAGTCGTTGTCGCCGGTGGGGGCGCCGGCCGGGAAGCGCCAGTTGGTGCCCTGGTAGGTATCGGGCTGACCGAGGGCGTTAGGATCGCTCATCGAGCGCAGGGCCGGCTTGAGAAGGGCGAGCTCCTCGCCGATCAGCCAGGTATTCTTGCCCGCCAGCCCGAAGAGACCCGCTGCCCGATTCTCCACGCAGGCGCCCCAGATATCGGAGAAGCCCTCGTTCATCGCGCCCGACTCGTTTTCGTACTTGAGCGCGGATGTCTTCTCGCAGATGGCGTGGCCGATTTCGTGGCCGCAGACGTCGAGCGACGTCAGGGGGCGGAATTTCACGTCGCCGTCGCCATACAGCATCACCGCCCCGTTCCAGAACGCGTTGTCGAGACCTTTGCCATCACCGGGGGTATCGTCGTAATGAACGTAGCTTTTGAGCTTAGCGCCGGCGTTATCGAAGGAGTTGCGGTTGTGGACGAGCTTCCAGTAATCGTACGTCATCTCCGCACCGAAATGAGCGTCGCCAGCCACCCAGTCTTGGTTAGCGTTGTTGTGCTCGCCGGCCGTCCAGGTATTGTTATTATCGAGAAAGAGGACAGCATTGCCCAGGTTGTCGCCTTTTTTCAGATTTTGCGTCTGAATCCCCTGCCCGCGCGTGTCATCCTGCAAGTAGTACTGATTGACGATCGGCAGCAGCGTCGTTTGCACCGAGCGCGTGCCGCTGTACCGGGTCGTGTAGCTCCCCGTGGCATGCTTGATAATGGCGTCTTGGTTGACGACCTCGCCCGTGCGGGCATCGACGTAGATCCAGGCCCGGCTCAGGGGCTGGGCAGCGTAGATGTTGAACTTCCACGCCAGCACCGGCTTCCCGCGCCGTGCCGCGTCCGCCGTCAGGATGTTATCAACGATCACCAGCTCGCCGGCCGGCCGGAACGACGCTTTGCCTTCCGACTCTCGGGCAAACTTCCCTTCGTTGGGCAGCTCCCACTGATACTTGTCGGCGTGAACAAACGCGAGCGCCGAG
>JBKJUQ010000301.1:0-4117 GCA_046590685.1 Hymenobacteraceae bacterium
AAGCAAAAGTAGCGCGCAGGCTCGGGGATGCCGCGCTACCTTTCGGCTGCCTATTCAGGCGCCCCCGCTTCTTATGCGCCGCCCCTCCGCCGCCCCGTTTTCCGTCGTGTTGCTTGCCGTATTCGCCATGCTGGCCTGCTCACGCGGCGGGCCGCAGCTCGACCAGCCCGAGACCAATTTTACCGATGTCATCGATCCCGAGCAGAACCTGACGTTCACGTTCGGCGACGACGTGGTGGCCGATTCGCTCGTCGGGCGCTGGGATACCACCCAGGCCATCGCCTTCACGCCGCGCGTACCGGGGCAGGTGCGCTGGACGAGCCGCCGCGAGCTGACGTTCTCGCCGCAACGCCCGTTTAACCCTGCGACGGCGTATTCCGCGCGGCTGCTGCCGGCCGCGTTGCCGAAGAACGGGAAAGGCGAGACGACGCGCAAGCTGCCATCGGAAACGACTTTTAAGTTTCGCACGCCCGACCTGGCACTCGTCGCGGCGCGCGCCTACTGGGCGGGCGCGGCGGGAGTGGCAGGAGCCGCCGAAGCGCGGGTGCAGGTGCGATTCAGCTATCCGGTTCGGCCCGCCGAGGTGGGGCGGCTGCTGACGGTGCGGGCGGGTGGCGTGGCCGTGCCCGCGCGGGTGCTGACCAGCGGCAATGCCACGTCGGAGCTTACCCTCGCCCTGCCGAAGCTCAACTGGACTGGCTCGTTCGAAAGTCCGATCCCGGTCATCGTGAGCGTGGCGCACGGTCTGGCCGTACCGGGCAGCGCCGCCCCGACCCCCAAGCTGCTTACCATCAGCACCGAGATTCCACCCGCCAATGAGCTGATGATCTCGGAGATGACCGGCGCGTTCGCCCAGGGGCAGGGGCGCCTGAGCATCTTCACCACCCAGCCCGTCCTCACCGACGACGTCCCCGCGCTCGTGACCCTCACGCCGGCCGTACCCTTTTCGGTAAAGGCGCTCGACAACGGCTTTCAGCTCGTGGGTGATTTCGCGGCCGGCAAAACGTACGAGGTCCAGGTGAGCGGGCGGTTGCGCGGGATGTTCAACACCACCCTGGGGCAAGACGTCAAGCAGATCGTGTCGTTCGGCACGCCCCCGCCGCGCGTCGCTTTCACCGACAACACCCGCCTCTACCTCGGCGCCGCGGGTGCGCGGAATCTGGCGCTGGAGCTAGCCGGCGTGAAGCGCGTGCAGCTCACGGTGACGAAAGTATACGAGTCGAACCTGCAGGCTTTCCTGAAGTCCGGCGAGAGCTACGGCTACGATTACGACGGTAGCGAAACCAGCGCCGACGGCGAGTACGAAGACCGCTCGTACCGCTACTACGACACCGACGCGGTGGGCGACGTGCTGCTCTCGCGCACCGTCGAGGTAGCGGCCATGCCGCGCCAGGGCACCGCGCGGCTGCTGCACCTCTCGCTCCAGGACCTCGAAGCCGATCGCGCCCTGCGCGGCATCTACGTCGTCCGGGTGCGCGACACGGAGCGGCGCTGGCTCCAGGCGTCGCAAGTAGTCGTGGTGACGGATGTGGGCCTCGTCGCGCGCCAAAGCCGCGCCGGGCTGCTCGTGGTGGCCTCGTCGGTCGCGACGGCCGAGCCGCTCGCCGGCGTCGAGATCAGCTGCTTCAGTACCAACAACCAGGTAGTGGCGCGTGGCACCACCGGCGCCGATGGGTCGGTGACTATTGCCGCCGAGGAGATCGGCAAAAGCCTCGGCGGCTTCAACCAAAAGCAGGACTTTGCCGCCGAAAACCACCGCCGACCGGGCTCGGATGAGAGTTACTACGACGGTGGGTCGGAGAGTGCCGGCAGCGCCCCCACCCCCGACGGTCGCACTGCCGGCCGCTTTGAGCTGGGCTTGCTGACGGCGAAGAAGGGCACCGACTTTTCGCTCCTCGACCTGCGCCGCAGCGTCGTGGACGTAGCCCGGTACGATGTGGGGGGCCTCGCCTCGAATGCCGCCCGGTACATGGCGTTTTGCTACGGCGACCGGGACCTTTACCGCCCCGGCGACACGATCCGCGCGCAGACCCTCGTGCGCCGCCCCGACGACTGGCAGCCCGTCACGGGCGTGCCGCTCCAGATTCGGCTCGTGCTGCCTACCGGGCGCGCGTACCAAACCCAGCGGCTCACGCTCGACAAGCAAGGCGCCGGCGGGAGCCGCTTCATCATCCCGCCGACCGTCATGACCGGCCGCTGGACGCTGGAAGTGCTGACGGCCAACGACGTGCTGCTCGCGTCGCGCAAGCTCTCAGTGGAGGAGTTCTTGCCCGACCGCCTGCGGCTCAAGGTCGAAGCCGCGCGCAAGTCGGTCGCGCCCGGCGATGTCCAAACCATCAACCTGACCGCCACTACGCTCTTCGGCCCGCCCGCCGCCAACCGGCGTTACGAGGTAGAGATGAGCTTGCGCCAAAAAAGCTTTCAGCCGAAGGGCTACGACGATTTTTCCTTTGCGCTCAACGGCACGGCCGCGCAGGATGCGCTTACCCGGCTGGAACGGGTGGTGAAAGAAGGCACGACTGACCTAAACGGCCGGGCCGAGGAAATATCTTACACCGTACCGGCCAACCTGCGCGGGATGGGCCTGCTGACCGGCACCGCCTTCGCGACCGTCTTCGACGAAACCGGTCGGCCTGTCAACCGGCTGGCCGAGTTTGAGGTCCGGACGCAGCCGGGGCTGGCGGGGCTGGGCCGGTTCGACGCGTGGCGCGGCCTGAACCAGCCGCTGGCGGTACCCGTGGTAGTGCTCTCCGCGGAAGGCAAGCCGCTCGGCGGGCAGCCCGTCGCGGTGGAGGTGGTGCGGCGCGTCTGGGAAACCGTGGTGGAGCGCGAGTACGGGCGTTTCGCCTACAACTCGCAGGCCCGCGACCAGGTCGTGCTCCGCCAATCGCTCATCACCGGGGCCGACGGCCGGGCGACGATCAACTACACCGCGCTCGCTTCCGGGGAATATGAGATTCGCGCCGGCCTGGCGGGCTACGAGAGCCGCGTAATAGCTCCTTTCTACGCCTATGGTTCGGCGAGCACCAGCGCCAACGCCTTCGCCGTCAATACCGAGGGCCGGGTCGACGTAAGCGCCGATAAGCCGCGCTACCGCGTCGGCGATAAAGCGAAGATCCTGCTCAAGGCCCCCTTTAAAGGCCGGCTGCTCGTCACGGTGGAGCGCGACAAGGTGCTGCAACGCTATACCGTAACGACCGCGAGCCGCGCCGCGTCAGTGGAAATCCCGATCACGGCCGACTGCCGTCCCAACGTGTTCGTGACCGTCACGGCGTTGCGCCCCCACGCGCCGGGCGCCGCCGACGCTGGTCCGCTCACGGTGGCGCGCGGCTATCAGGCGCTGCTCGTGGATGCTCCGGAGGCGAAGCTGCCGGTCGAGATCCGGGTGGCCGAGAAAAGCCGCTCGCAGCGGACGCTACCCATCTTCGTGAAGACGGCGCCCAACGCGCGCCTGACCATCGCGGTGGTCGACGAGGGGATTTTGCAGATCAAAGACTTTCAGACACCGGACCCCTACGGCTATTTCTACCAGCGGCGCGCGCTCGAAGTGCTCGGTTACGACCTCTATCCGTTTCTCTTTCCGGAGCGGACCGTGGGGCCGATGGGCGCGGCAGTGGGCGGCGACGCCTACGACCTCGCGCGCCGCGTGAATCCGCTCACCAACAAGCGCGTGCGCCTGGTGAGCCTGTGGAGCGGCGAGCTGACGGCCGATGGCGGTGGCAACGCGCGCTTCACGGCCCGGATCCCGCAGTTTAGCGGCGCGCTGCGCGTGATGGCGGTGGCCTGGCGCGGCGACGGCTTCGGCTCCAGCGAAAAAGAAGTGAAGGTGGCCGACCCGGTGGTGATCTCCGCCGCGCTGCCGCGCTTCCTCTCGCCGCTCGATACGGTCGACGTACCCGTCACGCTGACCAACACGACCGGCCGCGCCACGCCCGCTTCGGCTACCCTGCGCGTCGGCGGACCGCTGCGCATCGTGGGCGCCCCGACCGCCACGGCGACCATCAAGCCCAACTCGGAGGCTCAGGTCCGGTTCCGGGTCGTGGCCCCGGCGGGCAGCGGCACGGGCACCGTCGAGGTGGCGGTAACGGCGCCCGGCGAAACCTTGCGCGCCCGCACC
>JBKJUQ010000361.1:0-2482 GCA_046590685.1 Hymenobacteraceae bacterium
CGGATGAACGCCATCGCCAACGACCGCGTGTATATGCGCTCGCTCGCCACGCGGCAAAGCAATCTGGCCCTCAGCAAGTACGTCCACGATGCGCTCGACGTAGTGCGGGCCGCGCAGTTCGACCTGATCATTCTCGAAACCTCCGGCATCGGCCAGTCCGACACCGAGATCGTGGAGCACTCCGACGCCAGTCTGTACGTGATGACGCCCGAGTACGGCGCGGCCACGCAGCTGGAAAAGATCGACATGCTCGACTTTGCCGACGTCATCGCGCTCAATAAATTCGACAAGCGCGGCGCCCTCGACGCCCTGCGCGACGTGCGCAAGCAGTATCAGCGTAACCACAATAAGTGGGAAACACCAGCCGACGAGATGCCCGTCTTCGGCACCATCGCCGCGCAATTCAACGACCCTGGCATGAATCGCCTCTACCGCGCCGTGCTCACGGTGCTCAACGAGCGGACGGGGACGAATTTCGAGTCGGTCCTCGCCACCACGGCGGAGGAAAGCGAGAAGGTATTTATCATTCCGCCAGCCCGCACGCGCTACCTGTCGGAAATCGCCGAAAGCAACCGCGCGTACGATAAATGGGTGCGGGAGCAGGCAGCGCTCGCCGAGCAGGCGCAGGCGTTCGAGGTCGTTGTGCGGCTAACGAACGGCACCACAGCCCGCAGTTTATCCGCCGAAGTCCTCGAACAACTGCGGGCTGAAGCCCGCACAACGACGCGCCAGCTTTCCCCCGAAAGTCAGGCTATTCTGGAAAACTGGGACGCCAAAGCCGAACAGTACCGCGCGCCGGAATTCGTGTTCAAAGTGCGCGACAAGGAATTGCGCATCAAAACGCACCACGAGAGTCTGAGCCATTTGCAGATTCCGAAAATCGCGACACCGCGCTACGCCGGCTGGGCCGACCGCCTGCGCTGGGCTTTGCAGGAGAATTACCCCGGCGAGTTCCCCTACACGGCCGGCGTATTCCCCTTTAAGCGCGAAGGCGAAGACCCCACGCGGATGTTTGCCGGTGAAGGCGGCCCGGAGCGCACCAACCGCCGCTTCCACTACGTGAGCAAGGGCCTGCCCGCCAAGCGCCTGAGCACGGCGTTCGACTCCGTCACGCTCTACGGCGAAGACCCCGACTGGCGCCCCGATATCTACGGCAAGATCGGCAACGCCGGCGTGAGCGTCTGCTGCCTCGACGACGCCAAAAAGCTCTACTCCGGCTTTGATCTGAGCCACCCGGCAACGTCGGTGTCGATGACGATTAACGGCCCGGCGGCCATCGTGGCGGCGTTCTTTATGAACGCGGCCATCGACCAGAACTGCGAGAAATACATCAAAGCCAACGGCCTCGAAGCCGAGACGGAAGCGAAAATCCAGGCGCTGTACGCGGGGAAAGTCCGCCCCACGTACGACTCCGCCGAAGGCGACTTGCCGGAGGGCAACGACGGCCTCGGCCTAATGCTCCTCGGCGTAACCGGCGACCAGGTGCTGCCGCCCGACGTGTACGCCCGCATCAAAGCCGAGACGCTGAGCGCCGTGCGCGGCACCGTGCAGGCCGACATCCTCAAAGAAGATCAGGCGCAGAACACCTGCATTTTCTCGACCGAATTCTCGCTGCGCCTGATGGGCGACGTGCAGGCGTATTTCATTCAGCACGCAGTCCGCAATTTCTATTCGGTCAGCATCAGCGGCTACCACATCGCCGAAGCCGGCGCCAACCCGATCACGCAGCTCGCCCTCACGCTCTCCAACGGCTTTACGTACGTGGAATATTACGTGAGCCGCGGGATGAGCGTCAATGATTTTGCGCCGAACCTGAGCTTCTTCTTCTCCAATGGCATCGACCCGGAGTACGCGGTGATTGGCCGCGTCGCGCGCCGCATCTGGGCCAAGGCGATGAAGCAGAAATACGGCGCTAATGCGCGCAGCCAGATGTTGAAATACCACATCCAGACGTCGGGTCGCTCCCTACACGCGCAGGAGATTGATTTCAACGACATCCGCACCACCCTGCAGGCGCTGTACGCGATTTACGATAACTGCAACTCCCTCCACACCAACGCCTACGACGAGGCTATTACCACCCCGACCGAAGAATCGGTGCGGCGCGCGATGGCGATTCAATTAATTATCAACCGCGAGTTAGGTCTCGCCAAAAATGAGAACCCGCTGCAAGGCGCGTTTATTATTGAGGAATTAACTGATCTGGTGGAAGAAGCCGTGCTGCTCGAATTCGACCGCATCACCGAGCGCGGCGGTGTGCTCGGCGCGATGGAGACGATGTACCAGCGCGGCAAGATTCAGGAGGAAAGCCTGTACTACGAGATGCAGAAGCACACCGGCGAGTACCCGATCATCGGCGTCAACACGTTTCTGAGCAGCAAGGGCTCGCCTACCATCATTCCCAAGGAAGTTATCCGCGCCACCGAGGAGGAGAAGAAAGCGCAGATCGCCACCCGTGACGCCCTCCAGGCCCGCGCGGCCG
>JBKJUQ010000481.1:0-4258 GCA_046590685.1 Hymenobacteraceae bacterium
GACCTCCCGCCGCGCCAGGCCAGCGAGCGGGCGCTCGGCGAGCTGGTCGGCCGTATCCTCGACCCGCAGGAGCCGCTGCGCCGCACCGATAACGTCAAGCTGTGCGCTTACTGCGACTTCCGCCGGGTATGTGCGCGGTGAATTACTGACTCACAGCTTTCATTTACCCCACCCCAGCCCCAACGACCGGCCCAGCGCGTGGTCGTGCCCGTAGATGTCATCGCGAAAGTGCATCGCGCCATCGGCATCGGCCCACGCCGTGAGGTAAAGCAGATAGGTGGGCAGCGGTTGTTTGAGGGTAATCCACTTGGGCTTGCCCGCCGCCACGGTTTCGCGCACGAGCGGCTCAGTCCAGGCGGCTTGATCGCGCAGCAGAAATAGCGCGAGTCGATACGGATCTTCCACCCGCACGCAGCCGTGGCTGAACCCGCGCTTATCACGCTCGAACAGCCGCTGAAAAGGGGTGCCGTGCAGGTACACGTCGTTGTCGTTGGGCAGAATAAACTTGATCGGACCGAGCGGGTTCGACCCACCCGGTAACTGGCGCACGCGGTACGGCGCCAGGGTACCCTCGTTCACCGTCTTCCAGTCAATCTTACCTTCCGGAACTACCTTATCGCCCCGGAGCACTTCCATATCTTCCCCCTTCAGATAGAAGCGGTTGCGGGCCTGATGCGGCCGCAGCTCCTTCACTACGATGCTGGTCGGGACGTTCCAGTACGGCGCCAGCACGACATACTTCAGGTCATCAGCGAAGATGGGCGTCGACTTCTGCTTATTGCCCACGATCACGCGCATCGTTAGCTCGTCGCGCCCGCCTGCTCCCACCACATGCAGCGTAAACTCGGGGATATTGACGAGCAGGTAACGCCCGCGCTTTTTGAGCGGCACCCACCGCCAGCGCTCCATGTTGAGGCGGATCCGCCGGATGCCCTCGGTCACGGGCACGCGCAGCGCCGCTAGCGTGCCGGCGCCAATCACCCCATCGGCTTTCAGCCCGCGGCGGGCCTGAAAAGCGGCCACATGTGCCACCAGGACAGAATCATACACCGCTGGATCAGGTGCCTCTGTTGGCGCGGGTGGGCCAATGAGCACGGCGGCGGAATCGGGCACCGACGGCGCGGCGGGTTTTGCTTGCCCGCGCACTACTGCCGCCAAGGTTTCCTCCGCGGCCAGCCGGCGGCGCAGTACCGGCACCCGCACCGAGTCGCGCATGCCGGGCCGCAGCGCGGGCGCCCCTTTGGCGAGCACCGCCACTAAGGGCCAGCCGCCGCGCTTGGCCAGTTCGCGATAGGCCGTCAGCGCGCGGCGCAGGCGCTCGTACTCGGGATGGCGGGCCCCGAAGCGGTACGTCCGGGCCGAAGTATCGCGGGCGGCGAGCGTGGCGGCCAGCGCGCGCGCCAGGTGCACGTACTGCCGCCGCTCCGCCCAACGTGTAGCGCCATTCACGGCCGCGTCCACTGAGCCCAGGGCGTAGTCGCCGAGCAGCAGAAAGTAAGTACCCGTAAGCTGTAAATCCAGCGCCCGCTGCCGGGCTAGCAAAAGCATTGAGTCCTGACCGACCACGGAATCCGGCGCAAAGCCTCGTAACTGTCGGTCAAGCGCGGCAATCCGATACCTCCCCAGCTCAATCCCATCCGCTTCCGCCTCCCGCGCGCGGTGCAGCAGCTTATACGCCTGCGGCCGGAGCCGCCCGTCACTCGCAAACCACCCTAGCAAGCCGCCCCGGCTTTGATAAAACTCCTGCGCGTCGCGGCGGTAGGGTCGCAGCAGCTTGCGCGAGTTAAAAAACTCGCCCACCGCCGTCGTATCGAACCGCCGGGTAAGCCGCGGGGGCCGTGCGGGTCCAGCCGCCGCCGGGCGGTCAAGCGCCGAATCCGCCACCGGGGGCGCTGAAACCTCTGGCGCGCGCGCGGCACGGTCGCAGCCCGTTAGTACCAGGAGCAGTAAAAACGACGGGAACCAGCGGCCTGAGCCCAGAAGAAGACGAGACAGCATAAGAGCCTAAGTATACGTGTTCCTTCCGCATAGTTCGTGCGGCGCGGCAGAACTTCCAGCTTCTTTGCGGCAAAACCCACGCTGCGCTCAACGAGCGCCGCACTATTCCCCACCAAGATGCTTCACTAACCATGCTGCCGTACCATTAACTCAACTACGAATGCGTTCCGTGGGGTGACCTTAGCAGCACGAGGTGGACCTAGCCTGATCTCGGAAGCCCCCCTGCCCATCCCTAACGCCCCTCTTCGCGACCTCGCTAGCCTTTCAGCTCATCTCACTGGGTCTCCGGGGTAGCCCGCTGGTCACCCGGCTTCGTTGCGCCTACTTTTGCCCTGATGACCCCGTTCGTTTCCGATCCCCACTCCTTTGCCCGGCCCGCTGAGGCCGTCGTGCGTCACCTGAGCTTGCACCTGACGGTTGATTTCGACCAGCGGCAGCTACGCGGCACCGCTACGCTCGATCTCACCACTGATCCGAGCGCCACGGAGGTGATCCTCGATACGCGCGGCCTGCTGATTGAAAGTGTCTGCCTCGACGCCCCCGACGGCCCGACGGCCGCCTTCCGCTTGGAGGCCGATGTTCCTTTCTTAGGACAGGCGCTCCATGTTCCGATTCTGGCCCGGACGAGCCGCATCGTGGTGCGCTACGCGACCAGCCCGGCGGGCGCCGATGCCCTCCAGTGGCTCCAGCCCGAGCAGACCGCCGGCCGCCACTCGCCCCTACTTTTCACGCAGTCGCAGGCCATATTAGCGCGCACCTGGGTACCGATTCAGGACTCGCCCGGCATCCGCTTCACGTATGACGCCCGCGTCGAGGTTCCCCCCCACCTGCTGGCCCTCATGAGCGCTACTAACCCCACCGAGCGCCAGCCGGACGGAGTATATGCGTTCCAGATGGCCCAGCCGATTCCGGCTTACCTGCTCGCCCTCGCCGTCGGCGACCTCGCGTTCCGCCCTACCGGGCCACGCACCGGTGTTTATGCCGAGCCCGTTTCGCTCGAAGCGGCCGCGTGGGAGTTCGTGGATCTGGAAAAAATGGTCGTTGCCGCCGAGGCCCTTTACGGCCCCTATCGCTGGGAGCGTTACGATTTGCTATTGCTGCCGCCCTCTTTCCCCTTCGGCGGAATGGAGAACCCGCGCCTCACGTTCGTGACGCCCACGATCGTCACCGGCGACCGCTCCCTGACGAGCCTGGTGGCCCACGAGCTGGCGCACTCCTGGTCGGGCAACCTCGTGACCAACGCCACTTGGAACGACTTCTGGCTGAACGAGGGCTACACGGTGTATTTTGAGCGGCGGATTATGGAGAGCCTCTACGGGCGCCCCTACGCTGACATGCTCCAGCGACTCGGCACCGACGGTCTGCACCACACCCTCGGCGAATTGCCCGCCGACGACACCCGTCTCAAGCTCGACCTGGCTGGCCGCGACCCCGACGACGGCGTCACCGAGATCGCGTACGAGAAAGGCGAGCTGCTGCTGCTCGCCATCGAAAGTGTAATTGGCCGGCCGCGAATGGACCGCTTCATCCGCGAGTACTTCGACGCCTTTGCCTTCCGCTCCATGGACACCGAAACGTGGCTCGCCTACGTACGCGCCACCCTCAGCCCGGAGTTTCCAGATCTGGAGACCCGCGTCCCGCTGGAGACGTGGATTTACCGGCCCGGCCTGCCCGACTCCGCGCCCACCGTCGCCTCGGCGCGGTTCGACACCGTCGAGCAGCAGTTCGCGGGCTGGCTGGCTGGCACCGCATCCGTGGCCGAATTATCCACCACTACCTGGAGCTCCCACGAATGGGTCCACTTCGTGCGCAACCTGCCCGAGAATATCTCTCCCAATCAACTTGCCGAACTCGATGGTGCCTTCCACCTCACTGATTCGGGTAACGCCGAGATTCTGGCGCAGTGGTTTCAGCATACAATCCGGGCCGGTTACGAGCCGGCCGCGGCGGCGCTGGCAAAATTCCTGACCACGGTCGGCCGCCGCAAGTTTCTCGTGCCGCTCTACAAAGGCTTACTGCAAACCGCAGCCGGGCGAGCGGAAGCTCAGCGCATCTACGCCCTCGCCCGCCCCAACTACCACGCCGTCGCCACGAGCACCTTCGATGAGCTGGTAGGCGTCCCACCCGTGGCTCGCTAGCGCCCCTAAACCCGCGATACCGGCTGATGAGCCGGTATCAGCCACCGCTGCTTTTACCCTCAACGTCATTCAGCCATGCGCCCGCACACTTTCCTGGTAGTAGTACTAGCCTTGCTGGTTGG
>JBKJUQ010000482.1:0-5708 GCA_046590685.1 Hymenobacteraceae bacterium
CGGCTGGCTTAAGTGAAGGGCGGTCGTTACGCCGCCGGGTAAGCAGTGACGTTCGGCCGTGAGGATGACCGAATCGGGCTGAAGCACGGTGACGGTTACTTTCAGGGTGTTGTGCCGACTACTGCCCGCCAGGCGACCAGTAGCCGAGAAGATTGTACTCACGCGCGGCGACGCCATCGGCTCGAGGGCCAGCGGGTTGGATAAGGCAGCGGGGGGCGACCAAGCGAATGAACCGGGCGCCAGGGCCGAACCGGGAATTTGAAACCTCACCGAATCACCTCGACAGATCGTATAGGCGAAATAATCGATTGAATCGTTGGGCAGAATGAGAATTTGCAGGTAAACGGTATCAGCCGTGCCACAAGCGGCCAGGTCGGTTGTGATCAACTGAACGGTATAGGTGCCGGCCGCGAGATACAAGTGACTGGGCTCAAACGTAGTAGAGCCGCTGGTACCGTCGCCAAAATTCCACTGCCAGGTCGTGCCCGGGAATTGCGACGACTGATTGGTAAAATGTACGTCGGCCGGAGCTTCGAAAGTGGTGGCGGGCTGACCAGCCGCAGTGGCCGCCGCTGCGGCGGCGAGCACAACCCGCGGCTCGAAGTCCATCTTGAAGGCAACTTCATCATAGGCTTCGCCCCTGACCGAATTGACGGATTGCCAACTGCCGACCGTCGTTGGAAAGTCGTGCGCATTGGTACAGACGGCCTGATATACGCGGCCATCCGGATCGAAACGACTCGTGCCCCCATCCACGTGCTCTTCGTAGAATCCATTGACCGACTTACCGCCCAAAAACGTGGCGTAGTGCAAATTCGTCGCATCCGGGTCAAGCACGGCCAAATACAGATCGCCGCCGATGCCGCTGATCTGAGGAGTACGCTGCACCGCATCCGGCGTAGTGGGCAGGTTGTCTGTATGCCCCCAGCCGGATACGTACACGCTCCCGCACTCATCCACGAGAAAGGCCGTTGGCGACAGGTTATCCGTCTCCGGAAACACGTCGCCAAACCGGGGTCCGGAGCCGTAGGTCACTCGCTGACCCAGCGTAGCAACCCAGCGGCGCTGAGCTAAGTTGGCACTCAGGCGCTGGATCACCAAGCCGCCACTGTTTTGGCCCCACGTGCCCGGCGTAGGCGGATAGTAGCCCGTGGAGGAACCCAGCACGTACACATCGTCAGAAACAGGGTCGGGTTGGATAAAGAAAGACTGCGAGGCGGGCCGGTCAACCGTTCCGGGACGCAGGTAGGTTGCCGAAAGCACGGCGGAGCCATTGGCCGCAAGCTGCGCCACAAAACCGTCGCGCTGACGGGAGCCAGGTTCGCCGGCCGCGGCGGGTTCGAGCGCACCGGGCGTGGTGGGTAAGCCTGCGGAAAAAGTGGTCCCCACTACGTAAGGGGCCCCTGACGCTGGCACGTATAGCCCATAAGCGGCGGCAGCATCGCCGAGTCCAGCGGCCCACTCAAGCTGAGTTAGCGAAGCAGAGAGGCGCAGGACGACGGCACTACTGTAAAGCACCCCAATAGGCCGCACGGCCCCGACGGTAAAGGGGAAGTCAGACGCTTCGGTACTCGTGGCGACGAATACGCGGTCGAGTGAGTCGACGGCGAGGTCGCCGCGGTACGTATCGCCGTAGAAGAACCGTAGCGGATCGGGCGCGCGGCCGTCGGAGCCCGTCCCGCCCACGAACGTGCTGCCAAGCAGGCGCCCCCCGGTAGAGTCAAGCTTTGCCACGAAAATATCGGCGCTACCGACTCGACCGATGCTGCGGTCGTAGGCCCCAGCCGTCGTCGGGAAATCGGCGCTGGTTGTTGAGCCCAGCACCACTAGCTCACCCTGGTGATTGACCAGGAGCGAATGGGGATATTCGGCCTCCTGGCCGCCGAGATAGGTGGCGTAGAGCAGCTGCCGGCCGTCGGGCGAATAGCGGCTGATCGCGACATCGGGATTCAGGTAGCTACCGGTTGGCAGCGGGTTGGTGTGCGTCAGATCGAAGGCACCGAGGGTGGTAGGGTACCCGGGATCGAAGCACGGACCAGCCGCATAGAGATGACCGGAGGCATCATAGGTAGCCGTGTGGCCGAAGGTCGGCGCGGTGGAGCCTGAGTACGTGGCCGCGACGAGCACCGGGTCGATGATGAGCGGACGCCGTGCGTCGTAGCCGGTAGGCAGCGCAAACGACACGATTGGTGCGAGACGCTTATCACCGGCTGCTGTCACAACAAACCGACACGGCACCGGTACCCGGCGGCCAGCATCGTCCAGCTGCCACGCCAGGGGCACGGCTTCCTGTAGCTCGCCAAGAACGGTCAGGAGCCGCAGCCGGCCGCTAGCGGCGTCAAGGGTGAGCTGTTCGAGGCCCCGGTAACGGAGCTGAACCCGCGCCGGATCAGCACCCGGCCGAACCTCAAGGTCGTATTCAAACGCGCCATCGGGCGAGGAGTGGGCGGCCAGACTGATGCCGGGCCACGCCTCCACATACCGAGCCGCGGGCGTGGTGCGCAGGTTAGAGGCCCAACGGCGGGCATCGCGCCCCAGAAAGTAGTTGCGTACCGGCCCGAAGGCAGCTCCTTCCGCTACCGGCCGGCTAGCCCGGCGCGCGCCAACCAGCTCAACGGCCCAGGCATGGGCCCGAACCGGCGAGGCGGCTGAATCGGCCGCGCGGCCGGCCCCGCTCCGATGGGCACGAGCGGCCCAGGCGGGGGCGTCGTAGCGCAGGAACGTGAGCTGCCGGTCTTCGAGAAATACCGTCAGCCCCGGGGCGACCTCAGCCCGGAGCCGCACGGCCGCGGGCCACTGGCCACGGTTGGGCACGAAGCCAAAGCGAGGCGGGGTGCCCGCGAAAGCGGTTGCCACCGTCAGCAGCAGCGGGAGCAGAATTAAGGGGCGAAGTAGACGCATCGGCCCTAAGTTACAACGGTGCTGCACGGCTGGCGCCATCCTACCGCGTACGTAGTTCCTTTGCGCCGACGATGATCTACTCCCCCTCCTTGCCTCTGTGCGCCACGAGTGAGCTAGTGCGAACCACGCTGCCGTGCTGCCTTCCAGCGCACTTCTGCCATCCCGATTCGACTTCACATGCGTAGCGGTCCATTCGTGCCATTGGCCTGGAAGGCGCCAACCGCCGTAGCGATCGGATTTGGAGTTGCTTTTGGCCTTATCTCGTTCATCAATCACTGGCTGCTTCGCACGGCGGCCTTTGACCTGGGACTGTCGGCGCACGCGCTGCACGATTTCGCGCACTTACGCGGCCATACGTCCACGTTACTGCTCGATTCGCCACCAACGAGCTTTTTCTCCTCGCACATGGCGCTGCTGCCGGTGCTGGCGGCGCCTCTCTATTGGATACTGGGCGCGAGCTGGGCCCTGCTGGTGGTGCAGTGGGCCGCTATCTTGCTGGGGGGCTGGGGCGTGTGGACCATTGCCCGCGCCCACGGGCTAAGCTCCCGGGAGAGCACGCTCGTGCTCGCTTTCTTCCTGAGTCAGTGGGGGCTGTATTCGGCCCTTGGGTTTGATTATCACGACAACGTTATTGGGGCCATGCTCCTGCCGTGGCTGGCGCATTGGGTCGGTCGGGCGCAGTGGGGCCGGGCCGGGCTGGCCTTTACCATACTCCTTATCAGTAAGGAGAATATGGCGCTGTGGGGCGCGGTGGTGCTGGCAGGACTAGCCTGGCGTCACGTCGCCCAACCACGAGTACGAACCGTGGCGCTGGTAGGAGCCGGCGTAGCACTCGCGTACTTCGCCATCGTCACGAAGGTGCTGATGCCGGCCTTCGACGCCACGCACCGCCCTTTTACGCAGCTGGCGCGCTACCAGCACCTGGGGGGCTCGCTCGAAGCGGCACTCTGGAACGTGGCCACTCATCCGGCCTTGCTGTTCCGAACGTTGTTCCTCAATACCCTACCGGATCCGAGCTTCGACTACGTGAAGCTGGAGCTATGGGCGGTGCTGGTGCTGTCAGGTGGGTGGCTAACGGTCTTGCGCCCCTGGTACGGCCTGATGCTTGCGCCGGTGCTAGCGCAGAAGCTGCTCTCGTCGGATGCCGTGTTCTGGGGAATCAACTACCACTACTCAGTCGAGTTCGCGCCGGTGCTGGCGCTGGCGGCTATTGAGGTAGTTCAGAAACTCGCGCTGCCCGCCCGGGTCCGGCTATTAACAGGACTGCTGGCCCTAGCAGCCCTCACGACGCTCGTCACGCTGTACGTGCGGCAGAGCAAGTGGTACCACCGGGAGACCACCAACTTCCTGATCGGACGACACTACCGGTCGCCTTATGATGTACCCCGGCTGCACGCAGCCCTGCGGCGGGTACCCACCAACGTGCCGCTCAGTGCCCATCCGCACCTGGCGCCGTGGCTCACTGAGCGGGCCGGACTCTATCACTTTCCGGTTTTGCGCGACGCGCGCCTGATCGCGCTGCTGAAGGATTCGACGCGCGGCTGGCCGCTCTCCGCCACTGAATATGGCGCTACCGTACGCCGCCTGCGCGCGGACCCCGCGTGGCGCGTAGCGGAAGAAGACGATCAGTTCTTGTTGCTGGCGCGCCGGGTCGGCTCGACCGCGGTTCCGGCGGGTCGATAGATCAACAGCGCGCCGTCGGGCAGTCGGCGGTGCGCAAAGCCCTGGCCGGCCGTCAGCACGGCCACCAGCCGCTGGATAGCTGCCGACTGGTAGCCCGACCGCAGCAGGTAGGCACTAGGCTGCACCCGCGCCCGGAAAGCGGCGACTTCAGCGGCCGACGGCAAGGTGGCCCAGGCGGAATCAGCCTGCGCCGCGACGAAACGCCCGAGTACCGGATCGGCCCGATACGCAACGAACTGCTCCGGCTTGAGGCGCGACACGTAGGCGCTCACGAGCGGGCGCTCGTGAATCGTCTGGTACAGCAGGTCGTCGGTCAGGACGGTGCCCGCTAGTCGCATCCCGTCGCGGATGCCGAGCGGCGTCGCCACCAGCGTGCCCGGCGCGGCCAGCGCACGGACCGCCTCGTAGGGCGCCGCGACCGCCGGCACGTGGGTGCGGAGCATCGGCTGGGGCCACACCTCCACTAGCGCCGCCACGGGCAGCGCCCACTGCCAGGCAGCGGCGCGGCCCCACGAGCGGGCCGCCAGGGCGCGCAGCACCAGCAGCGGCACCAGCAGGTTAAGCATGAGCACCGCCCGGGCCGGGCAGCGCAGGTTACTCAGAAACGGCACGAAATGAAGCAGCGCCGTGGGCGGCCGCAAACTGTTGTGCCCGAAGATGCGCCCCTCCGGGACGGTGACGAGCAGGAAGAAGACGGCGGCGGCCGCGAAGGCCGCCGCGAGGCGCGCATCGTACGGCTTAGCAGCGACCGATGCAATGGTGCTAGCTGATTTTCGCGTCAGTGACAGCAGGAGCAGCAGAAGCGGGATCAGCAGCCCCAGAAACACCACGTTTTCGGTGGAATAAGGGAGCTGCACTACGTGGCCGTAAAATGCCTCGCTCCACGGGCCGCGCAGGAAGCGCAGGTGCGGGGGGGACACGAGGTAGCCGCCCAGATCGGCGCTCCAGCCCAGCCCGCCGCGATTTTCGACGCCCGCGTGCTGAAGCAGCCGAACGACGATGTGCCCCACCACAAGCCCCGCGACCACGCCGGCCCACGGCTGCCAGCGCCGCCAGCACCACTCGCTTACCCCCGCGCCGTACCAGATCAGCAGAATGGCGCTGAAATACAGGAGCCAGAAGGT
>JBKJUQ010000520.1:0-1979 GCA_046590685.1 Hymenobacteraceae bacterium
GATCGACAGGGCGATCAACGGTTCCACCACGGCCGGCGGCGCGTAGATGAGGCCCTGAGCCGCCAAGCCCAGCGTGATGGAGTGGGCGACGGTAAAGGCCGTCGCCTGCACGAGCACCGGCTTCAGCCGCGGCTCCAGCAGATAGAGGCTCAGGACGAACAGGATATGGTCGAGCCCCAGCGGCAGGATGTGCTCGTAACCGAGCTTCACATACGCCCACACCACGCCGGTGCGCGAGAGCTTGCTCAGGTCGAGGTTGCTCGCGTGAGCCAGCGCGGGACTACCGATCAGCAGAAGTAGCGTGCCGGTTAGCAGCAGGCCCCGCCACATCGTCCCCTGCCTCACCGCGCCGCGGCCACCGTACTCGCGGCGAGGTAGCGGCGGGCCGGGGTCGCCAGTTCTTCTTCGAGGTAAGGATTGCGTTCCAGCGCCTGCCGCAGCAGCGCCCGCCCGCCGTTCAGGTCGCCGGCCTTCATCGCGATGATGCCGGCGTGCGCGCGCAGCGTAGGGCTTTGCGAGTTGGTCCGCAGAGCTTGCTGGATGATCGTCTGGGCTTTCTTGGCCTGGCCGTTCTGGGCGTAGGCCCACGCCGTGACTTCCTGCACGTCGATGTTGGCCGGGCGGCGCTCGTACTCGATGAGCGCGTGCTTAAGGGCTTTCTCGGGTTCGCCCACCTTCAGGTAAGCGTAGGAGAGCTCGCGGTCGGCGTAGTGCCCGTGGTTGGACTCGCTTTCGTCGCCGGTTTTACCCGCCAGCGACTCTACTACTTCATCGGCGCAGCGACGCGCTTCCTTCGGCTGCCCCGCGAGGCGGTAGGCATCGCTCAACTCGTCGGCAAACGTAAAGTCAGGCTGGGCGTGCCGGGCAGCCGTCAGGTACTTGATCGCTTCCGGGTAGCGCTTCTGCGCCACGGCGAGGCGCCCCATCCCGGCAAGCGCGAACGGGTAGCCGGGCCGCTCGTCGAGGGCGCGCTGGTAGATGGCCGTCGCGCGCGGCAGATCGCCGGAGATCTCGTAGAGGCGGCCGAGCTGCGTCTGCGTCCAGGCGGTTTGCTCAAGGCCGGGATAGCCCGCGCTCACCGCCAGCTTCATCGCCTCGATGGAACCGGGGACGTCGCCGTGAATCTCGCGCAGGTACGACACCCGGGCGTACGAGCGCAGGTCGGGTCGGACGCTCACCATCTTATCGGCCATCTCGACGGCCTTGGGGTAGTTGCCGAGCTCGAGGTGCGCGTCGGTCAGCAGCCCGTAGATGTAGGAGTTGTAGGGATTGATCCGCTGCGCTTTTTCCGCGATCACGAGCCCTTCGGCGAAGTGATGCTGCGAGAGCAGCACGGTGGCCTGGCAGCAGAGGGCTTCGAAATTCTCGGGCTCGCGCCGCATTACCTCGGCGAGCAGGTCGAGCGCGGCTTTGTCGTAGTAGGCGTGGTTGCCGGTCACGCGACCTTCCTGGATGTAGGCTTCGGCGAGCTGCAAGCGGGCCTTCGTGTTGTCCGGGTTGGCGCGCAGCTGGGCGAGCAGACCATCAACGGCTTTTTTGGTGTTCGTCCACTCCCCGCCGAGCGAAAGGTCCGAGCTACGCGGCTGGAGCGTGGGAATCGGATCTGTCTTGTGAAAGAACATCACGTAACCGACCAGACCGAGAAAACCGGCAACCAGAAGTGGATAGAGATATCGGCGCATCGCGCAAAGAAAAAGAGTAAGTAGCCCCCGCGCTATTCCGGGGAGTCGGGGCAGGTACGCAAGTCGGGCGCGGTGGTTTGGCGAGAAGCCAGGCCGGAACGGACCTCGGGGCTGCAAACCGGGCAAACGGCGCCCTTGCGCGCGCGAACGGCACGCCGTCGAGCCGCCCGGCCGGTCAGTACCTTCGCGGGCGATGCGGCGCTTCCCCGCCCAGCACCGAGCTAGCTCCTTGCTCTTTCCCCCGCCCCAGTACCCATGCCCGTAATGCCCCAAGCCGGCGACCTCGCCCCGGCCTTC
>JBKJUQ010000533.1:0-1625 GCA_046590685.1 Hymenobacteraceae bacterium
CTTCACGCTGCGCGTAGCCCCGCCGATCCGCGTTTTCGGGCTGGGCCCGGTGGGCGTCGAAACCCCCGCCCAAAAGGCCTTCGCCGCGGAGCCTGGGTTTGCTTATACCGCCGCCGACGAGCGCGGCCTCAACTACCAAACCGCCGCCGCCGCTGATCTACTGCTACTCCAGGAGCTCCCCTCGCTCTCGGCCGGACTGACCGAGAACGCGGGCAAATTCGTGCGAGCGGGCGGCTCGGTACTGGTGGTGCCGGCGGTCGGGGCCGACCGCCGATCGTATGAGACCTTCTTCCGCAGC
The DNA here is from genome assembly GCA_046590685.1 of Hymenobacteraceae bacterium. Taxonomy (GTDB): domain Bacteria; phylum Bacteroidota; class Bacteroidia; order Cytophagales; family Hymenobacteraceae; genus JANNMJ01. The sequence goes on from JBKJUQ010000533.1 coordinate 299, forward strand.
CTCGGCCTCAGCACCGTGCGCTGGTTACCCGAAGTGGCTGGCGGCGCGGGCGCTCAGCTGCCCGTAGCCGCGCCCGACGAGCGCGACCCGTTTTTCCGGGGCGTCTTCACCGCGCCCGTGACGGGGTTGACAGTCCCGAAAGCGGCGCCCGCGCTGACCTGGAGTCGGTCGGGACGCGACGTGCTCCGGCTGCGCGCGGGCGGGCCGTTTTTAAGCGCATTCTCAGTTGGACGCGGCACGGTCTGGCTGCTGGCCGCCCCGCTCGATACGCGCGCGAGTGATTTCGCCGCCAATGCCCTGTTTCTGCCGACGCTTTACCGGCTGGCGCAGGCGAGTTATCGGGCACCCCAGCAACTGGCCTATCCCCTCGGCCGGCAGCGGCTAAGCTTGCCGGTGCCGGCGCAGGACGCGCGCAAGGATGTTTTTCGGCTGGTGCGCGATGGGGCCGACTCGACCGCCTTCGTCCCCGAGCAGCAGGTGCGCGATGGGCGCCTGACGTTCAGTACGCCCGCCGAACTAACGCAAGCGGGTTTTTATACGCTGCGCAAGCCCGGCGAAGCGCCCACGGTGCTGGCGTTCAATTACGACAAGCGCGAATCGGACCTGAGCCAGTACTCCGCGGCGGAGCTGAAAACGGCGCTCGCGACGAACCCGCGCATTCACGTCTACGAAGCCGGCACCGGCCTAAGCGCCATCGAACAACTCCGCGCCGACACCCTCGGCGAGCCGCTGTGGAAATACGCCCTGGCGGCCGCGCTGCTCTTTCTGCTGGGAGAGGTGCTGCTCGTGCGGTTTATGCGGTAGGCCCCTCGGGTCGGGCGGGGAGGGCGAAGGCCCGTTCCCGCGTTTGTGCAACCTTTGTCGTCGTATGCATCTGCTGCTCGTTTCTGCTCACGTCCACGACCTCGGTGGGCCCCACCACGGCCAGCGGCGGCACGTGCGGGTGCGCGACGGCATCATCACCGAGGTATTTGAGGGGGAGCTGCCCGCGGAACCCGCCGACGACGAGCGGCGCCTGACGGCAGCGGATTTGCACGTCTCGGCCGGCTGGCTCGACCTGGGCTGCACCATTGGCGAGCCTGGGCAGGAAGGGCGGGAAACGTTTGAGGCCGCCGGCCGCGCCGCCGCGCGCGGCGGCTTCACCGATGTATTGGTACTACCCGACACGGCGCCCGTCGCCCAAACCCGCGCCGCCATCGCGTACGTGCAACAGCGCACCGCGGGGCTGCCCGTGCAGTTTCACCCGGTGGCCGCCGCGACCGTGGATGCCGCCGGCGCCGACCTGACGGAGATGCAGGACTTGCGGGCAGCCGGCGGCGCAGCGTTC
>JBKJUQ010000248.1:0-18439 GCA_046590685.1 Hymenobacteraceae bacterium
GTTCGCGCAGATGCGGCAGTACGAGCTGCTCGCCATCTCGAACCGCCTCACCGATACGGGCATCAAGCGCATCCGCCGCATTGGCCACTCGATGGAGTTTGAGCAGTTGCGCCCCTACGCCACCGGCGACGACCCCCGCACCATCAACTGGCGCGCCACCGCCCGGCGCCTCGCCGCTGGCCCCGATCAGCTCGTCGTCAACCACTACCAGGACGAGCGCGCCCAGCAGGTGCTGTGCTTGATCGACAAGAGCCGGGTGATGCGGATGCCGTTCGCGGGGCTGAGCCTGCTCGACTATGCCATCAACGCCACCCTCGTGCTCAGCAACATTGCCCTGCTCAAGCACGACAAAGCCGGCCTGATCACCTTCGCCGAGAAAATCAGCGCCGTGGTGGCACCCGACCGCCGCCCCGACCAGATTCGCCGGCTGCTCGAAGTCCTCTATCACCAGAAAACCCGCTACCTCGAAGCCGATCCCGAGCTGCTCTACGCCACGGTGCGCGCGCGCGTCAAGCAGCGCAGCCTGCTGGTGCTGTTCACCAACTTCGAAACCCTGGGGGCGCTGCACCGGCAGCTGCCGTACCTGCGGCGGCTCGCGCAGGGCCACCTGCTGCTGGTGGTCTTCTTCGAGAACACCGAGCTGGCCGAGCTGCTGACCACCCCGGCCGCGTCGACCGAGGCGGCCTACGAGCAGACCGTAGCCGAGAAGTTCGCCCAGGAAAAGCGCCAGATCGTGCTGGAGCTGCGGCGCTACGGCATCCACGCGCTACTCACGGCGCCGGCAAGCCTGACGGTGAGCGTCGTTAATCGCTACCTCGAATTCAAGTCGCGGGGAATGATCTGAGGGAACTGTGAACTGAGAGGTGAGAACGGAGAACTGTGCACCTCTCAGTTCTCAGTTCTCACTTCTCACCTCTCACCTCAAAACAGCACCGATACCTGCATCCGGCCGGTGTGGATGGCGCGCGAGCCGCTCGGCTTGCGACCATCGTAGGTGAGGCTCAGGTTGAGGCCGCTGGCGAGGCGCTGCTCGACGGTGGTTTGCCAGGTGAGGTTGTTGCCGGGGCGCAGGGCATTGAGGATCTCGAAGCCGACGGGCGTGTTCTGCTCCCCCGAAAACTGAATCTTAGTAAAGCGCACCGCGCCCGTGACCGTGCGCTTCGACGCCTGCGCGAGGCGCGACTCGATCCCCGTTTCGTGGAAGGTGCCGAAGGTGGGATTTTCGGGTTTGGCCGGGGCCGTATCGCGCTTGCGCGAGTAGCGGTACGTGGTGCTCAGGCGGAACGTCTGGCTGGGCTGCCACGCCACTTCCGGGGCCGCCTCGAACAGCTCGACGCGGAAGTTGCGGGTGAGCAGCGCCGAGCTGAGGCTGCGGCGGATGGTGTGCATCAGGTCAAGCTTCGAGGTGAAGATCGTGCTCAGCGAGCGCCGGACGGTCAAACTCTGACTGGTGAGCGCGCGCAGGTCGGAGCCGCCGGTGAGCAGCGTTTTCTGCTGGGTTTGCTGCGCCGAAAACTCCGCCCCGAACTTCGGCGACGCCCGGTTGAAGAACACGGTGCCGCGCACCACCTGGTTGAGGCCGAGCAGGCGGTCGTCGGTGGTGCGCCCGGCGAAGGGGTTGAGGCGCTCGCGCAGGCGCGGGTCCACGGTGCGGCGGTCGAACGACAGAAACGAAAGCGCCGAGAACCGCGAGGCGAAGTTGCGCCAGCCCGTTAAATCGCGCCACCCGCGCGGCGCCGACGTGGTCAGGCGCCACGTAAAGCGGTTGGTGTAGGCCACGAGGTACTCATCCGACGCGAGGTAGACTTTCAGGTAGCGGCGCTGGGAGGGGTCGGCCTGCGCCTGGGCTTCGATGTAGGAGTTGAGGTCCGAAGGGTCGGCGCCGGGCGGCAGGTAGTGCGTGCCCTGGCCGGGAATCGTCTCCTGAAACTGAAACAGCCGGCGCGGCTCGCGACCCGTCGCCACGGAGTAGCTCAGCTCGGAGCGCACGTGCTCCTGCCAGAGACTCACCGAGTGATCGAGCTTGCTGAGCACGGCCGACTCGCGGGCCGAGTCGGCCTGAATACCGCCGCGGGTGCGGGTCGCGACGTCGCGGTAAGTGGCCAGGATCGCCAGATCGTGATTCGGACTCAGCCGCGCGGCAAGAGTACCCTGCCAGGTCTGAGCGAGATCGCGGCGCTGAATCTCGCCCGCGAGCGGGACAAACGTGCGGCGGTAGGCATAGTCGAGCCGGTAGCTCAGCGAGCGCGCCGAGTCGCTGACGGGCGCCGCGCCGGAGCGCAGGAAGACGGCGTGCTCGTCGAAGTAATTAGCCGACGCGACGACCGAGTCGCGGCCGCCGCCACCAAGGACGCGGTTCTGGTCGAAGCGCCAGGCGTAGCCCGGAATCAGCCGCGCCTTCGGGCCGCCGTACTCGGCCCCCACTTCCCCGCGGCGCCAGCGCGAGCGGGTGCGCGGGCCATCGGCGCTCAGCACGAACAGGGTGCCGTGGGTGCGCAGCTGCCCGATGGCGCGCGCGGCAGTGGCCCAGTGTTGCAGGCCGGTAATGTCGCCCTGGCGGAAGCGACGACTCACGCGGTAACTCACCTGATTGTCGACGTCGCGGACGAGGCCGGCGCTGGCGTTGAGCAGATTATCGTCGGCCCCGGCCCCGACGATTCCGGTACCGGCCCGCGTGGTGGTGCTCCAGTCGCGATCGAACTCAACGTCACGGTAGCGGTCAATGGGCGAGAACTGCCGATCGGTGAACTCGTAGCTCACCCCGGAGCGCAGCTTCCAGTCGCGCAAGCCCACCACGGGCTGGTCGAGCACCTGATAGCCCACGCGCAGCGCGGTGCCCTGGTTGTCTTCGTCGTGCAGGGTCGAGAACAGGTTGCGGTCGAGCTGCGAGGCGGCGACCTCGGCGAAGACGGCCGCCGTTCTGGTGGCCTGATAGTTCACCCCAACAGTAGCCACCTGCCGGAGCGTGGGGGTGGGCAGCACCCGCAGGGGCAGGTAACGGCCGAGGCCCCGGCCCACGTACCGGTAAGCGCGCCCGTTGACCGCCGTGGTGCCCGTGAGCTGCTCGTAGTCGCCGAGCCCGGCGCCCACGTCCGAGAACCGCACCGTGTAGAGCTGGCGGGTAGAGTCGCGGGTGTAGCGGTAAATGGTTTCGCCGAGCTGCACCGAATCGATGCGCTCGTACTGCACGGTGCCGCGGGCGTACCCGGCCGAGTCGGCGCCGGGCACCACGGCGCGGCGGGTGGAGTCGCCGGCGGCTTGCAACGCGGCGCGCTCGGGGCCGCGCAGGTCGAGGTTAGGCGCGTTGTTGGGGTTGTCGGCTTCGCGGTAAAGGTTGATGTTCGCCGTTAGCTTCCCCGCCGTCTGGTAGTGCGAGCCGTGGACGATAGAGCGCGCATAGTTTTGGTCGGAGTACTCGAACTCGATGCGGATGCGCGAGTTGCGGGTGATGAGGTGGCGCGGCGAGAACGTGACTTCGGCCTGGTTGTAATCGACGACGTAATCGAGGTCGAAGCCGCGCTGAAGCAGCACGCCATCGAGGTACACCCGCTCCGAACCGGCCAGAATAATGATAAAGCGCTCGCCGTTAGGCCCCCGCAGCCGGTAAGGACCCTGCACGTTGTCGAGGGGCTCGACCTGCTGCGACGCGAACTTGCCCTTGGCGATGCCGGCCGCCACCAGCGTGGACCCGGCTGTAGCGCGGGGCGCCGGCCCGCGAGCCGCACCAGCGGCTTTCGCATCGGACCCGGCCGACTTAGCGTCGGCACTCGCTTCGCTCGTCGCCCCCCGGCGCCCCGCGCTACTCGCTACCTCCACCGCCCCGCCCTGGATGTTCTTGTAGAACCGCAGGAAGTTCGTGGGCTTGTTGCGGAGCACCACATCACCGGCGGTGATGCGCCAGCGGTCGGGGTTTTCGAGGGTGATGAAGATGCGGTCGAACTGCTGAAGCTGCTGCGTATTACCCTCGGGCTGAAAGGGGATATTCTGGTCGGTGATGGAGGCCGTCAGGTTGAGTTTCTCGGCGAGCTTGCCTTCGAGCTGCAGGTTCAGCGCCGAGTTGACGAACACGTTCTGGGCGTTGCCGAAGGAGATCCCGCGCGCCAGGTTGCCGCTTTTCTGGAGCCCGGGGGTGCGGAAGATCTCCTCGCGCGGCGGCGCGAACGTTTCGGTGAAGAACAGGTCGCGAAACTGCAGCGAATCAAGCTCCCGGCGACTGCGGCGGTACACGGCGCGCGTCAGGTTGAGTGGCAGGATGCGGTAGGTCAGGCGCACGGAGTCCTTGGCCGTTACGGGCCGGCCACCCGCCACCGTCACCGCGCCGGTGGCGGGGTCATACACCGCCGTACGATCGGAGGTATCGGCCACGCGCACGGTACCGGGCAGAATAGAGGTAGAATCGGCCAGCCGGCCCCGGCCCGTCGCGTCGAGCCGTACCCAGCGCGTGCGCAGCGAGCTAAGCCCAGCGAGCGAAACGGGCGCGCGGCGGGCCGCCTTTTTAGCTTGCAGGGTATCGTCCGCCGCCCGACGGGCCGTATCGACGGTGAGGCCCCGCACCACGCGGCCCGAGTCGGCGGGCGTGAGCGGCGGCCCAATCTGGGCGCGGGCCGGCACGGCCAGCCCCAGCGCGCCGAGCAGCAGTCCACAAATCAGGCGCGTCAGATAATTCAAGGGGAAGGATTCGGCCGGGTCCCAAAGGTCGGGCGGGGAACGCGGGATGAGGGCGAAAACGTGCGCGCCTCCCTCACCCCGCCGCGTGGAGCCAGTACGCCAGCGTGGCCGCCTCGGCTTCGAGCCGATAGAGCTTCACCTCAGCCAGGGCGCGGACAATCGAGTCGGCGGGGCCGCCCGGCCGCAGCTTCGTGGCCGTATCGGCCGTTAGCCACGCGCACCAGCGGGCAGTGAGCGCGGGTGTATCGTCGGGCAGGGCCGAGGCAGCGCCCAGGGCTTCCACCACGTCCGCCCGCCGCCGGTACGAGGCCTCCCGCGCGGCACGAGCCGCCAGGTCGCGCCGCAACACCAGCGCCAGGTACTCGCAGCGCCGCCAGCGGCGCTGCACCAGCTTCGACTCGGCCAGCCCCCCGGCCGCCACTACCGGCGGCGCAATCGGCAGCGGCAGGGCCGGGGGCGGCAGCGGCAGAGGGGGGGAAGGCGACTCAGGCGCCCCCGCGCCCCACGGCGGCGGCACCAGCAAGGACAGCCGGAGCAAGCGGATGTGGGCCGGCGTGGCCAACTCGCGCCGCCCGGCTTCGAGGTGCGCGACTTGCCCGCGCGAAACCCCCAGGTACATCGCCAGGTCATCCTGCGTGATCCCCAGGTAGCTCCGCACGGCCGCGGCACTGGTGGTAGAAGAATAGGCGCGCTGGGGCATTGGCTACGGCGAAGAAGAAATTTGTAGCAATCAGCGGAATTAGTCCGCGAATGCTACAACGTTGGAGCATTCCGAATTATTTCCTCGCGAATGCTCCAGATCCGTAGCATTCAGTAATTTTTTTTCGGGAATGCTCCAGATTCGCGCGGCGGGTTGCGGTGAGCGGCGCGAAGCCGCTGGCGGGTCTAAGTGTTATTTTTACTATCTTAATTTCCTCGCCAGCGCCATGATGTTACGCTCACTCATTGTTTTGCTGCTTTTCGGCTGCGGCTGGTGGAGCGCAGCGCCCGCTCAGGCGCAGGGAACCGCGCGGCGGCACCTGATCACGTTTACCGATAAAATCGGCACGCCTTACACCACGTCGGCCCCGCAGCAGTACCTGTCCAGTCGGTCCATTCAACGGCGGCAGCGGCAGGGCATCAGCGTCATCGAGCGCGACCTGCCGCCCACGCCCGCCTACGTGGCGCAGGTGCAGGCCGCGGGCGGCGCGCTGCTCTACCGCACGCGCTGGTTCAATGGCGTGGTGGTGGTGTGCGATTCGACGGTGCTGGCCCGGATTCGGACGCTGCCTTTCGTGCGCGGCGCCCGCACGCTGACCCGCGCCGCCCACCCCTCCCCGCCGCCCCCCACGCCCGTCCCGGCTGACGCGGCGCCCCTGGCCAGACCCGCCGCGGCCAACTATTATGGCCTGGCCCTCAAGCAGGCGCAAATGATCGATGCCGTAACGATGCATAACTTCGGCTACCGGGGCGAGGGAATGCACATTGCCCTCTTCGATGCCGGCTTCCCGGGCATCAATACCCTGGCCGCCTATCGACCGTTGTTTCAGGAGGGGCGACTGCTGTCGACGGTCGACTATATCGACAACGACCGCACGGTTTTCGAGAAGAGTGGGCACGGCTCGGCCGTTATGGCGACCATCGCGGCCAATCTGCCCAATACCTACGTGGGCATCGCGCCGCAGGCGTCATTCCACCTTTTTATCGTCGACGACATCCCGACGGAGAAGCCCACCGAGGAAGTAAACTGGCTATTGGCGGCGGAGCATTGCGACTCAGCCGGCGTCGACATCATCTCCTCCTCGCTGGTGTACTTCGCCATGACCGCCCCCTTCCCCGACTACACCAAGGCCCAGATGAACGGCCGCACCACCATCGCCAGTCGGGCCGCCACGATGGCCTCCGCCACGGGGATGCTGGTAGTGAGCAGTGCCGGCAACAGTGGAATCGCCGGGGCGGGCACGGTCCGCGCCCCCGCCGACGCCGACTCGGTCATCGCCGCGGGCGCCGTCGACTCCTCGGGGGTTCGGGCCTCCTTCAGCTCGTGCGGCCCCACCGCCGACGGCCGCCTTAAGCCGAACCTCGTGACTCCGGGTCAGCAAGTAGCGATGATCGGCAGTACCGGACGCGTATCGTTCTCCCACGGCACTTCTTTTTCGTGTCCGATCGCGGCCGGGCTGGCGGCGGGCTTCTGGCAGGCCAATCCGACCCTGACGGCCCAGCAGGTGCGGCACTACCTGCAACAGTCCGGCTCGATCGCCACGGCGCCCAACAACCAGTATGGCTACGGCATCCCCAACTTTCGCCGCGCCTACGATCTGGCTAATCCGACCAACCCCCTCCCGCTGCCGCCCACCATCACGGGCTTCAGCCCCGCCAGTGGCCCGGTGGGCACGCGCGTGACCATCACGGGCACCAACCTGAGCAGCGTGACGGCCGCCACGATCGGCACCACCGCGCTTACCGGCCTCGTCGCGGCGGCCACGCAGGTGCAGGGCACTATTTCCGCCGATGCTACCTCAGGCCCGTTCAGCGTCGTCAATCGGGCCGGCACCGCTACCAGCACGGCGACGTTCACGGTCACGCCCGCCACGCCGGACCTCACCTTCGCGCCCGCCGCCGGGTCGCCGGGGTCGGTCGTGCTCGTCACCGGTGCCGGTTTCACGCCCGGTACGGTCGTGCGCTTCAATGGCGCGGCGGCCACCGGCACGGTCTACAATTCGCCCACCCAGCTGACAGCCACCGTCCCGGCGGGCGCCAGTACCGGTTTAGTGACGGCCTCGACCGGCGCGACGGTCCGGCGCGGCGCGGCCTTTACGGTCATGACCGCGCCGGCCCCCACCATTCGCCTCTTCAGCCCGACGGCCGCGCCCGTCGGGAGCCGCGTGATGCTCACCGGCGACCAGCTGAGCGAGGTAGCGGCCGTTTACTTCGGCACTCAACCCGCCCCCGGCTTCTCGGTGGTGTCGTCCACCAGCCTGACTGTGCCCGTGCCCCCAAGCGCCGGCAGCGCCCGCATTTACGTGCTCACCCCAGCCGGGATGGCCCAGACGCCGAGCAACTTTACCCTCATCCGGCCGCCGACGCTGAGCAGCTTCAGCCCCGGCAGCGGCAGCCCCGGCGCCGTGGCCATCATCCAAGGCACGCACCTGGCGGGCGCCACTGACGTCACGTTCGGCGGCGTAGCGGCTATCAACTTTGTCGTCGACTCCCCTACCCGCCTGACGGCCACCGTGCCCGCCGGGGCGGTGAGTGGTCCGCTGGCCGTGACGACCGTGGCGGGCACGACCATCAGCAGTGGCTCTTTCACCGTGACGGGGCCGCTACCCGCCAGCCTAAGCGGCTTTAGCCCGGCGGCGGGAGCCGTGGGCATGAGCGTGGTCATCACGGGCACCCAGTTCACCGGCGCCACGCAGGTGCGCTTCCACACAACGGCGGCCACCAGCTTTACCATCAACTCCGCCACGCAGATTACGGCCACGGTGCCGGCGGGCGCCCTCACGGGCCCGCTGTCGGTGCTGACGGCCGGCGGAATGAGCCAGAGTGCGACCGCTTTTCAAGTGTTTCCGGTGCCAACCCTGACGAGCTTCTTCCCCGCCACCGGCTCGCCCGGCGCGGTGGTGGTGGTGACCGGCACCGGCCTGCGCGGGACGACGCGCGGGACGATCGGCGACGTCGTGGCACCTGGATTCACCGTCAATTCGTCGACTCAACTGACGGTCACCATCCCTGGGGGCGCTACCAGCGGCCCGGTGCGCGTGACGACGCCCGGTGGCACGGCCACCAGCCCGGCCGCTTTCAGCGTGACGACGCCCAGCCCGCCGCAGCTCACCAGCTTTAGCCCCGCCCGCGGTCCGGTGGGCACGAGCGTGACGGTAAGCGGCACCAATTTCACCGGGGTGACCAGCGTGCGCTTCGGCAGTACGCCGGCTACCACGTTCTCGGCGGCTTCCGCTACCAGCCTCACGGCCACGGTGCCCGCGGGGGCCACCACGGGCAAGCTGTACGTCGTGAACAGCGGTGGGATGGCCCAGAGTCCGGCCTCCTTCACCGTGATTTCACCGCCCACCCTCACGGCCCTCCTGCCCGATAACGGCACGCGCGGGTCAGTGGTCGTCCTGCAAGGCACTAACCTGACCGGGGCGACCAGCGTCACGTTCGGCGGGGCGGCGGCTACATCGTTTACCGTAAATTCGGCCAGGCAGCTGACGGCCGTCGTGCCGAACGCGGCCGTGAGCGGCGCCGTGACCGTGACGACCGTAGCCGGTACGGCCAGCAGTCCCGGAGCCTTTACCATTACCGTCCCGCCCCCGCCAACCGTCGGCAGCTTCACCCCCACCAGCGGCACGACGGGCACCCGCGTGACCATCACGGGGACAAACTTCGTGAACGTGCGGCAGGTGCTGTTCGGCCTCAAACCGGCCGAGAGCTTCGTGGTAACTTCATCCACCAGCCTGACGGCGCAGGTACCCGGCAACGCGGTGACGGGGCTGGTGTACGTAGTGGCCGAGGGCGGACTGGCCGCCAGCGCGGAGCCTTTCACGGTACGGGTACCGCCCAGCATCCGCGGCTTCACGCCGGGCCGCGGGCCGGTGGGTACGGTCGTCACCCTCACGGGCGCGGGGCTGAGCGACGTCACCCAAGTCCGCTTTGGCGAGGTGCCGGCTACTGCCTTCACGGTGCTCTCGGCTACGCAGCTCGCGGCCACCGTGCCGGGCGGGGCCGCCACCGCGCCGGTGAGCGCGAGCAGCAGCCTGGGGACGGGCCTGTCGGCGGGCATTTTTACGGTGACGGCCGGTCGGATAGATTCGGCGGGACTGAGCCGGCAAGCACTCAACCCAGTGGTGTCCGCTTTTCCCAACCCCGCGCGCGGATCAGTGACGGTTCGGCTCCGGTATTGGCCGGCGCAGGAGGCGCGACCCGCAGCGGCGGACCTGTATGATGCGTTGGGGCGGCGGGTTCGCACGGCCGCGCTACGCCCGGAAGCCCTACCCACCGCCGAACTATCCCTGAACGGTCTGACGCCCGGGATCTACTTCGTACGCGTCGGCGGCGTGACGACCCGGCTGCTTGTCGAGTAAAACCGCCAACGGCGGCAAGCCCGATAAGTAGTTTTATCTGATCGGCTTTTGGCTTTGCTACTCCACCACCGGTAAGGTCAGGTAAAACGTCGTCCCCTCCCCTTCTACCGTTTCAAACCAGAGCTGGCCGCCGGCGCCTTCCACGGCGCGCTTGGCAACGGCCAGGCCGATGCCCGAGCCGCTGAACTTAGTGGAAAAGTTGGGCACGAACACTTTGGGCTGAACGGCGGCGGGGATGCCGGTGCCGTTATCGTGGATGCCAACCAGGACATGGGTATCGCCCTCGCGGCCGACCGTGGCGTGCACATCGGGCAAGCGCCCTTCGGGCACGGCTTGCAGAGCATTCAAAATCAGGTTGTTGAACGTGCGCACCAGCAGGCTGCGGTCGACGAGCACCCACAGCTCCCGCGCCTCGGCGGGCAGGGGCGTGTGCGTGGTACCGGGGTGCAGGTTGAGGCAGTGGCGCAACAGGCCGACGATCTCGACGCGCTCGGGACGCGGCTCGGGCAGGCTGGTGAACGACGAGAACGACGAGGCGATGTCGGCGAGGGTATCGATTTGGGTGATGAGCGTCTGGGCGACTTTATCGATCAGTCCTTCGACGTTCTGGCGGCCGTCGTGAATCACGCGCTGCAAGTATTGCAGCGAGAGCTTCATGGGCGTGAGCGGGTTCTTGATCTCGTGGGCTACCTGACGGGCCATCTCGCGCCAAGCAGCCTCCTGGGTGCGGGTAGCCAGCTCCTGGCGACTCGCTTCGAGCTTGGCGAGCATCTGGTTGTATTCGCCCACCAGCAAGCCGATCTCGTCGGGCGATTCGTACGCCAGCCGCTCGTTCTGCCCCGTGAGGGTAGTTTGCTTGAGCTTCTGCGCCAGCAGCTTGAGGGGCGCGGTGAGCACCCGCGAGGCAATGAAGGCCACGAGCACGAACACGATAAACATCACGGTGAAGATGTTCATCATCGTCGTCACGAGCTCCGTGAGCTTGGCGTCGAGCGCCTGCGCCGAGTTAAAGAACGGAATGCCAATGAACCCCGCCACCGGGCGAACGCCGGGCGCCCCCCGGCTCGCCTCGGCGCCGGGCGCGGCCGGCACGGGCAGGTAAAGAGCGTTGAAGTCGAGCGTGCCGGCCCGCTCGGCCAGCAGCGCGCGGGGCTGACCGCGCTCGCGCAGGGCCGCCATCGCTTCAGGATTAAGGAGCTTGGAGAGCGCGCCGGTCTCGAAGAGCAGCGGCTGCGACGAGGTGAGCAGCTGGCCGCCGGGGTCGTAAAGCAGCACGTCGGTTTCGGACAGGTCGGCCACGTCGGTGGCGAGTTCCGCGAGGGCGTCGCGACCGGCCGCGCGGGCTTGGGCGTAGCGACCGGCGCGCACCAGATTTTGCTGCACCCGCGCGCCGCGCTGCTGGTACGTGTTCACCAGATCGCGCTCGTAGCCCGACGTACTCACCGCCACGGTGGCGGCGCTCACCACCAGCAGCGGCACGAGCGTGCCGGCGTTGAGCAGCACCTGAATCTTGGTGCTCAGGCTGGCTTTGAGCCGGTTGGACCGCCGCCGACGGCTGGTGGTGATGAGCACCATCGCCACCCCGGCGGTGGTGACGAGCAGATGGAGCAGAAACAGAAACGAGAAGTTGGAGAGCACGTCGCCGGCCGTGTAAGCCGGCGAGGAGATGACGAGCGTGGTACCCGTCCCGGCCGGCCGCCCCACGTGGTGGTAGCCGTCGGCGAGCACCAGTCCGTCGGCCAGAAACCGCAGATCGTGCAGAATGGGAGCATTAAGTGCCCACCCCGAGTAATCTACTTCGCCCTCGGCCGCCAGCAGGCCCGCCGGCCCAAACACCGCGTAGGAGAACGGCCGGCCTTCGGCGCCGTCGCTCACGCCGGGGGCCGGGGCGTACTTCTGATCCACGAGCAGCTCGGGCACCACGGAGTAGGGGTTGAGCTTCTTGAGACTCAGCTCCAGCGCGATGGTGGGAGCGGCACCGAGCGGGGCGTCGGCCACGGCGGGCAGGCGCGCGAGCTTGATATAGCGCCGGGCCGTGAGGGCGCGGGCGCTGCTCACGAGCCACAATCCGGCGTGCTCAGTAGGGCGGCCGGTACGACCGAGTCGCCGGTAGAGCTGGGTGAGCGAGTGAGTGGAATCGGAACGGGCAGCGCCGATCTCGCGCCCGGAATTATCGAAAAACCGGATGTCGGTTTCGTATTGCGTGAAGTAGTCGCGCAGGTAGTACTTAGCGATTTTCTGCCGGGCGATATCGGGCTGCGGAAACGGCCCGGTGAGGGCGCGCATCACGAGTGGGTCGGCGGTGATCTTGCCGGCTACTTCCTCGAGCAGAAACTCACTCAGTACGTCGTGCTCCACGAGCAGGCTGGCGGCGAGCTTGCGCTCAGCGGCGTGCAGTTGGCGGTCGTAGTGGCGCTTCTGGGCCAAAGCCCCCACCAGCGCCCACAGGGCCACGACGGCAAACAGAAAGACGGTCTGGGGGTAGCTCACGCCCCGGGCGCGCTGGCGCTCGCGCACCACCAGCACGCCCTTGGCGAAGAGCAACGCCAGCGCGGCCAGCGCCAGCGCGTGCGAGCCCAACGCGAACGCGCCTACCCAGCACCCCACTTCGGCGGCCAGCAACCCGCGCCACGCCCGCCCGTGCCAGCGTCCGGGCACCAGCTCGGCGGCCACGCTAACCACCGCATACAGCACCGCGCCGGCTACCGCGCTTTGCGCGGTGAGCAGGCCCGCCAGCAGCATCTTCAGCCACGAGAGCTTGACGGTTTGGGTGATGTCGAGGTCAAGCGAGGAGTTCGCGAACGCGTCGGTGTACAACCGGTAGCGGTACCAGATGAGCAGCGTCAGCACGGCCAGCGCCCCCAGGGCGGCCAGCAGGCGCATCGGTTCCGGCAGGCGGCGGCGCAGCTGGCGCAGCAGCGTTTCGCCGCGCCGCCGAAACCAGCGCAATCCCCACCACGCGGCCACCCCCGCCAGGCCCACGTTCAGCAGCTGATCGCCGAGCGAGGGGGCCCACCACGCCGCCGCGTAGTACTGCGGATCGAAGAGCGGAATTTCGGCCAGCGCGAACGGCAGGTTCAGCGCCAGCAGCGCGCCGCGCAGCACCACGAGCGCCCCCAGCACCATCGCCACGGCCCACCCCGTGCCCCAGCGCCGGCGCACCGGACGCGCTAGCCGCACCCACGCGAGGATATAAAACCCGATTCCGGCCACCAGCAGCGCCAGCGGCAGCCACGTATCCGGGTCGGTCGGTCCGGCGAGCCCCACGGTGTCCGGGGCGAGGGAAAACAGGTACGCCCCATCCGGGGCACGCACCTGGGGCAGCAAGGCGCGCTCATCGATGACAAGCCGCGGGCGGAGCTGGCCGAAAATAGCGCGGTTGGGCGCGGGCGAGAGGTAGCGGTTGCTGATCCCGTAGCGCGTGTCGAGGGGCACTACGGCCAGCGCGCGCAGGCCGGCGGCCGCGCGGGCGACCACCAGCAGCTTCCCCCGCCGTGACTCCACGGCGCGGAACGCGGCCGCGTCGGGCGGGGCGGCGTCTACTTCCGAGAGCAGCGCGTGCTCCGACCAGTACACCAGGGAGTCGCGCCGCAGCACGTAGCACGCGGTCGCTTCCGGCGGCAGGGGGGCGCTGAACGGCGCCCGCTCAAATCGCCTTACCCGTCGCAGAGCCCGGTCGGCATCCTGGGTCGCCTGCCGCAAAGCCGCGTTGGTTTGGGCCTGGACGCGCGCCATCTCGGTGCGGGAAGTCGCGGCGGCGGGAGTTGCCTCGCGCCGCACGGCGGCCGCCAGGCCCCACAAGAGGGTCACGAGCGCTAGTAGGCCAAACGTTTCGAGCAGACGGGTTTTCACGGCAGGCAAAGCGACGGGTCCCGCGCTACGCGGACAGCCTCATAATAACAGGCGCCGTCAAAGGTCACCGTTGTCGGCGCTACTGGACGCGCCGGGCCGGGTCGCGCGCCGGATCGTACGGCGCCGAACCAAACGCATACAGCATCACGGCGCGGGCGTAGCGAAACGAAAGCGGCGTGAGCAGAATCATGATGCCCGCCACGGCCGTGACGTACACCCACGCGGCCGGGTCGCCGGCCAGGAAGTAGAGGCTGAAGCCCACCAACGCCACCACCAGCACGGAGAAGCCAAAGCTCACGTACATCGCCCCGTAGTAAAAGCCGGGCTCGGGCTCGTAGGTCTGCCGGCACACCGGGCAGCCGGGCGGCATCTCATCAAAATGCCCAAGCGAGGAAGCCGCGTGCGTGAACAGCGGGCCGGCGTGGCAGCGCGGGCAGCGCAGCCGGAGAAGTGCCTGAAAGTGGGTGATCGGCGGCTCAGGCACAGGAACGGAGGACGCCACTAGCGCTTCAGAGCGGCTTGCTGCCGCAGACGTCGCCGGTTGCGGTACCACATAAAGCCCAGCGCGCCCCCCGCCAGATACGGCACGGCCGCCAGGTACAGAATACCCGTATTCAGGGTCTGGCCGCGGTATTTGGTCAGGTTGGTCGACTCGCCGCTGTTGGTTTGCGAGGTACATAGCGAGCAGCCCTGCGCCGCGCTACGTCCGGCGAAAGTGGCGACAAGCAGCAGGGCAAAGGCGAGCGAAAGCAGGAAGCGTTTCATAGAAAGGGCATTAGCCGACAGTTAACCGCCGAAGCCCGGCGCGGGTTCGAGCTGGGCGGATTGAGACTACAAAGAAACGTCCTCTTCAGTCACCAACCCATCGCGCCTTCTGCCGGCCGGGCACGAATGCTTCGGACAAGGGGCGTCAGGCCCGGTCAGCAGTACCCTGCTAAGCGGTAAGTGACGTACCCAACCATTTCGTGCAGGAGCCGATCCCAGCCGAGCAGCGCCGCGGCCGACGGTACCAGCAGCGCGTCCGGCGTCAGGCGCAGGGGCTGGCCGACGTAATGAGCGGGAAAGCCCGTGATCGTGAGCCCGGTGCGGCGGAAGCACCCCGCCGCGCGGGGCAGGTGAAACGCGGAAGTGATCAGCAGCAGCCGGCCGCGCGGCGCCAGCTCCGGCCGCTGCCGTAGCAGCGCGGCCGTGCACAGGGCATTCTCGCGGGTATTGCGGCTGCGGTCCTCCACCACGATGGCCGAATCGGGTACGCCGCAGGTGTGTAGCACCGCCCGCAGCTCCGCGGCTTCTGATCGCCCACCCGGACGACCGAGCACGGCTCCCGAGCCCCCCGAGACAATGATTCGCTTAAACGCACCCCGCCGCCAGAGCTGGACGGTATGCAGCAGCCGGTCGGCCCCGTCGGCCATAAAAACGCGGTCGTAGGGCGGTCGTTCGGGCGCGGTGATCCCCGTGAGGAGTACGGCGGCGTCGTACGCGCCCGGCGCCACGCGCCCGACCGGCATCAGGGGTGCTTCCCACTGATTCCACGCCAGGGTGGCGAGCGCCGGATTACTCAGCACCAGCAGCGCCGCGGCGGTAGCGCGCAGCCACGCCCGTCGGCGCCGCGGCTCGCGGGCCACCAGGGCAAGCCCCAGGCCGATCAGCAGCCACAGCACCGGAGAAAGCGCGAACGCGAGCAGTTTCGATAACAGAAAGAACATCCGGTGCAAAGGTGCGCGGTAGCGGGCCTCCCCGGCTCCGGGGCTATACTTGCAGCCCGGCGCCCTTGGGGTCGCCCCCGCCAGCTTGCCTTCCCCCTCCTCCCGTGCGTCACGTATTCCTTGTTCACAGCGCCATCACCTACCTCGTTGCCCGCGCAGTGATGCGCCACGAATCCCTGCCGCCCGAAGCGTGCGCCTACGTCCTGCTGCGCGCGTATCAACCCGACGCGGATGATCCCGTGGCAGCCCGGCTCGTGCTGGCCGAAGCCGTCACGGTTCCGCTCACATGGCGCGTCGGGGCGGTGTGGCAGCGAATCGCCGTCCTCGACGCGCAAGTGGCCAAGCTGACCGGCGACGCGCCCTACGCACTTTACGTCCCGCACCTCGATAACGCGACGGCCCGACTGCTGTACACTAACCGCCGCTGTCAGACCGTAAATTTTCTGGAGGAAGGGACGGCCTCGTACGTCCCGGTGGCCCAATTGCACCATCCATTCTCGATGCGCGACAACCTCGTCCGCTACGCCTTCAGCCGCGGGCGTTATCCGGCGCTCGGGCACTACCCCGACGTCCACGCGCGGGCGTATTGCGTGGATGCGACGTGCTTTCCGGGCCTGGCCCGCAAAACGGTCCTACCGCTGCCGTTTCGGCATGTTACACTCGACCCGGACCCCAGCAAGCAGGTGATTCTGGTACTCGATGCGGTTATCGAGTTCAACCTGGTCGCCCCCGAGGCCTTCCGACAGGCGATGGACGCGCTTTTCGGCTGGTTCGTGGCCCAGGGCCGGCACCAGATACTCTACAAATATCACCCGGTGCAGCTTCAGAAGCCCGGTCAGCGCGCGTATTACGAGGCAGAGATTTTCGGGCCGTGGCGCGACCGCCTGACGTTCACCGAGCTCACCACGCGGGTGCTGCTCGAGGACGTAGCGTACAGCTACCCCACGGTAGAGTTCGCGGTGATTGGCTCGTCGGTGGGGGTGTACGCCCGGTTTTGCGGCCGGCGCGTGGTTTCTATCGCGCGGCGGCTGGCGACGCTCGACGCGCGCTTTGCCGCCCGGATGAAGATGATGCCGCCCGTGTTCTTCGAGGCAATCGAGATGATTTGAGTTGCGGTCGGGGGCGTTGCCGCCAGGCAGCCCCAGCCGCCTGCTTACCGGGCCTGCTACTTCCGCGCCACGGCCGGCGCGGTCCGGACAAGCATCAGCTCGCGGATGTACCGCACGGGCGCCGAGCCGTAACTCAGAAACTGCTCGTGGAAAGCGCGCAGGTCGAACGCTTTCCCCTGAGCGGTTTTGAGCTCATCGCGCAGCTCCATGATTTGCGCGTAGCCGTCGAAGTACGAGCAGAGCTGCACTTGCGAGAGCTGCACGCGCCGCCATTTGCCGGCCGCCTCGGCGCGCTCCTGGAAGCCATCGTTCATCAGCAGCGCCAGGGCGTCCTTTTCGCTCAGATTCTTGGTGTGGACGCTGATGTCGAGGATCGTGTTGAGGGTGGTACGCAGGTTCCACTTGTAGTACAGCAGCGCCAGCTCGGGAGAAGCGACGGTTTTGCCGTTCTGCTCTACCGCGCCGTAGCCGTTTTCGAGCATCATCTTCTCGGTGTACACCGCCCACCCTTCTACCATCGACCCGTTGCCGAAAATGGCCTTCACCAGCGACGGCGAGCGATTGGCGTACACGAGCTGCGTGTAGTGGCCGGGGATGGCCTCGTGGATGTTGAGAATCTGGAGCGTGTAGCGGTTGTACTCGCGCAGATAGCTCTCGGCGGCCTCGGGCGAGTAGTCGGCGGGCGTAATCGGCGAGACGTTGTAATACGTATCGGCGTCTTTGTCGTAGGGGCCCGGGGCCGACACACTCGCCCCCGCGCCGCCACCGCGCATATACAGCGGCGTCTCGCGTACTACCAGTGGCTTCGATGGATCCTGGGTCAGGAGCTGCTTATCGTTGACGAACTGCACGAGGCGCGGAATCTGCTGGCGCACGGCGACCACGAACGAGTCCGGGGTGGTGTGGTTGAGGGTCAGCTTATCGATCACGCGCCGGATCAGCTGCTGACGATCCGTCGGCTTCGGCTGGTTCGGGAAGTATTTTGGCCACAGCGCGGTGCTCGTATTAGCCATCTCCGTCAGTAGCTCTTCCTTGTGGGCGACGGCGCGCTCGTAGAGCTGCTCGGGCGTGTAGGCGGAGGCGAGGTCGTGGTGAAACTTACGGGCGTAGAGCGCCCGCCCGAGGCGGTAGGGGTGCGCCTGCGGGTCGGCGGGATTTTTCAACGCCGCTTCCAGGCTCGCTACGTAGCCTTTGATCGCGGCGCGCGTGGTTTCAACTTGCTGCGTCAGGCGCTCCTGCTGAAACGGCGTCAGGGTTGACTTCTTCACCGAGTCGAGCACCTGCGGCAATAGCGCCAGCGTACCGTTGTTCTGTAGGATCGCGAGGCGGGTGTGCTCCACCGACGGGTGACGCAGGTTGCGGCCGGCCGCTTCGTAGTACGCCGCCGACTTGCTGAGCTTGTCGCTCAGGGCGGAGAGGCGCTTATCGAGCGGCGCGTGGCGGCCGGTGAGCAGCATGCCGATCGGGTCGCCGAGGTTGTAAGCCGATGGGTCCCACTCCCACGTCCGCAGCGAGTCGAGGCTCCACTGGGCGCCGCGCAGGAAGTCGGCGAGCATCCGGTGGTCCGTCTGGTTGTTGGGCGAGAGCGAATCGGGCGCGAAGGCATCGAGGCGACCCAGCTCGCGGGCGTACTGCTCACGGGCGCCGGCCCGCCACGCCGAATCGTTGACGACGAGCGCCGCATCGTACTTGTGGTAGCCCTGGTAGGCGGCCCAATCCGGACTCAGCCGCCACAAACGCTCGATAAATTCGCCCTTGAACGTATCGAACCGCTGATCGGCCGCGGAGGCGGTGGATGCGTCGGGGTTCTTGGCGGAGTCAGTAGACTGACAGGCAACAGTAGCGAGCAAGAGCGCGCCCGTGGCCACGGAGGTAAGAAAGCGGAGCAGGTTCATCGGCGCGAAAGGTACGGGCGGGCGCGCCGAGGCTGCATCGCCGCTAAAACGGCGCCGACTCGTCGGACGGCGGCAGCGGCTTGCCGAACGGCGACTCGCCGCTGTTCACGCGCGAGCCGAGGCGGATGGTGGTCGGGGCCGAACGGGCG